>NZ_JBGSXS010000127.1:0-19208 GCF_041751335.1 Aquiflexum sp.
TTCATGCGGTCAAGTTGACTGTTCTTGGACTTGATCTTTGCCGCCGTCATATTCAAGGTTTGCATGTCCTTAAAAGACCAAAAGTTTCCGAAGTTGAATTCCTCAATCATGCTAATAAATTAATATTTGTGTATTTTTCACGAATTTACAAATAAGAATTCAGCATTTTCCACTTTTTCCCATTTTTGTACAAATGGCCCAATAAAAAAATATAAGATATCCCAACCTGAGCCTAATGGGAAAGAAGGCCAATCCATCAAATCACCAAATTCTCCTTTCTAAAAACTGCCAATTTTTGATTCTTGAGTGAAGCTGCTTTACTGATACTGATAAACTCTTCTGCCAGTGCCCTGAACAAGAGTTGAGAAAAACGGTTCAAGTGCTCTACTCCTTCATAAGCTACCGATTCACTGGATATGTAACCTAATTGAGTAAAAACTATGTAAAACTGTTTGAGGTAGTTTTTTTTATCCTGACGGAATATTAGATAGATGAATAAACCCATGTATTGGCCTGCACAACTTTACTTCATGCCATCTTTAAACCAAAAAAAATCTGATCCGAGATCATAACCTGATTTCTAAAACTCGTAAATCTAAAATCTCAATTCTCAATTCTAAATTCTAAAATTCATCAACCCTTCTTCCACTTCGCCTTTGTCTTCATCTGATTCCTATTTCTTTTGGCTTTGGAATTTTTGTTACCGCGTTTCTTTTCCACTTTGTTTGGATTGGGTTTTGGGCGGGCCCTTTTTTCATGGAATCCTCCTTTGAATTCAGGGTTCTCTTTTTTCTTCTGCCCATCTATTTCCCTGGCATAGCCCTGTTGTTCTTCAAATGGAGTTGGGGTCACAGTGAACTCTTCGGGAATTTGCACAGTTGGCACTTCCATCCTGATTATCTCCTCAATTTTCTCAAAATGGTATTCTTCTGCAGGATTGACAAAAGTAATGGCCGCACCTTCCTGTTCGGCCCTGCCTGTCCTGCCAATTCTGTGCACATAATCTTCATAAATCAAAGGGACATCAAAGTTGACCACATGACTGACCATACTGACGTCAAGGCCTCTTGCAGCTACATCTGTCGCTACCAATATCCTTACCTCCCCTGCTTTGAAGTCTTCCATCGAATTGATCCGAGTATTCTGTCCCTTATTGGCATGTATGACTCGGATAGATCCCAAATGTTTTCTTTCCAGATAACTGAAGACCGACTCCGCATTTTTTCGGGATTTGGTGAAGATCATTACCCTTTTAAAATCCTGATTCTCTAATAAATGAACCAGCAAATTGATCTTAGTTTTGATATTGGGTACCAAATATTTTACCTGTTGTATGGTTTCTGCGGTGGTTGCCTGCATAGCAATTTCAACCCGCTCCGGAAACTCCAAAAAATCATGGGAAAGTTTTTCAATTTTCCCACTAAAGGTCGCTGAGAAAAGCATGTTCTGTCTTTTGACTGGAATCACTTCCAAAATTGCCCTGATCTGTCCCAAAAAACCCATATCCATCATTTTGTCCGCCTCATCCATGACCATGGTTTTGATTTCTCGGGTAAATATCTCGCCGCGTTTGTACAGGTCCAAAAATCTTCCCGGTGTTGAAATAATAATATCCACCCCAGCCTGCACTTTTTCAATTTGGGTTTTTGGTCCTATTCCTCCGTAAAGGCTGACAAACCTCAGATCGGTGTATTTCCCAAATTCTGTTACAGCTTCAGCTATCTGCATGACCAGTTCCCTTGTAGGTGCCAAGATCAGGGCTCGGGGATGCTGACCTTGGGCATATTTGACTTTCATCAGCAATGGCAGAACAAAGGCAGCTGTCTTACCAGTCCCTGTCTGAGCTATACCCAACACATCATGACCTGCCAAAACCAGCGGAATCGCCTGTTCTTGTATAGGAGTTGGTTTGGTATATCCTGCATCCTTAACCCCATCCAAAAGTTGCTTATTCAATTTAAAATTATCAAAAGTTTGAAGGCTATCAGACATGTTTTAGTATTTTTGAGCTTGTGTAAAGTGGTGAGAAATAAACCATTTTCTGAAACCAAGGGTTAATTTTTGTAAATGACCCTTAGCGGCTTATTATTCAACTGTCAATAAATCTCTCCAAATCAATCGCAAAATGAAAAGTATTTTAATCACAGGTGCAAATATAGTGAATGAAGGTAAGATAACCCGTTCTGATGTTTTGATCAAAGACGGTATGTTTTATAATATAGGTACAGACCTGTCTGAATTTGAGGCAGACACGACCATAGATGCCAGCGGCAAATATATTTTTCCGGGATTGATCGATGATCAGGTGCATTTTAGGGAACCAGGATTGACACATAAAGCAGATATCTATACCGAAAGCAAGGCGGCTGTAGCAGGGGGTATTACTTCTTATATGGAAATGCCCAATACAGTTCCTCAAGCTACCACTTTGGAACTTTTGGAAGAAAAATTCTCTATAGCTTCCGAAAAATCATTGGCCAACTACTCTTTTTTCTTTGGAGCTACCAATGATAATATTGAAGAGATCCTGAAGGTTGACCCTGAAAATGTATGTGGGATTAAGGTTTTTCAGGGCTCCTCCACAGGAAATATGCTCGTGGACAATCCTGAAAGTCTGGACAGGATCTTTTCTGAATGCAAGATGATCATTGCTACCCATAGTGAAAATGATAATATCATAAAAGCAAATCTCCAAAAATACCAAGCGAAATTCGGAGATGATATTCCAGTAAAATACCATCCAAAAATCAGATCCGCCGAGGCTTGTTATGATGCTTCAAAAAAGGTGGTAGACCTTGCTAGAAAATATGGCAGCCGACTCCATGTTTTACATATCAGTACCGGAAAAGAGGTGGGGCTTTTTGACAAAAAACTACCTTTGGTAGAAAAAAGAATCACTGCTGAGGCCTGTATCCATCATTTGTGGTTCTCAGAAGATGATTATGAAGAAAAAGGAAATTTCATAAAATGGAATCCGGCTATTAAAACTGTTGATGATCGAGATAAAATTTTAGAGGGGGTTTTGGACGGACATATAGATGTCATTGCCACAGACCATGCACCCCATACTTTAGAAGAGAAAAATAAATCATATTTATCCGCTCCATCTGGGGGGCCTTTGGTACAACACAGTTTGGTGGCCATGCTTGACCTATACCATCAGGGAAAAATCAGACTGGATCAAATTGTTGAAAAAATGTGCCATAATCCTGCTATTCTTTTTGAAATAGACAAGAGAGGTTATATTCGTCCAGGATACCATGCTGATTTAGTGATCGCTGACCTTGACAGCCCTTGGACAGTAGAAAAAAGCAACGTGCTTTCAAAATGTGGTTGGTCCCCATTTGAGGGACATACATTTAAGTCAAAAGTAACCCACACGGTTGTTTCGGGACACTTGGCGTTCGAAAATGGAACATTTCATGAAGAGCAGAAGGGACATCGATTAAAATTTTCAAGAAAATTACAGGTATGAGTATTGCTTAGGAAAAAGCGAAACATTACCTTTGCAGTCCATTCCAGAAAAGTTTGGAATGTAACTTCAATATGGTGGTTGTAGCTCAGCTGGTTAGAGCGCTGGTTTGTGGATCCAGAGGTCGCCGGTTCGAACCCGGTCTTCCACCCTCAGCCCCTCTCGCCGAGAGGGGTTTTCTTATTTTAAGAACTAATAATGAACCCAAATGGCATAAATTTTGTATAAGTGGTTAAAATTAAAATTTGAAAGGCAATGTATACATTATTCAAAGCTTCGCCCAAATTCCCAAAGGTCAAGCCTGTCAATCTGAAGTTTGTGCAGTTGTACATGACAAAGTTTGAAGAATCACTCAAAAACTTTGAGGAATTGCAAAAAGAAAGCATCCGATACTAATTTTGGATAAAATGAAAGGTTATGTTCCAATAACCTTTTTTTTTATGCAATAAGTTTTTCTTTCGGTATCAAAAAAGTATTTTTATGGAAATCTCAAAACTTTTAACCAAATGAGTTATATCCATTTTGACAAAACCCAATTAATCAACCTAAATTACTCCCTTGACAGAGAAATAATCAGAACCAATAGGGGGGGCTGCTACACCAGTACCACTATCATTGGATGTAACACCAGGAAGTATCATGGCCTTTTGGTGGCTCCACAGCCCCAAATTGATGAGCAATTGCATGTCATGTTGTCCACTGTCCATGAAACGGTGATCCAGAGAGGGGCAAATTTTAATTTGGGTATCAGTAAGTTTCCTGGCAATTACTCTCCAAGAGGGCATAAATACTTGGAAGATTTCGATTCTGAGCCTATCCCAAAATTAACATACCGTGTTGGAGGAGTATTGTTACAAAAAGAGCTTATCCTTGACACCAATCGAGACAGGGTTATGATTAGGTACACCTTGTTGGATGCCCATTCACCGACCAAAATAAGAATCAGCCCATTTTTAGCATTCAGAGGCTATCATAATCTTTCCAAAGAAAACAATAGGATCAATAAAGAATTTTCAAAACTACCAAATGGCGTAAAATTTCAGTTATACCCTGAATATACCCCCCTTTACCTACAACTTTCCAAAAAAAATGAGTTCGTTTCAAAACCAGATTGGTATTTTAATATAGAATACATCATGGAAAGGGAACGGGGGTATGATTATCAAGAGGATTTATTTGTTCCAGGATATTTTGAATTTGATATCCAAAAGGGTGAATCGGTAATTTTCTCAGCAGGCCTTGTAGAAGCCGACCCTGGTACCAGACAAAAAGCTTTTGAAAAAGAACTAGCGAGGCGGATACCAAGGAATAATTTCATTAACTGCCTCAAAAATTCTGCAGGACAGTTTATCCAAAAACGGGATAAAAAAACACACGTTATCGCCGGATACCCTTGGTTTGGATGGTGGGGAAGAGACACTTTTGTTTCAGCACCAGGACTAACCTTGACTCAGGGAGATAAAGAAACCTTCTTGGAGATAATGGATACGATGGTCGCAGACCTTAATGGGCCACTCTTCCCAAATGTAGGCAGTGGGGTAATGAGAAATTCCACGTCAATGGATGCTCCTTTGTGGTTTTTCTGGTCTCTTCAACAATACATTGTTTTTACAGGAGACACTAAAACCATCAAAAAGAAGTATTTGGATAAAATGAAAGGAATCATTGATGGATTCCGTCAAGGGACAGATTATAATATCCACATGCTGGAGAATGGGTTGATGTTTGGCGGCGTAGAAGGAGTGGCATTGACTTGGATGGACGCTGTAAACACTGATGGCCCTGTAACGCCAAGAATCGGTTGTCCCGTTGAAATCAATGCGCTATGGTACAATGCACTTTGTTTTTATTCAGAACTTGCGGGTGACAAAGAAATCCAATCTCTTTCAGAAAAAGTTAAAAAATCTTTTGTAGACACCTTCTGGGATGAAGAAAGAGGATATTTGGCCGATTATGTAAATGATAATTATAAAGACTGGTCTATTAGACCAAATATGGTTTTTGCAACTTCCTTAAAATATTCTCCATTGGAGGAAAGTCAAATGGATAGTATTCTGGAAAAAGTGAAATCCAAATTATTGACGACAAGGGGATTAAGATCCCTTTCTCCCGATGATCCAGGATACAAGGGTTATTATCATGGGACCCCGTTCACCCGGGATATTGCATACCATAATGGTACTGTTTGGGTTTGGCTTTTGGGGAATTTTGTGGAAGGATACCTCAAGCTGCATGGAAAATCAGGGAAACACTTCGTTGAAAAAATCATTCAGTCCTTTGATGGCGTGATGACACAATATGGTGTCGGTACAGTGGCTGAAATCTACGATGGAGATCCTCCGCATAGACCAAAAGGCGCAATTTCCCAAGCTTGGAGTATTGGAGAATTATTAAGAATGATGTATATATTGGATAAAGTTTAATCTGCTTTTATGAAGGTTTTAATGTTTGGGTGGGAATTCCCACCACATATTTCAGGAGGATTGGGTACTGCCTGTTATGGCTTAGTCAAGGGGTTGGTACACCATAAACAGGACATCATTTTTGTTGTGCCAAAATTATGGGGTGACGAAGAACCCCTCGCAGATTTTGTCAATGCGAGTGATGTGGTCATTGATTATAGAGAGAAGAAATTCAAGAAAATATGGAAAAACCTTACCTATCTGGAAGTAAGTAGCTTTTTGGTTCCTTATCTAGGCCCTGATGAATTTAAAAAATACACTGATTATGCCATACACGACCGTACTGATGTTGATGAAAGTGTTTTTTCAAACAAATTTGAATTTAGCGGAAAATACGGCCAGGATTTGATGAAAGAAGTAGCTAGATATGCCTTGGTAGCTGCGCAGATTGCAAAATCTAAGGATCATGATGTCATTCACGCGCATGATTGGCTAGCTTATCCTGCAGGTATCGCAGCCAAAGAAATCAGCGGAAAACCCCTTGTAGCCCATATCCACGCAACTGAATTTGACCGTTCGGGAGAATCAGTGAACAAGCCTGTATATGACATAGAGAGAGCGGGGATGCTTGCAGCTGACCATGTGGTGGCAGTTAGTCACCTTACAAGAAAAGTAGTCATCGAAAAATATGGTGTTCACCCTGATAAAGTAAGCGTTTTGCATAATGCTGTGCTCGACGCAAGTATTATCAAATCAAGTGTTCATAAAAATGTTCCAGAGAAAATTGTAACCTTTTTGGGAAGAATAACTTTTCAAAAAGGCCCCGAATACTTTGTGGAAGCAGCAAAGAAGGTAATTGATAGAGATCCGAACGTAAGGTTTGTAATGGCAGGAAATGGAGATCTGCTCAATAGAATGATTGAAAGGGTTGCAGAATTGGGAATGGGTACAAAATTCCACTTCACAGGCTTCCTTAAAGGAAAAGATGTAGATGATATGTATGCCATCAGTGATGTGTATGTTATGCCTTCTGTCTCTGAACCGTTTGGTATTGCTCCCTTGGAAGCTGTTCGACATAATACTCCTGTCATTATATCAAAGCAATCCGGTGTTGCTGAAGTACTCAGAAATGCAATCAAAGTTGATTTTTGGGATGTAGATGCCATGGCCGATGCCATTTTTGGATTGCTCCATTATGACAGTATATCTAAGATGTTCAGGGAATTGGGCAGCGAAGAACTTAAAAAATTAAAATGGGAGCATGTAGCTGCCAAACTAGTAACCGTTTACGATAAACTTCACAAACAACAGCCATGAGAACTATTTGTTTCTACTTTCAGGTTCACCAGCCACTAAGAATAAAGCCCTATCGTTTTTTTGATATTGGCGCAGATCATTATTATTGGGATGATTACAGCAATAAAAGCATCATCAGAAAAGTAGCCCAAAAATGCTACTTGCCAATGAATGCCTTGCTCTTGGAACTCATCAATCATTATAATGGCAATTTTAAAGTGTCATTCTCTATTTCCGGTGTTTGTCTGGATCAATTTGAAGCCTTTGCACCAGATGTACTGGAAAGCTTTAAAAAACTAGTAGCAACAGGACATGTTGAGCTTTTAAATGAAACTGATTCCCATGCACTTTGCTCACTCAAAAGTAAAACTGAGTTTCAAAGAATGGTCAACAACCATAGAGCAAAAATCAAAAAACATTTCAATGGTTATGAACCAAAAGTTTTTAGAAATACCGAATTGATCTATTCTGACAAGATTGGCGGTATGGTTGCAGAAATGGGTTTTGAAGGAATGCTTACTGAAGGAGCCAAACACATTCTGGGATGGAAAAGTCCAAACTTTCTTTACGAAAATTCGATAGACCCCAATTTGAAAATATTGTTGAAAAATTTTCAGTTAAGTGATGATATCGCTTTTCGATTCAGCAACAAGACTTGGTCTGATTACCCATTGACTACCGAAAAATTTGTGGATTGGATAAATGCCTTGCCAAGGGAGCAGGAAGTCATAAACCTATTTATGGATTATGAAACTTTTGGTGAACATCAATGGGCTGAAACAGGGATTTTTGAGTTTATGAGAGCATTGCCAAGCGCTGTATTTACACATACCAATTATAGCTTTTCTACCCCATCGGAGGTAGTGAAACATGCAAAATCAATTTCCAAAATACATGTGCCAATTCCAATATCCTGGGCAGATGAGGAGCGGGATCTGACCGCTTGGCTAGGGAATGACCTCCAAAACGAGGCCTTTGCAAAGCTTTATGAAATGGAAGATAGGGTTGCTAAAATTGATGATGAGGAAATCCAAAGAGACTGGAATTACCTTCAAACCTCTGATCATTTTTACTATATGTGCACCAAGTTCTTTTCTGATGGCGCTGTCCACTCATACTTCAGCCATTATGACACCCCTTATGATGCATTTATCAATTATATGAATGTACTCAGTGATTTTATATTAAGGGTGAAAATTAAAGAAGAAACAAAAACAGCGTCAATTCAATAAGTTGCAGGCCATTTCGGTAATGTTCATATTTACTATAAAAGGCTTGCTCTGTCAAGCCTTTTGTGTGCAAAACAAAATGAAAAAACCATCTCTTATATTCCTTCTTCTACTTTGTATTTCTCTGGCCTCTTGTGATGGAGAAAAAGTAATGAAAGCCATGCTATGGGGATTTAACAGAATGGCAGGAGAAGGTTATTTCCCTTCCCCTGAGATCTTGACTCTCGGAGAATTTGAAGGAGCAGAAGTCATGGTATCAAAAATCATAGTAAACGAAGAAAATGAAAGTACCATCGAATTGCGGCTCCACAACGGAAAAAGCGCTTCCCTTAAAATTAGCGAAGAAAATACTGCCCGTAAATGTGCTGAACTATACGCCATAGGCTACTCAAAAATCAACGATTACAAAACCATCAAAATCTCATTTATACAAACTGATCCCTTCAATACAGAAAACTTTGCAGTCAGTGAATATAGTTTTGAAGTAAAGGATTTATTGACAAACCCAACCCCAGAAAACTATGGATTTCAATGAGCAATTCAAACATCCACCTATTAATACAGGTGAGTGGTTTTTGACCATTTTGATTACAAACATCCCTTTGATTGGTTTCATCATGCTGATAGTATGGGCTGTCGATAAGCAAGGAAACCCCAATAAATCCAATTGGGCCAAAGCTAAACTCATTTGGTATGCTGTGGGGATAGGTATTACTATTTTGGTTTTAATGTTGGTAGGTTTTGGTGCCATCACCGGAATCTTTGACAATGTGCCCTGGGATGATTTTTAATCATTAGATCATAAAAGTCCATCCCCATCATTTACCTCTTCAGTGGCTTTGTTCAAAAAGTCATGAAATGGTTTCATTTGCCTAAAAATTCCAATGGTGTGTTTCCTGAATGAACCATCAGCTATCATACTGTCTTTTAAAGGGGTAGAAACAATAAAAGACTTAAATCTTAAAAACTCAATATATGGATGGTCCGAATCATAACCTTTCGGACTGGTCTTGAGGGTATCACCCTTCAAACCACCGAAAGTTTTTTTAAAATTAGATTCCTCAAGAATGAATTGCAATTCTTTTCCGGAATAGTCAATTTCCTGTCTTATTTTTTTCAAAACATCAGCTGGTGGCATCCAAATCCCACCTGCAATAAAACTTTGTCCCGGCTGAATATGAAGATAATATCCCGGTCCTGAGGATTTCTTACCACCCACTGAAAAATAAGCTGCCAAATTGGTTTTATATGGATTTTTGTTTGCCGAAAACCTGACATCCCTATTTTGCCTAAAAACACAATCTTTAGCTTTAAAACCGGAAAGTTCAGGTTCCCATTGGGAAATGGCGTGTAATATCACCTCCACATCTGCCAATAAACTCTCCCTGATTTTCAAATACCAATCTCTATTGGTATCCATCCAGGTTTTATTGTTGTTTTCGGAAAGTGTTTCAAGGAATTTGAGGTATTGATTGTTCATTATAAAACTAAAACTTATAAATATTAAGATGGTTTTAACAATTCTAAATTAGTTCTTTTTCAAGCAATTAATCGGTTGGTGAAAAAAGAAAAACCTGACCATAAAATTGGTCAGGTTCCTTGTTGGTTTAGCTATCAATATTTATTGTAAGATATTTTCATTCACCCATTCCAACTCTTCCTGTCGGATGGTATGATTTGCATCTTCAAAGATCAATGTCTTAACATTACCTCCCATTTTCTGTATCAACTCAGTAGAGTCTTCAATTCTGCTCAAAGGAACATGCATGTCTCTGTGACTGGATCCAATGAAAACTTTGGTCCCACCAAAATCTCCTTTGTATTTGTCTCTATTCAATTTTTCCCCTATCAACCCACCTGTAAAGGCAATCACACCGCCGTATTTTTTTGCATGTTGGGTTGCGTATTCCAATGAAAGACAAGCTCCTTGAGAAAAACCTATAAAAAAGATTTGCTCTGATTTGAATCCTTTGGACTCCAAATCTTCGACGACACCATCAAGCATTTTTATGGCATTTGAGAATGCCGGTTCATTGCTGGAATCAGTAGCCATAAAGCTGTAGGGATACCAAGTGTTTCCTGGCGCTTGAGGTGCAATTAGTGCAAAACCTTCAAGATTGAGATGGTCACTCAAACTTAGTATACTCTCATCTGAGGCACCACGACCATGGATCATAATGGCGACTTTTTCGGCCTTTTCCAAAGCTTTTCCTGCTGTTTTCATCTTACGCAAAACTTTCAATATTTAAATTCACTTTTGCCAATCTTGAAGCTATTTTTTCCCGCTGTGGTTCAGCCCATTCAGGCAATTTCAATAATTCACCCAAATGTGATTCATCCTCATCTATGGCAAACCCAGGTTCATCCGTAGCAATTTCAAATAAGACTCCCCCAGGTTCTCTGAAATAAATGGATTTAAAATAATTCCTATCTTTTACCTCAGTGACTTGGTACCCATTCTCAATCAATATTTTTTGAATTTCCAATTGCGTGGAAGTGTTATCCGTACGGAATGCAATATGATGAACAGAACCTGCACTTTGAATTCCCTGACGGCCATTCTTGTCCAAAACAATATCTACAATATCCCCAGGTTCACCTTTAGTACCATATCGAAACCTTCCTTCTTCTTCGGCAATGAATTTGTAATTCATAAATTGGGTAAGTAACTTTTCTGTTAAGTCTTTTGCTTTAAGTTTCAATGTTACTCCATAAAATCCCCTAATAGAATGTTCCAAAGGGATATTACCATAGGTCCAACCTTTTCTGGAATCACTGTCATTGGCAATTAATTCTATACCCATGCCATCATGATCTTCAAAACGGATCAATTTTTCTCCAAAGCGGCTTAAGGGAGTAGAAGTATTTATATTATATTTCGCCAATCTATCTATCCAAAAAGACAAAGAATATTGGGGAATTGAAAAAGCCGTATAAGTCAATTCACCTGTACCCTTGGTTCCTTTCCTCGCTCCATCAAAGGGGAAAGTCGTAAAAACTGTTCCTGGAGTTCCGAGTTCGTCACCAAAATAAAAATGATAAACATCTGGTGCATCGAAATTGATGGTCTTTTTGACCATTCTCAATCCCAAAATACCCGTATAGAAATCGACATTTTTTTGGGGATTTCCTGCTATGGCAGTTATATGATGAATTCCGGTTATCAGTGCCTTCATGATTTTGGTGTTTTATTGAAATTAAGTTACTGGTTAAATGGTAATAAGTGAATATGGGAAATGGTTTTTTGACTTAAAGAAATCCCTCTCGTATTATTTAAGAAATTATCTCGGTTTTTTTAAGTCAGTTTTTGATAATATTGGTGATGTAAACTTCTGTTAAGGAAAAAGACCTTCAGGGTATTAAAAACCCCAAAGGTCTTTAGGAACTATTGCTTAATTACTTGAGCGTTTACTATTATTCTTACATGGTCACTTACTACGACACTTCCTGCTTCGGTGACGGCATTCCATAATAATCCAAATTCCTTTCTGCTGATCTTACCTTCAATTTCAAATCCCGCTTTGGTTTGTCCATAAGGATCTTCCACTACACCTCCAAAATCAACATCTAATGATAATGTTTTAGTAACGTCCTTTATCGTAAGTTCTCCTTCCAAAGTACTTCCTTTCAAAATACCGGAGAATGACATTTGAGGATATTTCTCTGCATTAAAGAAATCAGCTGACTTCAAATGATTGTCTCTGTCTGACTGATTGGTAGTAATACTTGCGATATCCGCAGAGAAAGAAATATTTGCTCCATCGAAATCATCTGATTCTGATTCAACCGAACCTTCAAAAGATTTGAAATAACCTGTAACCGTTGAAATCACCAAGTGCTTAACTTTAAAAGAAACTTCTGAATGTGTTGGGTCAATAGCCCATTTTGTAGTTGTTGTTGTTGCAGTACTCATAGTTTATTTGTTTTTTGATTTTAAATTGTATTTACATTAAGTGTATATACACTTATTTGTTTAAATTTTTTTTAGCCTCTTAGTTTATCCAACAAATCATTTAACTGATCTACTTCCTCTCCATTCAATTGGACAAGGGTCCTGTTCAATTCATGCATTTGATTATGCAACTGACTAAGAACATCCATTCCTTTTTCGGTGATCAGAATATCAACCTGTCTTCTGTCTGTAGGACATTCCTCCCTGACTACCATTCCTTTTTGTTTAAGTTTCTCCACCAAACGCGAAGCATTGGACATTTTATTGAGCATTCTATCTTGTATAGATGAGACGGTAATAGGACTTCCTTTTTGTCCTCTCAAAATCCTTAAAACATTATACTGTTCTGGTGAAAGGCCGAAGGGTTTGAAAAGACAACTCTGTTTTGTCACCAGATAACTCTGGGTATAATGTAAATTAACGATTGCCTTATTATAGGAATCTGTAAATTCTTTCTGCTTAATCGCCTCTTCAAGCCTCATGAATATATAATGTTTAAGTATTAAATGTATATACATACAAAATTAAGAAAAGGTTTACCAAATCCGACTTATTTTCAAAAAAACTTCTGATTATTTTTTGGTGGATTAGAATTTTACCAACCAATCGCCTATCAACCTGTTTATTTCCTCAGGCTTTTCGATACAACTGCTATGCCCTGCCCCAAGCACCATATGGAGCGTGGCAGAGGAAATGGCCATTTGTATAAATTTGGCTTTCTCGGGTTTGGTAGCTACATCCTCGTCTCCTACAACTACCATAGTGGGGCATTTGATATTTCGGATTTCTTCCTCCACTCCTTTTCTGTAAATCACAGCCTCCACTGATTTGGTAATTGATTTTTTATTGGACTGTAATTCTTTAATCCATTTTTTGTGCGAATCCTTGTTTTTGGGATTTTCCAACCAACTCTGCGCAAACATAATTGTCATCACCTTAGAGGCGATCATCGGAATTACACCGAACATTTTCACAACCCCATTCAAAAACTTGTACTTAGGAAGATTTTCTACTGGCTCAGAATTAGCAGAGGTTTCCAACAAAATTAGGCTTTTAACTTTCTCCGGATACCTTGCAGCCAATCGCATTCCTACAAATCCACCCATTGACAGACCCGCAAAATGAACCGGATGGCCAACTAACTTATCTATCAATTCAAGCACATCCTCAGTCAAAATATCCATATCGATAGGGCTGTCATTCACCTCTGATTGACCTTGGCCCCTATGGTCATAGGCAATAACAGTGTGCCTTTTTTTCAAAAATTCTACTTGTTCCATAAACATCTTATGACTCCAAAGTAGTCCATGAGAAAAGACAATGGTTTCTTTTCCTTCACCTTCTTTGATGTAAAAGAGTTTGATGTTATTGAGTTGTATGTGGGGCATGTCTTATTGTACGAAATTTGTGGGATTTAGCACAAAGTACGATGTACAATGTACCAAGAAATTGAGGTTGGTTGTTTTCTCAGAGTTTATTTAACTGGTTGGTGATTATTGACACTACTACAGGAAATTCTCAGTTCTCGTCTCCTCTCGGATCTTTGACTCTTGACTCTTCTCGCCAGATGTCTCCTGCCGTCGACATGACAAGGAGAAGTCTTATTTAATGGTTATTGCATTCAATTATCAAAGAATCAACAGTATCCTCTATTCTTGGTTCTTGACTCTTGGTTCCCCGATACTCGGGGCAGGCTTTGGCACTAATCTCTCGCATCTCGCTTCTCGCCTCTAATCTCTCGCTTCCCCGAATTACCAATCCAATCCCGGCTGCTTCAACTTCATAGCATCTTCTCGAGCTTTGTGCTGTTGGACTATGACACGGGCATCTTCAAGGAGTTGTTTGGCATCATAGACAATTCCGTCCTTCACTGTATGCTTAACTCCCCCCACCCTGATTGGTTCGTTGTCTTCGCCTATTCTGATGGCACCAGTACCGTATAGAACCTTCAGGTTTTGAAGTGGATTTTCTTCGAGTATCACAAAATCAGCGAGTTTCCCTACTTCTACAGTTCCTATTTCCTTATCCATGCCCAATGCTTCAGATGCGTACATAGTAGCAGACCTGATAACCTCCAAAGGATGGAAACCTGCTTCTCTGAGCAATTCCAATTCCCTGATAAAAGCAAATCCATAGAGTTGATAGATAAACCCTGAATCAGAACCGGCGGTAACCCTACCGCCTCTGTTTTTATATTCATTGATAAAGGTCATCCAGATTCTATAATTTTCCTTCCATTGGATTTCCTCTTCGGTAGTCCAATCAAACCAATAGGAACCATGGGATTCTCTGGATGGCTTGTAAAACCTCCACAAAGAAGGCAAGGTGTATTCCTCATGCCATTCTGCCCTCCTTGCCCGCATCAGATCACGGTTGGCCTCGTAGATATTAAAAGTAGGATCAATTGTAAAATCCAGATCAAGCAGTTCCTGCATAACCTTGTTCCAATGATCAGAGTAAGGTGGAGCTGCCTGTTTCCAAAGTTTCCCTGCCTCTGCAAATCGATGTTGCTCATTCTGGTAATTGTAATCCAAACGGTAATCCTGAATAGTCCTGTCGACCAATAAGGCTTCCGGTAATCCATACCAATGTTCCATCGTGGTCAAGCCTGCCATTGCTGAATTCAGCACATTCCATCTTGCCACATCCATCTGGGCATGATGCATGGAAGACCTTAAACCTATTCTTTTATTTTCTTCCAATGCTGCCTGCATCACTTCCGGTTTGGCTCCAAAAAATTTAACCCCATCTGCACCATTTTTTGCATTTTCATTTACCCAAGCTTTGGCTTCGGCAGCATTCGTTATCGGTTTTGTCGCACCTTGTCCAAAACTGGTATAGGCCAGAAGTCTCGGTGCAGTGATGGTATTTGCAGCAGATTTCTTTTTGTGCTCCAACACCCAATTCAGGCCGTTCCCAGCAGATGGATCTCTGACCGTGGTAATGCCATGCGCCATCCAAAGCTTGAAAACATACTCCGCAGGAGTACCTTGGCCAGCTCCACCAATATGACCATGCATATCAATCAAACCAGGAAGCAAATAGTGACCTTCCAAGTCCATAACCTTATCATTAGGACCAGCCTTAGGTCTTCTTTCTTCTTTGATTGGCAATCCGGGATAACCTACCACCCTAACTTCCGCGATTTTATTTCTTTCAACAACAATATCCACAGGACCGATAGGAGGTGCACCTGTACCATCGACCAAAGTCACACCCCTAATGATCAGCTTATCATAAGGCCCTTCCCCTTCCTTCCGGTCAGGTGAAGGCATTACTTGGGCAAATGGTGAAACAGGAAACAGGAGAACTGTTAGGAATAAAACAAGTATTGATTTTTTCATATAGGTAAGTGGTTGACGGTCTCAAAATAGCCTTTTTCCAAAGAATAAAAAAACCGGTTGTCATATCCAAGGATTGATGTAATTAGTAGGCCAATTTTGTTAAAGGCCTCTCCTTTGTCATTTAGACGGCAGGAGAAATCTGTTGCTCCGAATCAGGGTATTAGACCTATCTCCCGTACAGTTGTCGGGATCGAGTTGACAAGACAAAGCTTTTAAGTCTTGAACACTTTTGTTGGTTCTATGGTGATAAAGACTTCTCTCTTGTCGACGGCAGGAGAAATCTACTTCCCCGGCTTGGGTAATTAAACCTCTCCTAGGTCCCTGTATTTCGACTGGAAGGTATATATCAATATCTGTATCCTACAGGAAACCAATTAACAATCCTAAACACCATCCACATCCCCGACAAGCTCCAATCCCTGATAGATTCCCTTTTCAATCGCAGGAACTCCTCGCTCCATCCAAACTGGCATCGCAGCATCTTTAAGATAGTGGTCAAAGAACTGCATCATCCTAGTCTGGAAATCAATGCGATTTTCTCTTTTAACAGGCCAATGAGGTTCTCCGTTATAATTCAGCATCCAAGTGGGCTTATTAAGTCTTCTCATAGCGAGGTACATTTCTATTCCCTGATACCAAGGCACAGCACCATCTGCATCATTGTGCAACAAGAGTATGGGCGTTTCAATTTTATTGGCAAAAAACAAAGGGGAATTCTCAATATAAGGCAAGGGATTATCCCATAAACTAACCCCTAATCTTGACTGTGCTTTTTCGTATTGGAACATCCTTGCCCTTCCTGATTCCCACCTGATTCCTCCATAAGCACTTGTCATATTGGCTACAATAGCTCCTGCCTCAGCTGCACGGAACATATTGGTCCTAGTTAGAATATAGGCTGTCTGATAACCACTCCAACTGTGCCCTTGAATACCAACTCTATCTTTGTTCACAAAACCTTGGGATATCAAATGGCTGACTCCGGGAATGATACAATTGAAGGCACTTTCACCAGGATAGCCTGTACTATAAACCACATCGGGAACAAATATCAGGTAATCATTGCTCACATACATGGTTCGATGGACCAATGAACGGATAGGTTCAGGTTTGTGGTGCTGATGGATGGTATTAGAAAAACGCTCGTAGTAAACCACCACCATAGGATACTTTTTGCTGGGATCAAAATTTTCAGGTTTGTAAAGAATGCCTTCCAAAGGTATATTGTCCAAAGAGTTCCAATAAACCAATTCAGCTGTTCCCCACTTGTAATCTTTTTGTTGGGGATTGGCTTCGGAGATTTTCTTTGGTTTGGAAAATTTCATATCTGCCACATAGAGGTCGGGAAATTCCTGAAAGTTTTCCATTGTATAAAGATACAGGTCAGCGTCATTGGCTTTTTGAATTCCACCATATCGGTGCGCACTCATGACCAAAGGATCAAGTTTCCTGTCTTTTAATGAATACCTGACATATCCTGATGATTTACTTTTTTCATCAAAAGCCGTCAATAGCATCACTTCATCCTGATCAATGTATTGTTTTTCCCTGTCTAGATCGACATAACGATAGGTATGCTTTTTAGCCCTACCATCTTTGGTCAAGTTAATCGGGTCATCTTTTCCCTGTGGGTCAAAGGACCAGATATCATATTTGTCATAGATCAAAATCCTTGCATCATCCTTGGTCCATCCTGCCAGACCGTATGAAGAAGGATAATCCGGTACATCATTTTCCTCATCGGCAAATGGAATACCCATATCCGAAGTCAATTTCAATGTTTTTCCGGAAGCAATATGATGTGCAAACCAAGCAGTATCAGGATTACTGAACCAGTAAGCATACTGTGCGGCAGGTGATATCCTGGAAGAACCCTGAACACCTGTTTCAATCAGATTCGAACTGCCATCAGACACATTCACAATATATAAATCATGCGCCCCTCCGGTGTCCCAAGTGCGGCTTACTCTATAATCCCGATCATCTTTGCCCAACGCGTATTTGGAATTTCCTTCTTCCCCTACATTAATATCGGACATTTTTTCATTACCCAATTGAACCAACTTCCTGCTATCCAAATGCAATACAGCCAAATAGCTTCGTTTTCTCTCTCTGTCTGCTCTTACATTTTGTTCAGGATAGATATAATCATCCTGCCAATGCCAGACTTCCACATTAACTATTTCTTCAGCCAACAAAGCAGTATCCTTGACAATGGGTAGTGGATTGGTCCCAAAGAATAGTTTACTGCCGTCTTTTGAAAAATAAGGGTTGAAGTTTTCGGATACCAACCATTTCTCGGGGATTCCAGCAGTATTTTTGTCTACCAATAAGGAAGCAGCCGATTGGGATTTGTCCCAATAATACATTTTTGGCTCTCTCACCAAGGCTTTGGTAGTGTCCAAGTCTGCGATAAATACCACTTTGGAACCTGAATCATCTATGCTCAGATATTTGAATTTATGTTTTTTATTGGCTTCAAAAATGGACAGTAACTTTTCTTCTTTTAGGTCATACCAGTAAATTCCCGGTTGAAGTTCTCCATTATCACCTGACGAATGAAACAATAAACCTTCTCCATTCTTGGCAAATATGTATTCTTTTACAAAACCAAAGGTCATTTGTTGACCATTTTCCAAGTTAGTCAAAACCAGTGGAAATCCGTTTTCATCAGATATCTTACGTGAGGGTTTGGCTTTTTCAGAATCTTCCTGTCCAATCCCATTTGTTTTTTCCTTTTCGGTTTCACTTACAGGTTCCAATTGATAAGCAATCCAGCTTCCTACTTTTTCAGGGATCTTGTAGGATTTGACATTAGGTATTTTCTCCAGTTTTTTGTTGGTCCAAGAGTAAATTCCCAACGTGTCTTTTGGCATGTCCTCCTTTTTCTTCTTTTCCCTGCGCAGCTCTTTGATCAGATCTTTTTGGGCTTTGATCAACATAAAAGAATACCTGCTATCCCAACTTAGCTTGATGTTTTCAGCCCTAGGTACTTCATCTATGGTGTTTTTGGAAAGGTCCATCAAAACCAGTTTACCATCTGCTGCTTCGGGATTTAAAGTGTAAGCGGCATATTTCCCATCATTGGTAAATTCTTTGTAAGTAATGCTTTTCCACTCGTCGTAAGCAGCATGGGTCAATGGCTTTTTGACAATTGGGGGATTCGACTGTTTTCTTTGGGCATAAGCGGGAAGTATCAAAACCACCACCAATAACCCTGTAATTATATTCTTTATCATAATCGTCAATATTTGAATTGAAATTATGGCATTTCTGAAAAACAAAAAAACCGACTATATAAGAGCGGTGGAATAATCACTGACACGGAAAATTATTTCATATCAAATAAGAAGTAGAAAATAAAAGTGGAAAAAGAATAATACAGGTTCTATTTCGATGCACTTTTACTTATACATTGCACCAAGTGCCAGAGACACCACAGATATAAAAACCACAGGTTTCAACCTGTGGACCATAACTATAGATCTACCACCCAGTCCCGTAGGGATGACC
>NZ_JBGSXS010000128.1:0-5919 GCF_041751335.1 Aquiflexum sp.
TGTTTGAAATTGAAATATACAATCAGTTTTCAAAACTCAATTGCCAATCATCAATTTTTAATCCTTTTCCCTATATTGGATTGGTCATTTAACAGAATGTTAACAAGGCATCCAAAGATGAATCCCTATATTTACCCATTCCAAACAGTACAAAGACATAATGAAAAGATTGATCATGATTCTGTTGGCGACCGCGATGGTTACCACTTCCTTTTCGCAAAGTGTAAAAACTGACGCACCAAAAAAACCAAAACTCGTTGTAGGCATCGTCATCGATCAGATGAGACAGGAGTATTTTTACAAATTCCAAGACCGATATACGGAGGGTGGATTTAAGAGGCTTTTGGATCAGGGTTTTGTCATGAAAAACGGACATTACAACTATATCCCAACTTTTACCGGACCCGGTCATGCATCGGTTTATACAGGTGCAACACCTTCCACCCACGGAATCATTTCCAACAATTGGTATGTCAGGGATTTGGACAAAATGATTTATTGTGCAGAAGACAGTACCGTCAATGCTGTTGGGGGTTCTGCATCAAATGGCAAAATCTCCCCAAGAAATATGCTGAGCACCACCATTTCTGATGAATTGAGATTTTCTACCAACAAAAGATCAAGGACGGTAGCCATTGCCATCAAAGACCGTGGGGCATCCCTTCCTGCCGGGCATACAGGAGACGCGTATTGGTTTGACAGCAATACAGGTGATTTCATGACTTCCACATATTATTATGATTCTTTACCGTATTGGGTGAAATCTTTCAATGAAAAGAAACTGGCTGAGAAGTACCTATCCCAAAAGTGGGAGACCCTTTTTCCGGTAGAATCTTATGTTCAGAGTATTGTGGATGACAATGAATTCGAAGGTCCTTTTATCGGGATGGAAAAAACGGTCTTCCCTTATGACTTGCCTACTTTAAGGGAAAACAATGATAATTTTGGATTGATATCCTCCACTCCTTTTGGCAATTCATTGACCATGGATATGGCTTATGCGGCTATTGAAGGGGAAAAATTGGGGAAAGGAAAAGACACAGATCTTTTGGCAGTCAGTTTTTCTTCCCCTGATTATATCGGTCACCGGTTTGGACCGACCTCTGTTGAACTGGAAGACAGTTACCTGAGATTGGACCGGGACTTTGAAAAATTCTTCAATTACCTGGACAAGGAATATGGCAAAGATGAATACCTAGTTTTTGTAACTGCCGACCATGCTGTGGCCGATATTGTGGAATATATGCAAAGCGAAAATGTCCCCGCAGGGAATTTTAACACACGATTTGTTTTGACCCAACTCAGGGGTTTTTGTGTCGTCAATTATGGTGAAGGAAATTGGATTTCCAGTTTGTCGAATGAGCAGGTTTATCTAAACCAAAACCTGATAAAAGAAAAAGGTTTAAATTCGGAAAAGATTCAAAGAGACCTTGCGGAATTTTTGCTTTCATCTAGATTTGAAGGGATTAAAGAGGTGTATACCGCAACGGATATGCGCCGAATGGATTATGTGACAGGTAGAAAACATCTTTTACAAATGGGCTATAACCACAAGGCTTCTGGTGATCTGCTCCTGATTTTGGAGCCTGCCTGGTTGAGCAATTCTTATAGAGGAACCACCCATGGCACAGGTTATACTTATGACACCCATGTGCCGATTGTATTTATGGGCTGGGGCATCAAGCCTGGACAAAGTTCCCGATATGTAACGGTGACCGACATTGCCCCTACCCTTTCCATGCTCTTGAATATCCGACTTCCCAATGGTGCCACGGGGCAGCCTATTTTGGAGATTGTGGATGTTCATTAAAATTTTTCCCAACTATAATATTGATCTCTGAATCTTATGTTAAATTCTTACCGATCAGATATTGGAAGATATTTGATATTCATTGATATTGATTAGAAAAATCTATCGCTTTTTCCAATTTTTTTAATATAAACTTCAAGCCAAAAGTTTCAAGGTATGAATGACCCTAATCTTGTGGCTAATTTTTTTATTTTGGCTTTAAGCTATCCTTCCAATAGGGTTGCTATTCAAATAAATGTTCGTTTCTAACCAATATCCCCTAATATCCAATATCGATAAATATCTGAATGAACCTAATAACGGCAAATTCTGATACTATATATTTATTCCGTCCAGGACTTGGGATAAGCTGGATCCACAAAATCCAGTCCCTGAGTTGTTACTGACAAAGGCTTGAAAGTATCCAACATCACTGCAAGTTCCTCTGTGGATTTTGCCCCAATGGATTTTTCTACTGTTCCCGGATGTGGCCCGTGCGGTAATCCTCCTACGTGCATTGTAAATGAACCCCTATCAATCCCTTTTCTGCTCATAAACTCCCCTTCGGCATAATACAGCACCTCATCTGAATCTATATTGCTGTGATTGTAGGGTGCAGGAATGGCCAAAGGATGATAATCAAATAACCTCGGCACAAATGAACAGATCACAAATCCCCAGGCCTGAAAAGTCTGATGTACCGGTGGCGGCTGATGGATACGTCCTGTAATAGGCTCAAAATCATGGATCGATAATGCATAGGGATACAGGTAACCGTCCCAACCTACGATATCCAGTGGTGAATGGCCATAAGTGTAAGGATGTAACATTCCTCCTTTTTTGATCTGGACAAGATAATCTCCCTTTTCAGCCTCTACTTTCAATTCTCCCGGTGGCCGGATGTCCCTTTCGCAATAAGGAGAATGCTCCAAAAGCTGCCCAACTTCATTTCTGTATCTCTTCACTGTCTCTATCGGACCTTTGGACTCTATCACCAATAACCTCAACGGCCCCTCTTCCTTCCATTCAAATCTGTAGATGGTGGTCCTGGGTATAACTATGTAATCTCCCTGTCTTACTTCCAGTTTTCCAAATTGGGAATACATCACTCCTTCTCCATCGTGCACATAAATCAGTTCATCCCCGTCTGCATTTTTGAAATAGTAATCCATTTTTCTTTCCTCGGGAGAACAGATACCCATCATGACATCACTGTTCATCATGAGCATTTTTCTGGCATTGAGGTAATCTTTCCCTGTAGTTCCCACCCCTGCTGTCTTCAAATGGGTTTGTTTCAAACCATAGCCTTTGGCCGGTTCCCATGAATAGGAAACAGAGTCACCTATAGATTTGACATTGTTCGGATTATGGATATGATATAAGTTGGAATAGATTCCAGAAAAACCTTTAGAACTTACCAGTTCTTCTTTGTACAGGCTTCCGTCAGGCTGCCTAAACTGCGTGTGTCTTTTAGGAGGGATGCTTCCGAGTCTGCAATAATATGCCATGGATATTTGGGTTAATTCTTATATAAGCAAAATATGATTTTCCGTATTGAAGCCAGTCACCTAATTC
Organism: Aquiflexum sp.; assembly: GCF_041751335.1. Classification (GTDB taxonomy): domain Bacteria; phylum Bacteroidota; class Bacteroidia; order Cytophagales; family Cyclobacteriaceae; genus Aquiflexum. The sequence continues at coordinate 3,365 of NZ_JBGSXS010000128.1, forward strand.
CCTTTGCTTTTCGAGACGGAAGTCGGAAGACCGAAGATGGCTTAAATCTATATTTAACCAGCCAATAGACTAGTTTAACCTCTATTCAGTCAATAAGGAAGATAACCATGCAAAAATAATAAAAAAAGCGGCTCTTGCCGCTTTCTATTATTTTTACGCTTCCTCTTTTTCGAAGAGCATTTGACTTAACTCTTCTTTGGCTGCTCCGGTTTTTTTCTGAAGCTTACCAAGCAACTGATCTTCCTGCCCTTCGGCATAGGCCAGATCGTCATCTGTGAGTTCTCCATATTTTTCCTTTAATTTACCTTTCATCTCGTTCCAGTTTCCTTTTAATTTCAGTTCCATTGACATAACAAAATTGGTTTATAGTTTAAAATATAATTTAGGATATATAAAACAAATACCGTTCCAATTAGACTATTTAACATTTATTTTATGAAAATTATAATATTACCTATAATTACCATTTGTTTCCTGCTAAGTTGTCAGGTTAATTCCAGCGAAAACTTGATCTGGGCGGATGAATTTGAATATACCGGTCTTCCTGACCCCGATAAATGGACTTATGATGTCGGAGACCATGGCTGGGGCAACAATGAGTTGCAATTCTATACTGAAGAAAAAACTGAGAATGCCAGGGTTGAAAATGGCCGGTTGATCATTGAAGCCCATCAGGACAGCAGCTACTCAAAAGGATATTCCTCTGCAAAATTGCATACCAAAGGCAATGCCTCTTGGCAATATGGCTTTATTGAAATCAAAGCCAAGCTTCCAAAAGGTATTGGAACCTGGCCGGCTATTTGGATGATGCCCGAAGAAAGCAAATATGGGAGATGGCCCAAAAGTGGGGAGATTGACATTATGGAACATGTCGGATATGACCAAGGAGTAATCCATGGGACGGTTCATACCGATGCATTCAACCATAGAAAAGGCACTCAAAAAGGTGCACAGATTCAAGTTCCGACCTGTTCTGATGAATTTCATGTCTACGCCATTGATTGGTTGGAAGACAGAATTGATTTTTATTTAGATGGAGAACAGTACCATACTTTTGAGAATACAGGGAACAATTTTGAAGAATGGCCTTTTGACCATCCCTTTTACCTGATTTTGAATATTGCCATAGGTGGAGATTGGGGTGGAGCCAAAGGTGTTGATCCTGATATATGGCCCCAAAGGATGGAAGTGGAATATGTCAGAGTTTATAGCGAAAAACCGTGAAAAGAAAATTAACCGTTTAATTTCCTTCTTGATTTTTTTTACAAAAGTCTGTTTTCGTAAATTAGTTCTGTCAACTTTTGTAGCATTAAATCCCTTACTTTATGTCGTCTACCGCCACTCTTTCAGCCAACGAAGTCCTTCAACAATATTTTGGATATAGTGATTTTAGAGGTAACCAAAAAGCTATCATCAAATCTGTCCTAGACAAAAATGATACGATAGTACTCATGCCAACAGGCGGAGGGAAGTCGGTATGCTATCAGGTACCGGCTATGGTCCTAGATGGTTTGACGGTGGTAATTTCTCCTTTGATTTCCCTGATGAAAGATCAGGTGGATGCATTGAACAGCAACGGTATCCCTGCTGCATTTCTCAATTCTTCTCAGGGAATAAGTGAACAAAGACATATTTCTTCAGAGATACAAGCCGGAAAAATCAAGCTGCTGTACATTGCACCCGAACGGCTTTTTAGGGGTGCTTATCCTTTGGTCGATTTTCTGAAGTCCATCAACCTTTCACTTATTGCAGTGGATGAAGCACATTGTATTTCACAATGGGGGCATGATTTCCGTCCGGAGTATCTCAAAGTGGGCGATTTAAGAAAAGAACTTTCTGACATTCCTTTCATTGCCCTCACGGCTACGGCGGATAAACTCACCCGTCAGGATATTGCCGAAAAGCTTTTTTTCAAGTCTCCAAAATGGTTTGTTTCTTCTTTTGACAGAAGCAATATTACCTACCGGGTTACTGCCAAAAGGCAGGCCATGGAAAAATTGTTGGAATTTTTGGATTTTCATCAAAAGGATTCAGGAATTATCTACTGTCTTTCCCGGAAAAATGTAGAGGTAACTGCGCTCAAATTACAGGAAGCAGGTCTTTCCGCCCTTCCATACCATGCGGGATTATCGAGAGAAGAGCGGGAAAAAAACCAGGAATTTTTCATCAAAGACGAAGTCAAAATCATGGTGGCCACCATTGCATTTGGCATGGGTATAGACAAATCCAATGTGCGCTATGTGGTCCACATGAATATGCCACAGAATATTGAGGGTTACTATCAGGAAACCGGAAGGGCAGGTAGGGATGGGCTTCCAAGTGATGCCCTGCTATTTTTCAGTACAGGAGACGCCATTACTTTGGGCAGAATGCTGGAGCAATCGGAAAACCATGAGTTTTCTGAAATCATGCAGCGGAAGCTGGACAAAATGAAAGATTTTTGTCAAAGCAGGATTTGCAGAAGAAAATATCTCCTCAACTATTTTGGCGAAAGCCATGAGGGAAATTGTGGCAACTGCGATATCTGTTTTCAAAAAGGCAATCTTCAGGATATG
>NZ_JBGSXS010000129.1:0-18876 GCF_041751335.1 Aquiflexum sp.
CTGCATGGTAAATGGCGCGGGATTGGCGATGGCCACTATGGACATGATCAAGCTTTCAGGCGGTGAACCTGCCAATTTCCTTGATGTAGGAGGAGGAGCAAATGCAACTACAGTTGAAGCAGGATTCAGAATCATCCTTCAAGACCCAAATGTCAAAGCTATTTTGATCAATGTTTTTGGTGGTATCGTTAGATGTGACAGAATTGCAAACGGAGTTGTGGAGGCTTATAAATCCATTGGAGATATTCACATCCCGATCATTGTTAGGCTTCAGGGAACCAATGCCGAGGAAGGTGCAAAAATCATTGATGAATCCGGTTTGAAAGTTTCTTCAGCTATTACGTTGAAAGAGGCCGCAGAAAAGGTTAGAGCAGCGATTTCCGCCTAATTTTAATGTCATATTAAGCACGCGTAGTTCAACTGGATAGAATATCGGATTTCGGCTCCGAGGGTTGAGGGTTCGAATCCTTCCGCGTGTACTAATCCCTTTAGAAATATCTAAAGGGATTTTTTTTATTCCAACGAAATGTTTTACGTTAAAATTTATATATTCACGTAATTTAAACGTATAAAATACTTGTAAAATGAAGGATTCTAGAAAATTTATTGGAGAAAACCTAAAAAAATTAAGAATTAAAGCGAATTTTTCACAGAGATATTTAGGAGAAGTTTTGGATAAAAATGATTATACTGCTTATCAAAGAATTGAAAATGGAAAAGCTCATTTAAAGTATGAAGACGCTTTCAAATTGTCAGAAATTTATAATATACCAATGGAAGAAATTTTGGATTCTGGAATAGTTAAAAAAAACAATGATTCTGCTAAATATGAATATCAATTAAATACATCAGAAAAAAATATAAAAATCCAAATTGGAATTTTTCTTGATGGAACCGAAGATTTATTGGAAGAACAAATGAAATTAATAAGAAGGATAAATGAATATCTTTCAAAAACCTAAAAATTAATGATTTTTATCATGATTGTGGATGATTTGAAATGGCAATAATCTAAGATATGAGGGGTACTTTTATATGATTAATAGCAATTCAAACCCGAAAGCCATGAAAAAGATACTCGTTCCCACAGATTTCTCAGCCTGCGCCTCGGCAGCAGAGAACTATGCATATTCTTTAGCAAAAAAGGCTGATGCTGAATTGGTGTTCCTTCATATCATCATTACACCAGTAAATTGGTCTAAACTCAATAAGGAACAGGAGGATTTGTTTCCTGATACCAAAAAGGCCATTGCAGAAGCAAAATCCAAACTCAATGGACTGATCAAAAAAGCTCAAGAACAAGGAATACTCTCAAGCAAATTATTGATTTATAACAGTGTGAATGTTAAAATCCATGAATTTGTGACTTCCGAAAAAATAGATCTTGTAGTGATGGGATCCCACGGTCAATATGGATTGAAAGATCATATACTTGGTACTAACACCTATAGCATGCTGCGGAGATCTAAAGTTCCTGTGGTAGTTGTAAAAGGAAAAACCGATAAAGCTATATTAAAAACACTTGTTGTTGCCACAAATCTAAGAGAGGATACAGGGAATTCATTTAAGTCCATTGAACAATTCGCAGAGATCTTGGGTGCTAAAATTCAAATGGTCTACGTCAATACTCCGACCTATTTCCTTGAAACCAATGATATACATAATCTAGGTAAAGAATACTTAAGGGAATTTGCCAACTACAATCACAAAATTCATGTTATTGATGCATTTAAAGAAGAAAGAGGTATACTTCAATTTGTAAATAATCTAAACGCTGACGGTATTGCTGTCATTACTTCAGGAAAATCTGACTTGATGCAGTATTTCTCCCCTAGTATCACTGAAAACCTCATTTCAATGACTGATCTGCCTGTCATCAGTATCAGAAAATAGAATTCGGTTCATAATACAAACCCAGCATAACCTTAAAAGCAATCCCTTGGTTGGATTGCTTTTTTTTATAATAAAAAAGCAGAAGAAATTCTCCTGCCCTTTTTATGAAAACTAAACCAACTATTATTTAACTACCACAATTAGAACAAAAATAGTACATAAATATAAAATTCAAAATTTTTATAAAAAAAGGTGTACAAAAACCTACTTTTTGTTATTGACTTTATACAAAACACCTAAGGCAAGGGCCTGACTGAACTGAATACCAGAAGTCATATCTATATCATAAACATTGATACTTGTAAAGGTAACATCAACATACTTGGTGATTTTGGCAATAATAGTAAGGTCAAGTCTATGGTCAATAGTTCTGGGTGCCAAAGTTTGGTAATTGGCAAACATCTGATACCTTGAATTCAGTGTTAGGTTGTCACTAAACTGTTTGTTCCAAGTCATAAACAACTGAAATGCCAGCCACTCGGTTCTCAATGTCTGCCCGGCAGGTACACCATAATTTTCAGGTACATTATTGATAATATCTGTATTTGTCACAAAAGTAAACCTGGGTGAAAACGGCGCAAGCCTCAAAGCAAATTCATCGTTTGGCTTGTATTCAAATCCAAAACCGGTTGTAATAAATGCAGGTGAGAAAAATCCTGAAACCAAGATTGGTTCATCTGCTGCGTAATCAAAGCCATGTGTAAATTGGGTAATAAAGTTAAGTGATGCAAAATATCCCCATTTCTCATTAATTTTATAGCCTACCTTTGAATCAAAAAAAATCCTGTCATTGGATTTTCTAAGTTCCTGCCCATCATTTTTGACCAAACCATAAATAAATTCTGCCTGATTGTCCCAACTGAATTTATCCTTAGCATAATTAGCTTTGGCTGAAGCAATAGAACCAAAAGCAATGGAACTCACCCCTCCTGCCTTCCAATTACCTGAAAAAGCAGCCTGATTGAAATTTAGACCAACACTGAATTCAGAATCCCAATAAGTTGTATCCTTTGCAGCTTCTATTATCTGCTCAGCTAAATCTTCTACGTCTTGCGCAAAAGAAAATTGAAACCAACCAACCATTAAACAAAGTGTAAATAATTTTTTCATGTCTTTTTAATAGATTAAAACCAATCCAAATTAAATAATAAAATAATTAACAGAAAATATATAATTCAGGGTTTTGTCTTAAAATCAAATATTTTGACCCGAATTATATTCAACATAAATCTTTTTTGAGGTTTTTTCTCATTCTAAATCTTTTTTGGTAGAATAGATGTATAAATATGTGGTCACCAACTTCATTTTGGAGAAAATAATAAAATGAAAAAATATTTCCTTGCATTTATATTCCCGCTTATCATCTTTAACAGTGCTTGCAGTTCTATTGAAATCTTTAAAGAAAATACCGAATTCAGACCTTACAAAGAATATTCAAGTTTTGTGATTTTGAATAAAGAAATAGGACAAAAAGGCTTTTCTGATGATATCCTTGATGTTAGGGTTTCTGATGGCATTCAAAACCAACTTGAAAGTCTGGGGTTGGTATATGAAAAAGAAAAACCCGAACTAATCATCCGCTATACTTCCAATGAGGATTTTCGTCAAAAAGAAGTTTACAACAATCGATATCCCATGTGGGGCGTAAGAATTTGGGATCCATGGATGTATGATCCAAGATTTATGAACCAAAGAAATATGACCTCTACTCAGAATTATGAACTCTTGCAAGTTGTCGTAGATTTTATTGATCCCAAAAGCGATAAAATGCTAATGCGCCTTACGGCAGTTTCCGAAGTAAGCAGTCAAAAAGAAAAAAGTAAGAAAGCACTCAAATCAGTGGATAAAATCATTCAAACCTATGAGAGCCACATCAAATAAATTTTCTATATTTTATGGATCTTATTTTAAAAGAAAATTTCAATATGGAAAACAGATTTAAAAGTCTGAAGGAGTTTTACCCCTTCTATTTATCGGAACATCAGAACAAAACATCGAGAATTCTTCATTTTATCGGAACAACATTTTTCTTTGTGCTAATAATTTTGGCTTTTGTTTTATCCAAATATTGGATATTATTTTTTGTGCCAATTGTAGGATATGGCTTTGCTTGGATTGGACATTTCTTTTATGAAAAAAATAAACCTGCAACTTTCCAATACCCATTTTATAGCCTAGCATCAGATTTTATTCTGTATTTCGACTTAATACTTGGAAAACAGAAGTTTGAATCCACCCAAAAACAAAAATAATTTGGTTTTTTTATCTTGTTATATTGCAATTCCCAAGTAAATCTGTATTTTTGTCCTTATCATATTGTATTTCAAATCTATTAATTTGTATTTAATGGTAAGGATAGTTCTCATAGACGATGACCCAATTAGCACTTTTGTAACCGAAAAGCTGATTTCAAAAAACATAAAAGTCCCTTATAAAATTTTTAAGTATCAAAGTGCATCAATCGCTTTGGATGAAATCGATCATATCGTCCCCAACTATTTATTTTTAGATCTTAATATGCCTGAGATGACAGGGTGGGATTTCCTTGAAGTTTTTAAACCCACTCAAGAATCACCTGAAGTATATATCCTAAGCAGTTCAGTTGACGAAAATGATATTAATAAAGCAACCAATTACGCTATTGTAAAACAATACCTTTCCAAACCTCTGGTGAAAAAATACATCCAAAAAATATTTCTTTGAGAATTTAAAACAGTTTTTTGAAATTTTTCAAACTCCTCAAGCTTCTTTTTAGTTAACTTTTCATATATCAAGTAAGCTATGGCAAGAGTAAATCCTCAATTGATTGCGGCATTCCGTAAGACTATTTCGAAATTAAAAAAAGGAGCTCCATATCAGTGGGGTCACATGGGTGCCTGCAATTGTGGCAATTTAGCCCAAGAACTTATCAGTATTTCCAAGGCAGAAATCCACAGAAATGCGATGACTAAATCAGGTGATTGGAATGAACAATTGAATGATTTTTGTCCGACAAGCGGATTTCCCATGGATCTGATGATCATCAAACTTTTGGAAAAAGGTCTCAACCTGGATGAGCTTAAACATCTCGAAAAATTGTCAGATCCTAAAGTATTGTCCCATATCTCCCTTCCAAAGAGAAACCATTTGCAAAAAAACAGACTGGAAGATGTGATTTTTTACATGGAAACCTGGCTGATAATATTAGAGAATCAGTGGATAGAAGAAAATTCAACTTCTTCAAAATTATGGTCCGAAAAAAATAACCTGACTAAGGTATTTGCTTAACTATTTATTTTGATTTACTTAGTGGCGTTCAATCCATTTGATAAATATTTCAACCATTAACCTAAATCATGCTATGGAGGAATTTGACGATTTCGAGGATGATCTCGATGATGAAATTGATGATGATGAGTTTGCAGAGGATTTTCAGGATGAGGTTTTTGATCCTGAAGAAGAAAGCGAACTTGTAGACGAAAACTTTGTTGATTTCGACGACGATGACTTTGATGATGATGACTTCGATGAATTCGACGACGAAATTGATTAAACAAAATTAAAAACAAGCAAGACAGGAGGTGATTTTTTTGCTTCCTGTTTTTTTTATTTTGTCCTCTATGGTATCTGTATTATCTTTGAGAGAATTTAAGACATTAAAACATATTTGATATGCTATTAGAAATTTTCAGTTCACCAATCGCTTCAGGAGCACAGCTCTTTTTATTGATAGTATGCGTCTTGATAGGTTTAGGTGCAGGTATCTCTGCGATAGATTTTAGAAATACAAATCCTCCAAAGGAAACCAAAAAATAACAAAAGGGATAAAAAAAAGAGGTCATCTAGACCTCTTTTTTTTTAATGTACATTTCCCATTAGCCTCCGAATCGGCTTGCTCAATAAAAGTAATAATATGCCCGCACCAATTGCTGTCAATACAATAATTTGATACTGTGCGGGCATTTGTGACAAAGCTTCTTCTGTACCTCCACTAGCTTCCCCAGCTATAAGACCTGCAAATAAATTACCTAAAGAAACGGAGAGGAACCAAATCCCCATCATCTGTCCTCCATATTTTGCAGGTGCCAACTTGGTCACCAAGCTCAACCCAACAGGGCTCAAACTCAATTCACCAAATGTATGCAGCATATAAGTAAAGATCAACCAAGTTGGTGCTGCCAAATCACCAGCTGCTGCGATTTTTGCCGCAAAATACATGACCATAAATCCCATTCCCAATAAAATAAGCCCCATAGCAAACTTTAAAGGAGAACTTGGCTCAAGGTTCCTTCTACCTAACCACACCCACATAGCTCCAAAGAAAGGTGCGAAAATAATGATGAACATGGAATTGATGGATTGAAAATATCCTGCAGGAATTTCCCATCCAAAAATAGTCCTGTCGGTGAAACGTTCAGCAAACAGGTTTAGTGTTGAACCTGCTTGTTCAAAACCTGACCAAAATAAAGCAGAAAACAAAAACAGAATTGCTATAACCCCAATTTTTTTCCTTTCATCCAAATTCAACCCTCCAAATAATATTACGTAGCCCAGATATACTACCGCAACTATGGCAATGATAGTACCTGAAGCCCCTGCAATGGCAGAAACATTCACCGGTATCAAACCCATAAATACAATAACGAGTAACAAAAGGACAACAGCACCTATTCCAAATAAAATCCTTTTTAGACGTCCTCTTTCTCTAATATCCTTTTCTGTCAGCAATTGGATATCTTCGCCATATCCCTCGAGACTCTTACCTGACATCTTATATTGGATCAAACCGAAAACCATTCCCAATCCAGCAAGACCAAAACCCAGGTGCCAATCATATATCGCCAAGGTACTACAAGCAATCGGTGCTATGAGGGCTCCTATATTGATTCCCATATAGAAAATTGAGAATCCCGCATCTCTCTTGCTGCTACCCACCGGATACAATTGGCCTACAATCGAACTAATATTGGGTTTCAACAAACCTGTCCCCATAGTGATTAAAATAAGACCTATATAGAAAGAATTGGTATCTAAGGAAGAAAGGGAATCTTTGGCCCCTGAAGTGTCTCCCAATAATTGCATAACTCCAGGAAGTGCCATCGTAAAATGTCCAATGGCTATAATAATTCCACCATACCACACAGATTTTTTCAATCCAAACAACCTGTCAGCAAACCATCCTCCGGGCAATGCCAATAAATATACACCCATAGTGTAAAGACCATAGATGGCACCTGAAGTTTTATCGTCAAATCCAAGACCTCCATCAATAATCGCTGTGGTCATAAATAGGATCAAAAGTGCACGCATTCCATAATAACTGAACCTTTCCCACATTTCTGTAAAAAATAAGGTCATTAATCCTTTGGGATGCCCAAACATAGTCGGACCCTCAAACAAATCTACATGTTTAAATCCCGGGTTATTTTCAAAACTATTTTCCAAAATTTTATTGATTAGAGGTAAAATTGAGAGCAAAGATTTACAATGATAACAGATTTTTTCAAATTGTACTATTCTTTGTTGCTAAGTAAATACAATCGATAAATACAGTTTTAAATGACTTAAAACGAATATTTCCATATAATTAAAAAACCATTTTTTTTACCTATATTAATTTTGCATTTTTTATATCCGTAATCGATTGTATTGATAAAAAATGGATCTTTTTGTAATTTAGATTATGGATAATTACATATCTTTGATCCAGAATATTGACCCAATAAAGATATTATGAATGTACACTTACCTGAAATAAAAACAACAATAAAAAGCTTATCCGATTTAGGTATTGAAACCAAAGGAAAAGTTTTCTGGAATCTTAGTCCTGCTGAATTGGTCGAACATGCATTGAACAACAAAGAAGGTAGTCTCACAGAAACAGGAGCTTTAATGGCTGATACAGGTAAGTTTACAGGCCGATCTCCAAAAGACAGATTTATCGTAAAAGACCAAGAAACTGAAAACACGGTTTGGTGGGGAGACATCAATATTCCTCTTGAGGAAGAAAAATTTGATCTACTTTATGAAAAGATGGTCAGATTTATCGAGAGCAAAAATTTATTTGTAAGGGAAGCTTATGCCGGTGCAGATTTGAAATACAGACTTAATTTGCGGGTTGTGAATACACTGGCTTGGCACAATATGTTTTGCTACAATATGTTTTTGAGGCCAACTAAAGAAGACCTTCTGGAATTTGAGTCTGATTTCACCATCATTTGCGCTCCTGATTTCAAAGCCAACCCAGAAACAGACGGAACCCGACAGGAAAATTTTGCAGTAATTAATCTCTCCAAAAGAATTTTGCTGATAGGTGGGACCGCTTACGCTGGAGAAATGAAAAAAGGAATTTTTTCAGTTTTGAATTATATACTTCCACACAATCATGAAGTTTTATCCATGCATTGTTCAGCAAATGTAGGTAAAGACGGAGACACAGCTGTATTCTTTGGTCTTTCAGGTACTGGAAAGACGACGCTATCTGCAGATCCTAACAGAGGTCTCATCGGTGATGACGAACATGGCTGGAACGAGGACTCGGTGTTCAATTTTGAAGGTGGCTGTTATGCCAAAGTCATTGACCTGACAAGAGAGAAAGAACCTGAAATATGGGATGCCATTAAATTTGGTGCCATTGTTGAAAACACAAGATATTATCCCAGAACGAGAGCTGTAGACTACCAAAACAAGCAGGTTACCGAGAATACAAGGACCTCCTATCCGATTGACCATATCAAAAATGCCATTGTCCCTTCCATTGCGGGAATTCCCAAAAACATTTTTTTCCTGACCGCTGATGCCTTTGGGGTAATTCCGCCAATTTCTAAATTGAACAAAAGCCAGGCGATGTACCATTTCATTTCTGGCTATACTGCTAAAGTAGCTGGAACAGAAGTTGGCGTGAATGAACCCAAAACAACATTTTCAGCATGTTTTGGAGCTGCTTTTCTTCCTTTACATCCCACAGAATATGCTATACTCTTTGGTGAGAAAATGGAAAAACACCAGGTCAATGTTTGGTTGGTGAATACAGGTTGGACTGGTGGGCCTTACGGCATTGGCAATAGAATGAAACTAAAGTATACCCGTGCAATGATTACGGCTGCTTTGGAAGGTAGTCTTGACCATGTCACCTATCGAAAGCACAGTGTTTTTGGAGTAGCAATTCCGGAATTCTGTCCCAATGTCCCAGACCATGTATTGAGTCCAAGGTCAACATGGGAAGACAAAGAAGCTTATGATAAGAAAGCCCGTGAACTTGGAACTGCATTTATCATGAATTTTGAAAAGTATCGGGATTTTGCTTCAGCAGATATCCTGAAAGGAGCACCTCAGTTTTAGTCAATTGACCAATTTTAGAATATTATAAACCCAAATACCGGGAGTACTTAGGTACTCCTTTTTTTATTGCCTCAAGTTGGAGATGCTCCAAAATAGATTTCTTACTTTTGGACAAAATTAAATTTTATGAGCAAAGCAGAAATACACACCGAAAAAGGTACCATGAAAGTTGAGTTTTATGACAATGATGCCCCTAAGGCAGTTGAGAACTTTAAGTCACTTTCAAAAAAAGGTTTTTATGATGGGTTGACCTTCCACAGGGTACTCCCAAATTTTGTCATTCAAGGCGGTTGTCCTGTAGGAAATGGAACAGGTGGACCAGGTTACAAAATTGATTGTGAATTGGATGGAGAGAACCAATATCATGACAGAGGCGTCCTGTCCATGGCCCATGCAGGTAAAAATACAGGTGGATCACAGTTCTTTATCTGTCACAGCAGAGACAATACCAGCCACTTGGACAGAAGACATACCTGCTTCGGAAAAGTAGTTGAAGGACTTGAGGTCATTGACCTTATCCGTCAAGGGGATAAAATTGAGAAAATCATAATTACGGAAGATTCGGTTTCAGAATAGTGCTCCGGCTATGGTGGCGGTCATCAAGCAGGCTAAGGTTGCTGCCAATAGTGCCCGCATTCCGAGTCTCGAAAGGTTGCCTTGTTGGTTGGGTGCGATGCTACCGATACCACCTACCTGTATGGCAATGGAACTGAAATTTGAAAACCCACACAATGCATAGGTGGCAATTACGATGGATTTGGCTGACAGCATGTCAGCCTCTTTCATTTCTGCCAAACTCAAATAGGCCACAAATTCATTGATTACAGTTTTTTGACCCAACAATGAGCCTACTTGAAGGGTTTCACTCCAATCCACCCCTATTATCCAGGCGAATACCCGAAATACCTGACCAAGGATATATTCCAAGGAAAAACCTGAAAATTGTCCTCCAGTGGATGAAACCACCAGTTTGTTAAGTCCGGTATATTCTCCTATCAATCCCGAAAGGATAAAGTTGAGGGCAGCAATCACTGCAATAAATGCCAATAACATTCCACCGACATTCAATGCAAGTTTTAATCCTTCTGATGCGCCTATGGACATAGCATCAATCAGGTTGACACCCATATTTTCACCACTTACTTCAAGCTTATCATTGACTATTTCTTTATCCGTTTCTGGAATCATGATTTTGGACATCACAATGGCAGCAGGGGCATTCATGATACTTGCACCAAGAAGATAAGCAGCAAATCGACTCTGTTCGGCCAGACTGTCTCCACCCAGAAATGCTACATATCCTGCAAGAACACCTCCTGCAATAGTAGCCATACCCCCTGTCATCAGGCACATCAACTCAGACCTTGACATGGTGGGAATAAAGGGCCTTACCAATAGCGGAGCCTCTGTTTGTCCAAGAAAAATATTCCCGGCAGCTGAGAGACTTTCTGGGCCTGATAGCCGCATGGTTCGGGCCATTACCCAAGCAATAGCAAATACCACTTTTTGTAATACTCCCAAATAATATAGACCCGCAGAAACAGTGGAAAAGAAAATAATGGTGGGCAAAACCTGAAAGGCGAAAATAAATCCGAATGAATTGGTAGCCAGGTCTCCGAAAATAAATGTAGCCCCATCTGCCGAAAAACTTAGAAACTTGACAAATCCCCTACTTACAAATGCAAATATTCTTGCAACAAAATCAACCTTTGTAATCAAAAACCCAAAAACAGCCTGAAGAATAACTCCAATTCCCACCAATCTCCAGTCCACTCTTTTCCTATCAGAGGAAAAAATCAAGGCTACTCCAAGAAGAGCAAGAATACCTATCAAACCTCTAAAGTAATCCATCCAAAGTAAAGATTAATTAAATACCTGTTTTTACGGTTTTTGAATTGGTAATTCCATATATCAAACCCCTTATATTTTCAAAGAAGAAAGCCTGGCTTGAACCAGGCTTTTGAATCAGTTTCTTCTGTTTATCTCATCCCGTATCCTGGCTGCCCTCTCATAATCTTCATTATTGATGGCCTTGTCAAGCATTTGGTTCAACTTATCTAAACTGAAATCCTTTAGAGAGTCAGAACTACGTGGAGTAGTACTTCCCGACCTACTTGGCTTGACCTGTTTCAGTTGTTCTTTTTTCTCCTCTTCTTCATTGAACTCAATAGCCGCTTCTGACATCACTTTTGAAACACAATAAATGGGTGCATCAAACCTGACCGCTATAGCTATTGCGTCTGAAGGTCTCGCGTCTATTTCCACGGTTTTGGAAGCACTTTTACAAATAATCTTTGCATAAAACACGCCTTCCCTCATATCAGATACCAAGATCTGGTCAATTGAGAAATTGAAATTAGATGAAAAAGACTTAAACAAATCATGTGTCATCGGGCGGTTAGGAATGATTTTTTCTATCTCAATGGCAATAGCCTGCGCTTCAAACATGCCTATGACGATAGGAAGTCTCCTGCTACCACCGACCTCCCCCATTACCAAAGTAAATGACCCTGATTGAGAATGATTTGATGACAATCCAAGAATTTCTAATTCGATAGTATGGTCCACAGAAATTATTTTTGGGCTTTTACAGCTTCAGTTAGTTTGGGTAATATTTCAAATGCATCTCCAACAATCCCGTAATCAGCTGCTTTGAAGAATGGTGCTTCCGGGTCTTTATTGATTACCACAATGTATTTTGATGAATTTACACCCGCAAGATGTTGAATAGCGCCCGAAATTCCAACTGCTATATACAAAGTTGGAGCAACTTTTACTCCTGTTTGGCCCACATGCTCATGGTGTGGTCTCCAGCCAATATCAGAAACCGGCTTGGAACAACCTGTAGCTGCCCCAAGTTCTTTGGCCAAGTCTTCGATCATACCCCAGTTTTCGGGACCTTTCATTCCCCTTCCCCCTGATACAACAATGTCAGCTTCAGGCAATAATACCTCACCTGTGGCTTTATCAGTGGAAGTGATTTTGGTGGCAAAATTAGAATCATCTATACTTAATGTGATCTCTTCAACCGCTGCTGCATCTCCGTCAGTTTTCAGATCTACGGCATTCTTTCTGACAGCAAGTATTTTATGGTCGGCGGATACCACAGTTTCGGCAAATGCTTTCCCAGTATAGATACTTCTTTTTACTTTATATCCTGATGAATTATCTGGCAATTCCACTACATTGGAAACTAAGGCAGCATTTAATTTAACCGCAAGTCTTGCTGCTACGGCATCACCCAAAGAGGACTTGGCCAATACCAAAGTTTCTGCTCCAACTTGGTTGTAAACTTGTGCCACTGCATATGCATGTGCCTGAATAATTCCTTCATCCAACTTCCTGTCATTGACGTGGATGACCTTAGTAGCTCCAGAATGGCCTACTTTTGCCAATTCATCGGAAGAGATCGATCCCAAAGCAATAGCAATTACATCTCCTAAAGACAATTTATCTGAGAGGGCTTTGCCATAAGAAACAGCTTCCAAACTTGTTTTTTTCACGGAACTTTCCGCATGTTCTATATATACTAGTACTGACATAATATCTTTTATTTCAAATAGTTAACTATAATTGATTAAAGCACTTTTGCTTCGTTTTTGAGAAGTCTGACCAATTCAGGTACATTGTCTTTGTCCACCAATTTCACCGAACCTTTTGCCGGAGGCAATTGATATGCTGTCACCTCTGTATTGGCCCCATCTCCACTGGCTTCCACCACTTGCAATGGTTTGGTCCTTGCTGACATAATGCCTCTCATATTGGGTATTTTCCACTCTGCAATAGGTTCCTGACATCCCGCAATTAAGGGTAACTTGGCCTCAAGGTATTCCTTTCCTCCTTCGATCTCTCTCGCCATTTTGACGGTATCACCTTCAACTTCCAATTTCATAACTGGAGAAACAGAGGGCATTCCCAATAACTCGCCTACCATTCCGTGAACCATTCCACCATTGAAGTCTATTGACTCCCTTCCCATCATGATCAGGTCATATCCATTTTCTTTTGCAATGGCAGCAATTTGGTTGGCTACAAAAAGTGAGTCCTTTGGAAAGGCATTTACCCGGATGGCATCATCTGCCCCTATTGCCAAGGCTTTTCTCAAAGTAGGTTCAGTTTCAGCCTCTCCGACATTCAGCACCGTAAGACTTGCACCAAGTTGGTCTTTCAATTCAACGGCCCTAGCCAATGCATAATCATCATAGGGACCTATGATGAACTGAACACCATTTTTATCAAACTTGGTATTATTGTCAGTAAACTGGATTTTTGACGTCGTATCCGGGACATGAGTAATACAAACTAGAATCTTCATTATATATATTTAGGTTATTTATTTTTTAAATTGCGTGAATTTAGTCATAAGGCCATAATTAAAAAAAGAATTCATGAGCAAATTGTCCCGCATTGAGATGCTTAAAATCTTTGCAGAACAGGAACCGGAAAATCCCTTCAATTGGTATGCATTGGCCTTGGAAAATCAAGATAGTGATCCTGATAATGCTGCAATATACTTCAATAAACTCTTGGTGGAACATAAGGTTTATCTTCCTACCTATTTTCATGCTGCTGCATTTTTTCATGAATTAGGAGATATTGAAAAAGCAAAGGTGATTTATGAAAAAGGAATCGGATTGGCCGAAGATCAAAAAAATGAAAAAACCCTCAAAGAATTGAAAAATAGTTATCAGAACTTTTTATTTGAAAATGATTTGGATTGAAATTTTGGGTATCAGAAATTTTGCCAAACACCTGAATTCCTATATTTTACGGGACGCCTGCCTGCCGTAGGTAGGGAAGACGGAAGTCGGAAGACCGAAGAAGGGGTAAGGGTAGAGGGTAGAGGGTAGATTTTAGATTGTAGATTGTAGATTGTAGATTTTAGATTGTAGATTTTAGATTTTAGATTGGGGAAGGATGAAGGAGGAAGGGATATAGTATGGATTTAGGGTTAAAAATGCCGTAGGCATGACCGAAATTATAGCCCGGTAATTTATTGCCGGGATCAATTTGATATCACGGACCCAAAAGTACCGTAGGTACGGACGATTTAGCAAAAATGCTAATCCCGTTTGCTTTGGGGATTTGCAAGAGGAAAATCAATATGTCATTTCTCAATCTGCACCACAATTTTCCCGGTTTGATGACCCTCTTTCATCCGATCAAAAGCTTTTACACTTTCTTCCAATCCGAAAACATCGTCAATAATGGGAACAATATTTTTTTCCTTTACCATTTCTAACATCTGCTCAAAATCAAGATCACTTCCCATCGTACTACCGATCAATTGCATCTGATTCCAAAATACCTTCCTTGCCTGAAATCCTTTTGGATTGCCTTTAGTGGCTCCATAATATACAATCCTTCCTCCCGGCTTTATCACCTTAATCAAATGATCAAGCGTATCACCCATCGCACTGTCAATGATCAGGTCAAAGCCTCCTGTTTCCTCCAAAGCAATATCAGACCAATTGTCATCTGTGTAGTTAAACCCGTTTTTTACCCCTAGTTCCTTTGCTTTTTTGATTTTCTCAACCTTACTACTGCTCACATAAACTAAGGCGCCCTTTGCTAATGCAAACTGAACAGCAAATTGGGCCACTCCCCCACCAAATCCTGTCACCAAAACCTTGTCCCCTTTTTTTACTTGACCCTGAACACAAGCAGCCCTGTAAGCCGTCAGTCCTCCTAAAGGCAATGCTGCAGATTCAGCCCAACTCAAATGACTTGGTTTAGGATGAATTCTATCAGCAGGCACTTTTACATATTCCGCCAAAGTACCATTTTCCGGCATTCCCAATATTTTGAAATCTTTGGATTGCACCCTTTGGTCATTGCCCCAATTCATGGCAGGATTGATGATCACTTCCATTCCAATCCAAGATTTATCCACCTCTTCCCCAACTTCTGTAATGATGCCTGCACCATCTGAACCCAATACAACTCCATTCCTCAGGTTAGGATACAAACCTTGACGGCACCATTCATCCCTATGGTTCAAAGCCGCGGCTTTTACACGCACAAGTACATCATTCGACCCAATTTCAGGAAGGTCTATGTCGCTAAGTTCAATTTTATCAGATAATTCGAGATTGAGAGTTATTGCTTTCAAGGGGTTGGGAAGTTATGAAGTATGGAAGATGGAAGGGTTGGAAGTTGGGAAGTTAGGGTGATGAGGAGTTTTAGAAGTATTTTTTTGATAAAACCCGAATTCTCTCAATTCGATCCAAGATTTGACTACCTATATCGTTCGTGTATATGGTACTTGGGGAATGTGGAAATCCCTATTTCCCGGCAATAAATTGCCTGGCTAAAATTTGGGTCATGCCTACGGCATTTATTCTTGCCTTTTATTTCCGGGCTCATTTTTCTTAAATCTCCCTTTTTGAATCTCACTCTTAACCTACCTGCAGACTTGCCTTAGCTCTTGGTTCTTGATTCTTGATTCTTGGTTCCCCGATACTCGGGACAAGCTTTGTTTCTCAACTCTTGGCTTTTAAAAAGACCTTCGAGGTTAGAAAAAAAACCTCAAAGGTCTCGCTTCTCGTATCTTGATTCCCCGATACTCGGGACAGGCTTTGTTTTGATTCTTGGTTCCCCGAAATTCGGGGCAGGCTTTGGCTCTTGTTTCTAAACTCACGTCTCTCGCTTCTCGCTTCTCAGATCTCGCTTCTCAAAAAGGCGCCGACTCACCACTACCAGATCCACCGGGGAAAGGCTCATCAATATCCCCTCCATTGGCTTTACTTTGGACCCGGATCATATTACTTGAATCAAAACCCTGTCCACTTGCACTACTTGGGAATTTACTACCGTAAAGTGCATCTTGAGGCTTGTAGGGCATGTTAATTTCAAGGTCTGTGAACTTGGTATATTTTCCAATAAACCTCAATTTAACATTGTCCAATGAACCGTTTCTGTGTTTGGCAATGATAACTTCGCCAACTCCTGCAGTTGAAGCACCGTCCTCATCTTCTGTAATACCGTAGTATTCAGGACGATAAAGGAACATGACCATATCTGCATCCTGTTCGATCGCCCCTGATTCCCTCAAATCCGAGAGTTGAGGTCTCTTGTCTCCTCCCCTTGTTTCCACAGCCCTGGAAAGCTGAGAAAGGGCAATAACAGGAACACTTAATTCCTTTGCTATTTTTTTCAGCGCTCTTGAGATACTTGCAATTTCCTGTTCTCTGTTTCCTCCTCCACCGGACTTGGAATCACCCGACATCAGCTGCAGGTAATCAACAACAATCATTTGAATATCATGTTGGGCTTTAAGTTTTCTGCATTTTGCCCTTAATTCCAGAATTGAAAGTGCGGGAGTGTCATCCACAAATAAAGGTGCCTTAGATAATTTTCCGGTTTTATGAATCAATTGTTCCCATTCATAATCAGCAAGATTTCCTTTTTTGATCTTTTCAGAATCCAGTTCAGCTTCTGAGGATATCAATCGGTTGACCAACTGGATGGAGGACATCTCCAATGAAAAAATAGCTACAGGACGATTATGGTCCACCGCGGCATTTCTCAATACAGACAACACAAAGGCCGTCTTACCCATCGCAGGTCTTGCGGCAATAATCACCAAATCTGATTTCTGCCAGCCTGATGTCACCCTATCCAAAGCAGTAAATCCGCTTGGAACACCTGTGAGACCGTCCTTTTGTCCTTTTTTGGATTCCAATTCAACAATAGCTTCCTTCAGAATAGATCGCATGTCGGAATAGTTCTTCCTGATGTTTTTTTCGGAAATCTCAAAAAGTGACTGTTCCATTTTATCCAAAAGCTCAAAAACATCCGTGGTATCTTCAAAAGCTTCCCGTTGTACTTCTGAGGAAATACTGATGATTTCCCGCTTCATGGACTGTTCGGTGATGATTCGGGCGTGATATTCTATATTGGCGGCGGAGGAAACCTTGGATGTCAGTTCTGTGATAAAAAAAGCACCACCTGCCATTTCCAATTGGCCTTTCTTGCGCAATTGATTGGTGACAGTCAATAAATCTATGGGCTGACTATCCGAAAAAAGATCGAGAATAGCGGAAAAAATCACCTTATGTGCTTCCTTGTAGAAGCTTTCAGGTTTCAAAATATCTACTACAGCAGTCAGTGCATCCTTTTCCAACATCAGTGCACCTAATACAGCTTCTTCTAAATCTATGGCCTGAGGAGGTAATTTCCCCATACCCATGGGGCTCCCCAAATCAGGTTTTCTCTTTCCAACTATTCTGTCTTTTCCTGTAGGTTTATTGTCTGCCATAACCACAAATGTAGCCCCTTTGCCCCAATCTTTTTGAACAATTTATTAACGTCTTATTAACGAGTTATTAACAGTAGGAATTGTTTTCTTGTTAACATTGATTCCAATAGCTATCGTGGAGAGATGCCTATGCCCTTCAAGGCCTAACAGATTTCTCCTGATGTATCAATAACATAAATCGGAGCAGCCGTCATGCTGACGTAGGAAAGACTGCCCCGTCCCGATAATTATCGGGATTCGGGGCATCTCACGAGGATCAGGAAATGATTAAAATAAACATAAATAGGACCTCTGGAGATTCTTCGTACCTACCAATGACGTAAATCGGAGCCGTCACTCTGACGTAGGAAGAGTCTCTACCCTAAGGCTTGGAGATCCTTCACCTCTTACCTCGGATTCAGGATGACGATCAACAAAATGTAATTCCTTTTCTGAATGTTTTTTTAAAATATTGGGGACTCAGAATGACGGCTGCCTAGTGGATAACTTGATGTTATTCCTTTTCTGAACATTTTCAAAATGTTATGGACTCGCAATGACGCACCACATTCCTTCCTTCGTTCTTATACATTTCTTTCATTCGTGACAATTATCACCTGAAGAAACCCTGATTAATAGCTACCTTGAAATTCAATTTAAAATAATTTATCCCATGAAATACCATATCTCCAAAACCATTTCACCTCAGGAATTCCTTGGTGCAAAAGAAAAAGTCATTGAGGCCTTGAAAACAGAGGGATTCGGTGTTTTGACAGAAATTGATATTCAGGCCACTATGAAAAATAAATTGGACAAGGATTACAGACCTTTTTTGATTTTAGGTGCCTGCAGCCCAACTTATGCTGACAAAGTCCTGAGTATCGATCCCAATATGAGTGCGCTGCTACCCTGCAATGTCAGTCTGAGAGAATTGGAAAACGGTCACATCGAAGTTTCTGCTGTAGACCCCATCGCGGCTATGGCAAGCCTGGGAAATCCCCTGATCGAACCTTTAGCCAGAGAAGTTAAGGAAAAACTTGCCCGTGTGGTTGATGCGGTAAATTAAATCGCATCTCGGTTCTCCCATCTTCACCAATGTAAATGTCTACTCGCCCATGTGATTGTCTCCACTCACATCCAACCTACTCGCCCATGTGAGTGTCTCCACTCACATCCAACCTAAGTGGTTTCATTACCCTCATCAAAACTTGGTATTACCTGCAGGACAACAGCAACTTTGAGGCTTTAGATGGCAACAATGATTTTGCTGACAGTTCACACAAAGAGGAATTTCAAGAAACTATCGGCACGTATATCAATTTAAGGAATATCATTCAGGACCTCTCCTCCAAGGTGAATCATTTGCTTAAAGAACAAAATACCGATTATGGCCTAACTTTCAGTTTATCAGACTCAAATAAAGC
>NZ_JBGSXS010000130.1:0-2586 GCF_041751335.1 Aquiflexum sp.
AGCGGGACAAGATTTATTGGGGATAGTATCGAGGCTTTTGAAGACGGAGACCTTGTTTTGGTAGGTCCAAACCTGCCACATGTATGGCGATCTGATAAGAAATATTATGAAAACAATCCGGAGAGAAAGGTGGAGTTGATCCTCACTCAATTCTTGAAGGATTTTGCCGGAAAAGACTTTTTTAATTTACCTGAGATGACCAGTTTGAGGGAATTTTTAGATGATGCCAACCAAGGGGTCCAGATTTTGGGGAAAACTAGGGAGGCGGTTTCAAAAAAACTCATTGACCTTACCAATTTCACAGGTGGGGAGAAACTTTTGGAATTTATTTCCATTTTGAATTTTATTGCCAAGACAAAAGAATACAAAGTACTTTCAAGTTTGGGTTTTATAGATTCCTACCAATCCAAAGGTGCAGAGCGAATAAATAAAATCCATGATTACATCATGAATAATTTTATGGAGGACATTTCCCTAGAGCAAGCTGCAGACATTGCAAATATGAATGAAACTGCTTTTTGTAGGTATTTCAAATCCACAACCTTGAAAACCTTTACCCAATTTCTGAATGAGGTACGAATCGGATACGCATGCAAACTTTTGTTGCACCAAAACCTCAATATCGCAAGTGTCGGATATGAAAGTGGCTTTAAGAATATTTCTTACTTTCATCGGGTCTTTAAAAATTCACTTGGGGTCACTCCACAACAATACCAGAAGATACATCATCCATAATGTTCTGAAAAAAATAGGTAATTCTCAATTTGTAGGTATTTGTTTGAATTTAAGGTCTTTTCATTAGAGGGATAAAAAAGATATAACCATTGCACTAGAAGCGCAATGGTTAAAAGTTAAATACCCAATTAAAATAATGAAATTGTAATTCAATTTTTACCTGTCAATAGCCAGGATTTTGAGTCAAGTTCCCATTGATATTCGCCTCAATCTCCCGGATTGGAATAGGCCATAAATTATGGTGGTCAAGTATATTGCTGTTGTTCAGATCATTGTGAACCCTGACCCTTTCCACCAATTTCCCTACTCTGGTTAATGTCAGCCTCCTAGTTTCCTCAAAACATAATTCCCTAGCTCTTTCATCTAGGATATAATCAATCGTCACATCTCCTGCACTGATCGGTGTTGCATTTGCCCGGTTCCTTACCTGATTGATATCCGCAGCAGCATTAGCCAAATCTCCCCTTCCCAAATATGCTTCTGCTCTCAACAAATATGTTTCAGAAAGCCTCATGTAGTAATGGTCTGTGTATGTTGATCCTGCACCGTTGGTCAGTAAAAGCGTTTCTGCATTTGCGATAAGATTGGCGGGGTGCTGGCCTGGGGTGGTTACTTTGGTGATATAGGGATACCATCTCCATTTTTCCGCCAGGTAATTTCGACTTGGATATTTGACCAAACTCGAATCATACCAAACAGAATTCGGATTGTCATAGATAAAATCCCTTACATAATTGAATCGGGAATTTCTGATATCATTGTCAAAATCTGATTCCCAAATTGTCTGCTCCATGTAAGCAGTTGGTCTCATAAATGAAACACCTCTTCCCCCTGCATTCAAGGTAGATCTAGAACCTAACGATCCTAATCGTCCGTCGGGATCAGTCAATGTAAATACAGCAGGCGCATGATTTCTTTCAAAAATCCTTCCACTGATTCCTGTGGAACTTAATCCTCCACCCAGTATGTCAAGTTCATATTGTCCTACCCAAATTGCTTCCCTGTTTCCACTTGACCTATTTTGGTTTCCAACCCTAAAGAGGTCATAGAATACATCTCCGGGTTGATTGGCCATTGAACCAAATCGATTGGTCATCAATGCTGTGTTTGGATCATCAATTACTTGCGAAGCTGCTCCAATTGCCAAGTCCCACTTTTGTTGTGCTATATATATTTCAGTCAATAGGTGAAAAGCGGCAAGGTTTGACAACCTCCCGTCAGCGACAGCACCGATCGATGGAAGGTTTTGCGATGCAATCAACAAATCGGCCTCAATCTGGGCAATTACTTCTTCCCTTGCAGCCCTTTCAAAATCAGTTCTTGGAGAGGTAACTTCATTCAATAGCAAAGGAACTCCACCAAAAATATATACCAGGTTTCTATAGCCTAATGCCCGGAAAAATCTTGCCTCTGCATCGATTGATTGTTTTTCATTTGCAGTCAATACAGTATTGTCCTGCAACCTATCAATAATGCTATTGGCACTGGTGATCAACTTATACATACTATTCCAGTGAAACAAAGGTAAACCACTTGTAGGATTCAATGATACACTGTAATTACCCCATCTCAGGCCATCTGCAATTCTTCTGGCATTGATCATGATATCGGTGCCATACATGTGGGCAGAAAATCCGTTTTCATCAGCTGTAAAGGTCCTTACTTGGGCATACATATCTATCAATGCCCCTTGGTAGTTTTCAAATGTGACAAATGAATTCCCTGTACTGAAAAAATCAAGTGGGTTTTCATTTAGAAAATCCTCTTCTACACAAGCCAATTGTGTCGATAAAACAAACACCAAAAGAAGAATTTTATTTATATATGATTTCATATTTTTATGATTTTAAA
>NZ_JBGSXS010000131.1:0-4213 GCF_041751335.1 Aquiflexum sp.
TTTCTTGCAAAAATCCCACGTTTGGATTAAGGATATTTATAACCTAGTCAGCGACCACAACTCAAGATAGAAGAAATAGGAGAGTTTCGTTTTTGAAGATTACATTTCAAACCAAACATTTAAACATTTAAAGGATTTTAAAGTGCTGTTGGATTGAATCAAAGTTGACCAATATAAACTTTAGAAACATCCACGAAAACCTTGATTTTAAAAACTCATGGAATTCATGGATTTTTCGTAAATGTTTTGGGTGACAGCTTCCCTGACCAAGCCTGCGGTGTTCCTAACCCCAAGCTTCTGGATTAGATGGAGTCTATGTGTTTCTACTGTGCAGAAACTGATAAAAAGTTTGTTTGCGATCTCTTGGGTGGTGTTCTCTTCTACAATCAAATTTAAGATTTGCTTTTCTCTTTTTGTTAATGGATTGTGTCCGGCTCTTTTTGATTCTAGGCCAAGCATATTTTGGGATAGGATTTGGCTGAGCATGGGGTCAATGTACTTATTGCCTATGGAAACCTGGAATAAGGCTTCCTTAATGC
Source organism: Aquiflexum sp. (assembly GCF_041751335.1). Lineage (GTDB taxonomy): Bacteria > Bacteroidota > Bacteroidia > Cytophagales > Cyclobacteriaceae > Aquiflexum. The sequence goes on from NZ_JBGSXS010000131.1 coordinate 540, forward strand.
ATTTTGGACTGCAGTCGGGGAGAAAATAACCAGAAATACCGGCCAATAAAAAACTTTTGATCAAATGGGGATCGTGGCTGTTGCAGAAAATAAATGTTTTTGAATTGGCCAATTTCTTCAATTTAGATTGGCAAATACTTAATGCAGTTTTGGAGTTATAAGCACCATCAATCCAAAAAATATTACCTTCTTTATTTACCCCGATTTTTAGTGTATTGATATTTTCAAAAGCTATCTGTTCGATGGCCAGAAAACCAAAATTTGTGAGGACAAGGTTTAATCCTTTTGCAAATAGGGTGGAATCCCCAACTATAAAGTTATTCTCCATTTCACAAAGATTTAATTTAAAAAGAAACAAAATCACTAATCCTGACCTTTGAAAACTATGGAGAGAGTTGGTTGAAATTTAGAAATACGTATTACATGTTTTACTTTGAATTATCAAAAGTCGTAGAGTTTAGAGATTTATAAATATAAGGATTTTATACTTAAATTAAACAATTACTTTATCAAAATTTATAGCATTTTTTTTCAAAAAATTATTTTTATATAAAGAAAAGAATTTTCTTACTTTTTACTATAAATATTGGGTTTGATTAATGTAAACTGATTGTATAACAAGGGCATTTTTTCCATAAGCCCCCCAAATACCCCTTCCTCATCCACAATCAAATCAGGCTTTTCTTTTTGAAAATTCTGAAAAATCAATGCCGTCTTTTCAAGGCTTCTATGGTCTTGGAGATTGATCTTTGAAAGTCTGTAATTTAGGTAAGGTGTAGCTAAAGAAGCATTATGGTAAAAACCAAGGTCTTCCCCTAAAACCAATACTTTTTTTCCTTCGGTAATGCTGTGTTTTTCTGAAATTTTAATAGCATAGGAATTGATTTTACCTGAGTTGATCTGTAAAAATGTCCATGAATATCCTATCATCGGAATTCCAATTACAAAAATCGCTGCCAGTATTTTGATGGGAGTCCCTTTTTTGAATGCCACAAATAGAAAGGTGATGAAATAGGCCAATCCCGGAATGATGACAATTAACTGATAGGGGGTTGTTCTGTTTGTCAACAATAATGATCCCACCGCAAAAATCAAAAAAATCAAGGTCAGCTGAAGTTGTTTTTGTTGGTTTACAGTTTGAGATTTGACAATTAATCCTACAAAAAATCCCAGTGTTGTAAAAAACAATGGGGCAGAAAATAGAATACCTAAATCCTGGAAGGAAACATGGGCATAGCTTTCAATGTTTCGGGGTGAGATGATAAACTGGTCAAAAAACTCAAAGAGTCCATCAATCCAAAAATAGTAAACAGCACAAAATGTCAGTGGGAGTAGGTAGCTGACAAATGCCAAGATCAATTGTCTGAAAGAAAAACCACTGACCACTATGCCTGAAACCAATAAAAAGGGTAGAAAAGTAATCAAAGGAAAATGAAAACAGGCTGCAATTCCACCAAATATTCCCACTAAAAGAATGGAATCGGATCCCTCCTTTTGTAAAACAGTCTGCGAAAAAAGCTGCCCAAGGGCAAGCATAATAAAACTACTACCCATCAGAGCAGGGGATAAAGTGATCATATCAAAAGACAAGTGGAACAAAATCACCATTACCATGGAGGGGATGTAGGTGTTTTCCTCAAAAGATTTGTATCTGATATAGAGGTTGTTGATATAGACTATCTGAAACAGCACAACCAAAATTGCCAAAAACTTATAGATCATTACGGTTTTGCCAAATAGTAAGTGGCAGATCCAATACACTCCCGAGGACAAAGGCCCTGTATCATCGATGATATCGATGTACATGTGCTTGCCATCTGCCATTCTTTCCCCAATCAATAACCATATCATTTCGGGTTGTAGCAATGGAACTTGTAAGACCCAGATGTATATACTGCTCATCAGCAGCAAAACAGCTATAATAACAATGAGACGAGAGGGGTCGTTGATACGGAAAAAGCTTAGCAAGATCGGGTTAATTCTAAAGGTGTTACAAACAGGACCCACGAAATTAAGTGTTCCACATTTAATTCACTAAATTTGTAACAATTAATAAAAAAATGGAAAGCAAAAGACAACAGAAATTCAACAAACTCATCCAAAAGGAAATGGGTGAAATTTTTCAAAAAGAAGGCAAACATATCATTGGGAGCGCTTTCATTACGGTTTCCAGAGTTTTGATAAGTCCTGATTTGAGTGTTGCGAGGATTTATCTCAGTTTTTTATTAGACAAAGACAAAGCTGCTTTTGAAAAGATTGAAGAGAAAAAGGGTGAACTGAGAAAGCATTTGGGAAATAGAATCGGAAAATCGGTTAGAATTATTCCCGAATTGGCCTTTTTCATGGATGAGTCCGCATCCTATGCCCAACATATGGACAAAGTGATCAATTCCCTTGACATTCCCGAGGATTCAGGTGAAGAAGATGAAAAAGAAGATTAATTTAATTTTTGGATAGTTGAACCTTTCGTTTTTTATAGCCTATCGATATTTCCGCTCCAAGAAGAAGCGGAATTTCATTACCATCCTATCTAGAATTTCCATGATTGGCGTGGCAGTCGGTACCATGTCCCTCATCATGGTATTGTCTGTTTTTAATGGATTGGAGGATTTGGTCAGGGGACTTTATGCTTCCTTTGATGCAGAACTTAAAATCGAAGCAACCAAAGGGAAGTCTTTCACAGTTTCGGATGATTGGTTATCTGGAATCCAAGAAATAGAAGGCGTAGAAGTATTGACCGAGGTCATAGAAGACAATGCCTTATTTAAGTATAGAGACAATCAGCATCTGGCTAGGATAAAGGGGGTATCGGACAATTATTTACAACAGGGGAGGTTCGAGCAAGGATATATATGGGGTAATCTTGATTTGGGTACTGAAAGTCGGCCAAGGGCCATTATTGGTAGAGGAGTTGGTTTTTTTCTTTCGGTAGATCTCGACAATCATATTGATCTTTTGCAGGTATTTTATCCCAAAGCTCCAAGAAATGCAGGGACCATAGATCCAAGCCAAATGTATAGCAGGTCCATCCTTAAACCCGAGGCTTTTTTTAGTATAGAAAAAGAGTTTGATGATAATTATATCATTGCCCCAATTTCATTTGTAAGCACCTTACTTAATTATGGACAAAAAAGGACAGCCCTTGAAGTTAAGGTGAAAGAGGGATATAATATTCAAAGTGTCAAAAAGAGAATTTCAGCTTTTTTGGGGGGTGAATTTCAAGTGAAAGATACTGATGAACAACACGCCCAAATACTGAGGACCATTAAAGTCGAAAAGTTGTTTGTGTTTTTGACATTGACTTTTATTCTTGCTGTGGCTTCTTTTAATATTTTCTTCTCCCTTTCCATGATGGCAATTGAAAAGAAAAGAGATACAGCAATTTTATTTGCGTTGGGAGCTAAGCAATGGATGATTCAGAAGATTTATCTTAAACAGGGTGCGATTATAGCCTTAACAGGTGCGATAATCGGACTTACTCTTGGATACTTGGCATGTTGGATCCAAGATCAATACGGGTTGGTTTCCTTGGGTATTGCTTCATCTATTATTGAAAGCTATCCTGTTAAAATGGTATGGTGGGATTTTTTATGGACTTCTGTGTCTGTGATTACCATTACTCTTTTAGCCTCATTTAGACCAGCTTTAATTGCATCGAGGGTCAAATCCATCGA
>NZ_JBGSXS010000132.1:0-4345 GCF_041751335.1 Aquiflexum sp.
TGGCAGTTGGGTTATTGACACAATTTGCCCAATACTTTATGACCTTGTCTTACCAAAATGCGCAGTTGTCAAAAGTGGCGAGTTTGAGTTATATCGGAATAATTTATGCCCTGGGGTTTGGATTTTTTATTTTTGGAGAGACTTTCAATTTAATGGCATATCTTGGAATGGCGCTGGTGCTGTTGGGGGTGATTATGAATATTAGAAAATAGAATCATGAAAATCACAAAAGACCTTTACCAGAGTTCACTTGCTTTGTTGACAGATTTTTATCAACTGACCATGGCATATGCTTATTGGAAATCGGGAAAGGCTGAACAAGAGGCAGTATTTAACCTTTTTTTTAGAAAGAATCCCTTTCAAAGTGGATTTACTTTGGCTGCAGGGCTTGATTATGTCATTGATTTTTGCCGCAATTTCCATTTTGACAAAAATGATCTGGAGTATTTGGCTGAGATGAAAAACAGTGATGGAACTCCTACATTCGAAACTGCCTTTATTGAATATTTGGACCAAATGGAATTTCTATGTGATATCGAGGCAGTAGAAGAGGGGACTGTGGTTTTCCCCCATACTCCAATGGTTAAAGTAACCGGGCCATTGATACAATGTCAGTTATTGGAGACCCCTTTACTCAATATTCTCAATTTCCAGACCTTGATTGCTACCAAAGCCGCTAGGATAGCATTTGCTGCCAAAGGTGATCCCGTTCTTGAATTTGGTCTCAGGAGAGCACAGGGTATTGATGGCGCCTTGGCAGCAAGCAGGGCGTCATACATTGGAGGTTGTTCTGCCACCAGTAATGTAATGGCAGGGAAACTTTTTGGAATCCCCGTTTCCGGCACCCATGCCCACAGTTGGATTATGTCCTTTGATTCAGAAATGGAAGCATTTATGGCTTATGCAGATGCTTTTCCGGATAAATGTGTATTTCTGGTCGATACTTATGATACCATCAATGGAATCAAAAATGCGATTGAGGTCGGGAAGATCCTTAGAGAAAAAGGAAAAGAAATGTTGGGCATAAGGATAGATTCAGGTGATCTGGCATACTACAGCAATGTTGGCAGGGAACTGCTTGATAAGGCAGGTTTTCCAAATGCCAAAATTGTTGCTTCTAATGATCTTGATGAGCAGATCATCACTTCTTTGAAAATTCAGGAGGCATCCATAGATGTGTGGGGGGTAGGCACTAAGTTGGTTACTGCCTACGATCAGCCGGCCTTAGGCGCAGTATACAAACTTGCTGCAATCAAATCAGAAGAAGGGAATTGGTTGCCCAAAGTGAAAGTCTCCCAACAATCCATCAAAATCAATATCCCCGGCAATCATAGTGCCACCCGCTTCATCAAAAACGGAAAAGCAGTTGCCGATATGATTTATCTGGAAAATGAGGATTTTGCTAAATCTTCCTTTACCATCATAGACCCCATCGATCCGACGAAGCGAAAGAAAATCATAACTAAAGGACTGGAACAGGAAAAATTATTGGTTCCGATTTTCTCCAAAGGTCAAAAAGTATATGAAAGACCAAGCCTGATTAAAATCAAGGAAAATGCAACGAGGAACCTTAATCTCTTTGATAAAGCCCATAAACGCCTCATCAATCCCCATATTTATCCTGTTGGTTTGGAAGAAAGTCTCTACCAACTCCGTACAGATTTGGTGTTTAAAATGAAGAATTACGATGGAGAAGAAAATAATATTTAGCATACCTGATTATAAATACCTTCAGGATAAGGTCTTGCATTTGGGAGATTTTGAAAGAGGGAATATAGAAGTTAAACTATTTCCAGATGGGGAACGATACCAAAGGATTTTGACTTCTGTCAATGGGAAAGATGTGGTGTTGATAGGAGGCACTATTTCCGATAGTGATACTTTGGAAATTTATGACCTTGCCTATGCCCTGATCAAATATGGGGCAAGGTCCATCAGGATATTCTTTCCTTATTTTGGATATAGTACGATGGAGCGGGCTGTCAAAATAGGGGAGGTGGTCACTGCAAAATCCAGGGCAGTCATGTTTTCATCTCTTCCCCGTACAAGTCTTGGAAATCATTTTGTTTTTTTTGACCTTCATTCGGAAGGAATACCGCATTACTTTGAAGGACAGGCTCTGATCAATCATGTTTACTGCAAACCAATCATTATCAAAGCGGCAAAGGAATTGGCAGAGGATGGATTTGTCATGGCCTGTACAGATGCAGGGAGGGCCAAATGGGTGGAATCCCTAGCCAACGAAATGGGCGTGAACGCGGCCTTTGTGTTTAAAAGGAGGATATCAGGTGCGGAAACCGAGGTCACGAGTATTTCGGCCGATGTAGAAGGCCGGGACGTAGTCATCTATGATGATATGGTACGGACAGGCGGTTCATTGATCAATGCAGCAAAAGCCTATAAAGCCGCAGGAGCCAGGAAAATTTATACCATAACCACTCATGGCCTTTTCAATAATGAAGCTTTGTCTAAGATTCAGGCGTCAGGTGTGATAGAAAAAGTAGTGTCCACAGATACCCATCCCAATAGCATTGCACTTAAATCAGGATTTCTTCAGGTTGAAAGTATTGCAGGACTGATTGTGGAGCAGATTTAGGTATCTTTAAGCCACCTATCGATTTCAAGCTTTATCTTCTTCCTTTCCGTTTCCATTCATCCAAAAAGCAAGGCCGGCAACAGTGATGATCCCACATAAAACAATCACAAGGTTAAGATCCCTTTGCTTTTTTTGAGCTTTTTGCAAATAAGTAGAGCCTACGCCTTTTTTGGCTATAAATGCTTCAATTTTATCAATACGAGCTTCTAATTCTTCTTTTGCTTTTCTAGCTAAGTCCATAATAATTTTATTTTTAAAGTTGTATTCCTAATGTAAACAACTGATATCAAAAAAGAATAGTTCTGATTTTAGCTTCTAATGCGGTTTTCTTATGGTCATCCGGACAAAAATCCACAATTTTGAAAACCTTTAAAATATTTAATTCATTTGCCATGAACACAAAAGCACTGATAATAGTCGATGTCCAAAATGATTTTACGCCGGGAGGAGCCTTGGGGGTAAAGGAAGGTGATACAATCGTACCTATCATCAATGATTTACAATCCAAGTTTGATTTTATTGTGGCCACCCAAGATTGGCATCCTTCAGATCATGGGAGTTTTGCAGATAATCACGAAGGGAAAAAGATTGGGGAATTCATTGACCTGAACGGTGTAAATCAGATCCTTTGGCCCGTGCATTGTGTGCAGGGTTCATTTGGTGCTGAATTCCATAAGAATCTCAAAAAAGATAAATGGAAAGCAATTTTTCAAAAAGGCACCAATCCTCTTGTGGATTCCTACAGTGGTTTTTTTGACAACAACAAGCAGGGGGATACGGGTCTTTCAGAATACCTTAAAAACCAAGGGGTGGAAGAAGTTTATATTTGTGGATTGGCAACTGATTTTTGTGTGAAATTCACGGTTTTGGATGCTATTTCAGAGGGATTCCAAACTTACTTGGTCGCTGATGCTACCAAAGCAGTCAACCTCCAATCAGTAGATTATCTTAAAGCTCTGGAAGAGATGAAAGCTGCAGGGGCAAAAATTATTGTAAGTATGGTTGTCTGACCAAAGAATAAGCAAACAAAGAATTCGTTCTTTTTATCATATTTGCTTAATACCGCACTAAAAATATTTTAAAATGAAAAGAGCAAGCTATCTCCTATTCTTCATCATCTTTTGTGATTTTTCGCTATTGCAGGCCCAAGTTAATCGAGAAAGAGAAAATAATCAGATTGGCTGGTTTGCTTTGTTTATGAATTACAAGCTGGATGAAAAGTGGAGTCTTCATGGGGAGTTTCAATGGAGAAGGGCAGATTGGATTGCCGAATCCCAACAGAATCTGTACAGGGTAGGAGTGAATTACAAGTTGCATCCACAGGTTACATTCAGGGCTGGATATGCATTTGCTGATACCTATAAGTATGGAAAAGTGCCTATTTCAAGCAATGCGATAAGATTTCCTGAACACAGATCGTATCAAATGGTCACCCTCAGCAATCCCGTTGGAATTTTGGCCTTATCCCATAGGTTCATGCTGGAACAGCGGTGGGTGGGCAGAAGTCTCGATCCACTAGCTACTAAAGCAGATGAATTGGTTTTTTATAACAGGCTTCGATATATGTTTCGGACAGATATTCCACTAAAGGGCCCATCACTGGATTCAAAAGAACCCTATTTGGCTTTCTACGATGAAATCATGATCGGTTTTGGCAAAAACATCAATCAGAATGTTTTTGACCAAAATAGACTCGGTCTGTTGGCAGGATACAAGTTCTCAGATACAGCCAGAATAGAAGGTGGCTAT
>NZ_JBGSXS010000133.1:0-3717 GCF_041751335.1 Aquiflexum sp.
TATATGATCTTGGCAATAAGACCTGTCAGGTTTTGAAAACCTGACAGGTCTTAAGTAGGAATGAATTCCCATTAAGAATAAATTTCAAAACAGACGAAGATAAAATTAATTCAACCATCACTTTCTGATATTAAATTTAGAAAGATTCACAACCAGCTTTTTAAAATTCTCTCCTTTTTTGGTTTGCATAAGATTTGAAAACAATCTTTTCTCCAAAAGTGTATTATTAAAAATTTTTACTTGCCATTACTACTACTACTATGAAACATGTTTACCTAATTCTTTTGATTCTGATGGCTGGTCAGGGACTGGCACAGGAAATCACCGAACTACAGAACAGGATCATTTCCCAAACTCTTTCTCAAAGATGGGAATTGGATTCGGCAGACAAGAAGGGGACTTTCAGGCTTAATTATTACAAGCCATTTTACATCACTGCAGGCCGTTGGTCCAATAATCCAAACTTTCAGCCCCAAAGCGAAAACCCTGATTTTTCTGTTCCCGAAGCAAGTCCATACAACAATTACGAGGCAAAATTCCAATTGAGCTTCAAGAGCAAGGTTCTGCAATCCATGTTTTGGGGCCATGGAGATTTGTGGATTGCCTATACACAGGTGGCGCATTGGCAGATTTTCAATACAGACCTTTCCCGCACATTCCGTGAACTCAATTACGAACCTGAACTCATGTTAAATTTTGGCCTCAATGCCAATGTGCTGGGATTCAGATGGCGGACAGTTGGTGTATCCTTCAACCACCAATCCAATGGCCAGGACCTTCCAAGGTCTAGAAGCTGGAATAGGGTGATATTTCATGCAGGACTGGAAAGAGACCGATGGATGGTTGTACTTAGACCTTGGATTAGATTGCCTGATGAAGAGGATGAAAATCCTTTGATCATGGATTTTATCGGAAGGGCAGAAGCCACAGTCGCCTATACGGTCAAAAACCATAGCATTTATGTCATTGCCAGAAATAATCTGAGTTTCAACCCAAACAGGGGTTCTGCACAGTTCAATTATGTGTTTCCAATCAAAAATAATCTTCGTGGACACCTTCAGGTCTTTGACGGCTATGGTGAAACCATGATTGATTACAACCACAGGCAAACCACGATTGGATTGGGCATTTCATTTATTGATTGGTAAGCGGCCTGTGGCCTTTCGTAAACCAAGCTGGATTAATCCATTTCAATATGAAAAAAAACATTGCTCTAATTTTTGCCATCATAGCATGGTTTGCGGTGATCATGCAATTCTACCTGATGATGGAAAACAGGGTGGCTTCAGTCCCTGAAACCATCGTCCGCTTTTTCAGTTTTTTCACCATTCTGACCAATACCCTGGTGGCTGTTTACTTTACAGTACAATGCATGGCTAAGAATCAAAAAAGTTTTTGGCAGCAACCTGGAACTTTGACTGCCATTACGGTATATATTCTTGTGGTCGGTTTGGTGTATCAATTGGTATTGAGACAAATCTGGGAACCGGAAGGCATGCAGAAAGTTGTTGATGAGTTGCTACATTCCGTAAATCCTGTTTTGGTACTGATCTTTTGGTTTATTTATGAGAAAAAGAACAATATCCGCTGGAACCAATTGCCTTATTGGTTACTGTATCCTTTGATTTATTTGGTGTATATTTTAGGCAGGGGGCATCTTTCAGATTTTTATCCTTATCCATTTGTCAATGTTGCTGAACTGGGCATGCAGCAGGTTTTGGTCAATTCATTTTTCCTCCTTTTGGTTTTTTTGGGACTGTCGGCAGGTTTGGTTTGGGTAGGAAAAAGAACTTCAAAAAAACAGATTGGAGGACTTTAGCATTCAATTCTTTTCCGGTTTTGAGACCTTTCAGGTTTTGAAAACCTGAAAGGTCTTTTTCTTTGTGTTTTTGTGCCTTTGTGGGAAACTACTTTTTATATTTAGCCCTATGAAAAAATTCTTTGTTCTTGCTGGCCTTATTGGCACATTGACTTTTGCCGGAATCAGCTGTAGCTCCCCTGAAATTCAAAAAGAAGAATCCACCATGACTGAACCACATAAAATCGTCGTTTACCAGGTTTTCACCCGCCTTTTTGGCAATACCAATACAACCAACAAAACTTGGGGCACCATTGAGGAAAACGGCGTGGGCAAGTTCAATGACTTTACGGATAAAGCCTTGAAAGAAATCAAGGCCATGGGTGTTACCCATATCTGGTACACCGGAATTCCCCATCATGCTGTCATCCGTGATTATACATCTTATGGTATTTCCAATGATGACCCGGATGTGGTCAAGGGCAGGGCAGGTTCCCCCTATGCCGTCAAAGACTACTATCAGGTCAATCCTGATTTGGCAGTTGACCCTGCCAAAAGAATGGAGGAATTTGAGGCCTTGATTGACCGCACCCACAAGCATGGCATGAAGGTCATCATAGATATCGTACCCAACCATATTGCACGGAAATATGAAGGTAAAAACAACCCTGAAGGCATAAAGGATTTTGGTGCGGATGATGATACCTCTGTCGAATACAAAAGGGACAATAATTTCTACTATATCCCGGGAAAAGCGTTTGAAGTACCGGAACCTTTGAATGAATACAAGCCACTTGGCGGAGAAGCCCATCCTTTGGCCGATGGGAAATTTGACGAAAACCCAGCTAAATGGACCGGAAACGGCAGTAGAGAACCTCAGCCACATTTTTATGACTGGTATGAAACCGTCAAAATCAATTATGGCATCAGGCCTGATGGCACAAAGGATTTTCCTGAATTACCTGCTGAATTTGGTCAAAAAAACTATCAGGCGCATTTCGCTTTTTGGAAGGATAAGGATGTACCTGACTCCTGGAAGAAATTCAGGGATATTGCCCTCTTTTGGATTGAAAAAGGAGTGGATGGTTTCCGCTATGACATGGCGGAAATGGTGCCCGTGGAGTTTTGGAGTTATATGAACTCGGCCATCAAGATGAAAAATCCTGATGCATTTCTGTTGGCAGAAATCTACAATCCAAGGGAATACCGAAACTACATCCACTTTGGCAAAATGGATTACCTCTATGACAAGGTGGAGTTGTACGATACCCTCAAAAACATCATGCAAGGAAAAGGATCTACGGATAATCTTATCGGCATCCAAAATGGACTTTCGGATATAGGCAAGCACATGCTGCACTTTTTAGAAAACCACGATGAGCAGCGTATTGCAAGTCCGGATTTTGTCGGCAAAGCGGAAATCGGCAAACCTGCCGCGGTCCTTTCAGCCACCATTGATGCCGCACCTATGATGATTTACTTTGGACAGGAAGTTGGAGAACCTGGTACAGAAAAAGCCGGATTCGGCAATCCCACAAGAACTTCCATTTTTGACTATATCGGTGTTCCCCATCACCAAAGGTGGATGAACGAAGGGAAATTTGATGGGGGACAGTTATCAGTTGAGGAAAAAGAACTGAGGGACTTCTATGTCAGGCTCTTGAATTTCACCAAGGGAAGTTCAGCACTTGCAGGCGTTTATCAGGAAATCCACAGCCACAACCGCCATCATACCGAATGGTACAATGACAGGGTTTTTTCTTTTGTACGATGGAGTTACAACCAAAAGCTATTGATTGTCTGCAATTTTGATGCGGAGCAGACTTTTGGGTTTGACTTGGAATTGCCCAGTGATTTGATAGAAAAGTGGAATCTGAAGACCGGTGATTTGACGCTTTCTGAGAAACTATATGGAAAGG
>NZ_JBGSXS010000134.1:0-6492 GCF_041751335.1 Aquiflexum sp.
GTGTTACTACAACTATTAATACTATAAGGACATCTAGACCCCGAAGACCGGAAAGTTGTGTTCCTATCCATTCAGCGAGTCCACTGGTTTGAAAGCTGTCCGCAATTGACAGCCCTCCACCATACAATAATAGCACTCCCCATGGCAATGTTACTGCCTCATTCCATTTAAGAATGGTTGCAGAACGGCTCTTTCTTGGAATGATAAAAAACAGAAGCGCAAAAAAGATAGCTATCAAACTATCATCCAGAGTGGGTATAAAAGGTTTTAACAGAAATGATTGGGATACCCAACAAAATCCAGCTAATCCGAAAATGATTGCTACCACTTTTTCTTCATAAGTAATTTTACCAAGTAATGTCAACTCCTCATGAATCACTTTTTTGCCCCCTTCCATGGTAAGATTTTGCATGGGGAAAGCCATTCGGGTAAGGTAAACCCAACAAATGAATAACATGGTCACTGAAAATGGCAGACCTATTATCAGCCATTCCTGAAATGTGATGTTGTAACCAAAGAATTCTTTCAGTACTCCAGCCATTACCAGATTTGGGGGTGTTCCTATTAGTGTTGCCACCCCACCAATGGAGGCGGAATAGGCTATACTGATCACTAGTGCTTTTCCGAAATTTACCCTTGCAGAGGCATGAATTTGATTGACTACAGCTAAACCGATGGGTAGCATCATCACACTCGTAGCGGTGTTGGAAATCCACATTGACAGGAAAGCTGTAGCTACCATGAATCCGAGTACAATTTTGTTTAAATCCGTACCCATGAAATTAATGATATTCAGTGCAATTCTTTTGTGTAAACCCCATCTTTCTATGGCTCTAGCAATAATGAACCCACCTAAAAAGAGGAAAATAAATGGATGACCATAAGACTGTGCTGCCAATTTAATTGGTACAGCGCCTGTAATTGAAAACAACAATAAAGGCAACAATGCGGCTGCATAAATTGAGATTGCCTCAGTCATCCACCAAATAGCTACCCATGCTGTACTTGCAAGGACACCTGTAGCCTCTTCAGTTAAACCTGAAGGCGGAAAATAAAGCAAAATCATAAAAGCAGTTGGACCGCTTACCAGACCTATTTTTTTCAAGTTATTTTGGGTTTATGGGAAATAAGAGGTCCTAGCATATCTCATAGCCATATTAATTCTCACGGATGTATTTGAGAAACAATACAACCTAAGCAGACCTAATCGACCTGTAATTCCAAGAAATGTATTTTTATTTACTTTTTCGAGACAAGCTCATTCCATTTATCGATGAACTGAACACTTGCTTTTACAATATTCAGAGCATTCTCTCTCCCCCGTTCAACTGTAGCTTCTTTTGGGTTTACTTCTCCCCACACACCTGTCGGTGTCATTTCCAAGGTTGAGGTTTTCTTGCCAGTTTCTTCGGCTTTCAGGCCTTCCGAAAGAAACAGTAAGGTTGCCGTCGGGTCTCCTTCCAACATTAACGGAATCATATTCCTAAGATGACTGGGTAAGGCTAAATCGGATTGCTTTCCTAACTCCAGTTGTACCAGGTCAGGCATTAGATAGAGTGAATTAGAAGTTTCAGGAGTTCCGGCGTGTCTGTCTAAAAGCAAGGGGGCAACTTTTTTCATAGTAGACTTGGCAAAAAATGGTCTGATTGCTTCTTCAAAATTGACCGCTGTAGCAGAAGTGTTTTGATTGATTTGGTCGACAAGATATCCTGTTATGGCAGTATTACCGCCGTGAGAATTCATGATCATAAATCTTTTAAATCCATGCTTAATCAGACAATCAACTGCTTCCAAATGAACTTGGAGAATGGTCTCAGCTTTCAAAGAAATCGTGCCCGGAAAACCCATATGGTAGGGAGATTGACCTGCAAATAAAACCGGCGCAACAAGTACATCCCGTTCTTGTGCTATTAATTTACTGCGCTCTATACCATTAATAAAATCTGTCCCCATGGGAAGATGATCACCGTGCTGCTCCATGGCAGCAATCGGAATGATAACCATATCAGATTTTTCAAGCAATTCAGCTACTTCCTTTGTTGTCATGTGGGGAAGGTAGTTTTTTACTTTTTTCTCAGACCAAAGGGGATTTGTTTGAGCAGATAATTGTGCCATAAAAAACAAAAGAATTAATGTTGCAATAATCTTATTTTGAGTCATGGTAGTCTTATTTTGTGGATTTGATAACAAATGATTTTAGATGTTCAGGAACAATCACCCTGGATTCTGGAGAAGCAGCTTTAACTTCCTCGATAAAAGGGACTATTTTATCTTCAATAGCCTTTTGTTGAGAAAATTCATAGGGAACCCGAAAATTATCCCAATGGGTGGGTATGACAATTTTTGGAAAATTTGTAGCAGTGAGCAATCTTCCCGTATAATTGAAAATTTCATTTCTGGAAAAATTCACACCCGTCAAAATTACATCAGGAGTTAATCCGACAACTTCTTTTTCTATAAAATTCATTCCTCCCATCGTAAGCACTTGATGAGTGTCAAATCGAATCAAATACATTAACGATCCTCCTTCTATAAAATCAGCAATCTTGAGTGGTGCACCTGGCGGATCCTTGTACACCCGGGAATCAAAAAAGTGTTTAAACCTCAATGCTGAATGAAGAGAAGGTATAACTTTTACAGAAAACTCTTCGAAAATATAATCTTCCCCACCTTGAACTTCATAAAGTTGATCATCCGGAATCCCATAGGCTCTAAGTATATTACAAGTTGACTCGGTACCTATCACTTTAGCTCTTGTTTTTTTTGCAATGTAGGGAACATCGGAAAGGTGATCAAAATGAGAATGATGGACAAAGATGTAATCAGCCTTTTGAATTACCTTATCAATTAATGCAGAGTCTGATTGAAAATAATCTGATCTTTCGTAAGATTTCCTGGTGTCTTTGCTGTCAGAAGCCGGAGAATCGAGTTTTAATCTTGTCAAGTAAGGGTCAAGTAATACCACCAAACTATCTTGGGTGATTATCCACCCGGCAGCTCCCAAATATTTCAGTTCCAATTGTTGAGATTGCCCGAAGGCGATCTGACTAATAAACAACGGTACAAATACTAAAACATTTATGATAATGTCTCTTATGTGTTTTACTAACATATTTCTATATATTAAATTATTAATCTTCGACTTCAACAATCACTTCAATTTCTACAGCCTGCCCTCTGGGCAAAGTAGCCACCCCAATTGCAGCCCTCGCATGTTTACCCCGCTCTCCAAATACTTCCACCATAAGGTCGGAAAATCCATTGATCACTTTTGGCTGATCGATAAATGAGGGATCGGAGTTGACCATACCCAATACCTTCACTATCCGCTTGACCTTTCGCAGGTCTCCAAGCATGGATTTCAAAACGGCCAATTGATTGATTGCGGTGAGACGGGCTCCTTCATACCCTTCCTCAATGGTGACATCTTGACCCAGTTTACCTGTAATCTCCCTTCCATCTGCATATCTGGGTCCCTTACCGGCCAGAAAAATCAAATTTCCGGTGCGCACACCATTCACATAGTTGGCCACAGGTTCGGGTGGATTAGGCAATTCAATGCCAAGTGCAGCAAGTTTCCCTTCCGGATCAAATCCAACATCTTCTTCATCTTTTTGCCCGCTTGAGGAACAGCCTGCAAGGAGGAATATTGAACAGATTGATATAGTAATAATGCTTGAAATTAAGTAGGTCATATGTTTATGTTTTTATTGTTTATTTGATCAAAAAATCGGCAAGTGGCCATAGTGAGTCACAGACATAATACCTCCCATTCGTCACCACTGCGCTAACAGTCCTTATATTTACTATATCCTCAAGCGGATTTTTATCAAGAATGGCGATATCAGCCTCTTTGCCTACTTCGAGGGAACCGGTCACATCTCCTAAGCCCATTGATCTTGCTGATACAATCGTAGCAGCCTGGAGAGCTTCCAGTTTGGAGAAATTGCCCAGAAGATGGTATGTTTCGATCTCTGTATATAAACTAAATACCGGGATTGCGTTATCTGTTCCTGCGACAATGGGTACCCCTGCTTTTTGAAATTTACCAAGTATCTCCATTGACTTTCTGATTTCCAATTGAGCTTTGCCGTAAAAATTTGGTTTGACACCTTTTTGAAACCTCTTACCTTCAAATAATTCAGGGGCAATCCTATAAGCATCCGGATCAATGGTCTCTACATTTGCATTCAGGGGTATTGATCTTACAACATCTAGTGCTATGGTAGGATCCAGAACAGTTCCATGTTCCAGTAAAACTTTGATTGCATCTTCAATCTGTTTGTCGGTAACCCTTCTTTCAGAGATAAAAGACCTTCCCAAATAAACAATGCTTTCATCAGGAAATAAAATGGATAAAATAAGTGCGCGGTGATTTAGTTGATCCATTCCAAGCTCTATTGCCATTTTAGCATTTCCCACATCTACAGGTACATGCCCTGTAACGGTCATGCCCCTTTTATGTGCTTCATCAGTTAGGATTTTAACAATTTCCTTTTTTACACCATTATAGATTTTTATTTGATTATAGCCCAGATTATGGTACATCTCCACTACCTCTATGGCTTCCTCATGAGATCTTGCCCGAATGATTCCATTGCCGGTAATCCCTTCACCGTCTGTCATGCCTCCCAGCAAAACATCAGGTCCCATCGCTTTATTTTTGGCAATCGCATCTCTGAAAGCAATTGCAAATTCACGCTCATTTCCACAATCCCTGAAGGTTGTAATTCCTCCTGCCAAATAAGCCGGTGCCCATTGGACTTGGTTTGAGTGGGCATGCATATCCCATAATCCAGGGATCAGGGTTTTTCCAGTAACATCGATAATATTAGCACCCTCGGGAATTTCCACATCTTCCTTTTTACCAATTTTAGAAATTACCCCATTCTCCACCAACATCGTCATTTTTCTCTCTGTCTCATCCTTCAATCCTGTGACAATATCACCTCCGACAAATGCGGTAATTTCACTAAATTGAGCAGGAACTGCTTTTGTATATTCATCAAGCTTTTCCATTTGTTCCTCCACATTACCAGCAATGAACAGTGGAAGTCCTTCCTCATATCCTTTTCTTATTAATTCACGGAATTGTGTATTGGCATAAACAACAGCTATTAAATTGTTTTTTTGATCCAGCCATATTGTTCGGTTACCCCAGTTGATACCTGTCACAGTGTAGCGATCTAAAATCACTTCTTCCCCATTTAACATCAGTGTATCCTTTTTCTTAAAAGTAATGGATACTTCCCCTCTTGGTAGAGTCGGGATTTTATCCGGTTTACCTTGCTGGAAATAATATTTATAAAGCATCATCTCTATTCCGGCTGGAACCGCACTGTGCAATGGGAAATAACCTGTTCCTTGCACACTGACAGTATCCATGAATAATTCAGAGACTTTTATACTATTATCAAGGTATTCAACTTTTAGTACATTGGTAGTATCATCATTAGCGAGTCTGAAATTTTCATAAAAAATAGGCTCAAAATCTTTAGACATGATTAGCTGTGCTATAGTGCCGCTGATTCTTCCACGCTCATTTTCACCTTGGATCGAATTCACTACCATGCTATCTCCGAGTTGTTCGATTGTATAGGTTTCCTCACCAATTAAAGATTGCCTTCTATATACAAGAAAAGTATCACTGGGCACTAAAGCCAAGTCAGGTGGTCGACTTTCCGGCGATGTGCATCCTGTTAGAATTTCTAGAAATAAAATGAAAATGGGAATTATGTTTACATATATTCTATGAAGATATAATTTCATAACTAATGTTCTTTTTGATGAGAATATGATTTATTGTTTTTTCAATAAATTGAAATAATACACATTCAATTCATCGGAGTTGCTCTCGATAATATCCGGACGACCGTCACCATTGAGGTCTGCTGTGATGATATCATACGTATCAAAAGATTCATCACTAAGCTGCATTTGTGTCCAACTTAATCCCTTGCCACCATTGACGAATACTGCGTTTGGCTCTCTGAAATTCCCCACTACGATATCCAACTCCCCATCTAAGTCCACATCTGCCATTGCAAGGGCAAATGAATTAGACTCACTGCTATCAAAAACAACTGATCTTGTGAATTTTAAATTTTTATCGCCGAAATAGATAATGTTGGGTTCTCCGATATTCGCAGTTATAATATCTAAAAATCCATCCCCATCTAAATCTGCCACTGCCACCGACCTGCTGTTATCTTTACCACTCCCGAAGGGAATTTTCTTTGAAAAATCGAGTTTTCCATCGTTTAAACAAATAAAATTCTGTTCATGCTGACGATTGGCTAGAACTAAATCCAAGTGGCCATCACCGTCCATATCCCCAACATCTACACATATCGTAGCATCATCACTTGTGCCAAAGGGAACAGAAATCGGGAAACTTCCCTTGCCGTCATTTAGACAAATTTCATTCTCCTTGCCACGATTGGTGATAAGATTATCAGTATACCCGTCATTGTTTATATCTGAAACTATGAT
>NZ_JBGSXS010000135.1:0-29857 GCF_041751335.1 Aquiflexum sp.
GCAGGAAATTCCGAAGTCATTTTGAATTATGCAGCAATAGACAGAAACCCTTACTCAGGTTTCACCTATTATAGGTTGAAGCAAACAGATTTTGATGGTGGCTTTCAGTATTCATCAATAGAGGCGATTTATTTAGAAAATACAAATCATAAGGGATTGACTATTTATCCTAACCCGGCTACAGATAACATTACCATTAAAGGATTACCATCAGGAGCAAGTCATTTGAAAATATATAATATGCTTGGTCAGGAAGTAACTCATTTGACAAAAATCATACTACGAAATGAGGGTATGGTGCATCTTGATATCTCACCGCTGAACTCTGGGATTTATCAGTTAAGAATAATGAACAGTTACAGTTCATTTAAAAAGCAATAGCATTGCCATTCCCTTCGCGGCTATTCCAGAATATAGGAAGAAGGAAAATAAACAGTAAGTACTTTCTTAAACCAGACTACCATGAAATTTCTATTAACCATCGTGTTTTTTTTACTCCATATAAGTGTATATGCACAGGTAAAAATAGGTCAGAATCCAGATACTATAAATCCGGCATCAATTTTAGAGATTGAAGATACCACAAGAGGTATTTTGATAACACGAATGACCACCGCTCAGCGCGATGCCATTTCAAGCCCTCCCGACGGTTTACAAGTTTACAACACCACAACCAGTACGATGGATGTCTTCAGGTTTGACCATTGGGAGTCTACGGCTTACACCAATCCTCTTGAAACCATGGTCTTTGTATATTCTCTTGCTGATCTACCGGCCCCATCAGGGAGTAGCATCACATTGGATACCAATACCATATATATTTTTAGGGGAGTGGTGAACATAACCCCCTATTATCTGGATTTGAATGGAGCCACTCTACGGGGTCTCGATCCTATGCGTGACGGCGTATCGTCGACAGTTGGAGGCGCAATTCTGAGAAGTACAGATGTATCAGTGTTTATGCAAGATCTAATTGTAATCCCATTAAGTGGCAGTACCCAGGCATACGACTTCAAAGATGCCACCAAAACCAAGTTCTGCAATCTATTTTCGGGTAATTCAGTAATTGAAATTGGAATCCCCAGTTTAGGAGTTGGCCAAGTCAGTGGCTTCAATGCTGTAACGATCCTCAAAAACTATTGGAATACCAAAGATGGTTTAAAAGTAGCCGGAAACATGGGTAAATTTGCCTGCGGTTACACTTTTATTACTAATATTACTGCGGGCTCAGGCATTGAATTTTTAGGAAATTTGGTGGCAGATGACATTGACCTTTCCAACAACTACTTTATTTATCCTGGACAAACAGGAGTGAAACTCAACCCGGCAGCTCAGATTGACCGGGGTCGCTTGACTACAAATATGTTTAGAGGCGTTGGGAGTCCATTAAATGGATTGACACCTTATGATATCGGTTGGCATATGTCACAGAATACAAATATCCCAAACACCCGTGTGTACGGCTTTATATATACGAATGGGAATTCCGTGAGTACCAATACTCAACCCAATAACACTTACGTAAAAGTAAATGGAGCCACCTCCAATTTAAAACTCCTAAAATTTGAGTCAGGTACAAATAATCGACTAACTTACAAAGGAAAAGAAGATATAGCAGCAAGTGTTTTTATTGCAATTACTGGCAAATCCACTTCCAATGGTGCCGATTTCACATTGGCAGTTTCCAAGAACGGAACAGCCATTAACAATCCTAACCAAAGCACGGGCTCAATGGTCAACAATCAAACATTTACACTGGTGTTGGAAACAGAGGTGGATATGGGCACTAATGATTACATTGAAGTAGTTATCAAAACAACTATGGGTTCCACCTCTGTGGTAATATCTGACTTGCAATTTAGAGTTAAGGGCTAATTGTCAAAAGATATAGACAACTAAGAGCGCAATTGCCATCAGCCTCTGATATTGAGAAAATCATATCCAAATCGAATGGCTAACCATGAATTTCAAATTTAAACTCCCCTTTTTTTAAAAGTGGTCAGGCTACTTAAATTTATTTCCCTATTTTTGCACCAATTTAGCCATAAGTAAAAACCTTTTAAAACCTCATTTAGAATGCCTAAGGATACCAGTATCAAACACGTGCTCATCATCGGTTCAGGTCCCATCGTTATCGGTCAAGCTTGCGAATTTGATTATGCAGGTTCCCAAGCCTCCCGTTCGCTCAGGGAAGAAGGCATCAAGGTATCCTTGATCAATTCCAATCCCGCCACCATCATGACCGATCCGGTTACCGCTGATAATGTGTATTTACTTCCATTGGAGAAAAAATCCATCATCAAAATCCTTCAGGAACATCCGGATATTGATAGTGTCCTCCCTACTATGGGTGGACAGACCGCTTTGAATCTTGCCCTGGATTGCGATAAAGCCGGAATATGGAAGAAATTCGGTGTCAGGATGATAGGTGTGGATATTGATGCCATCGATACGGCAGAAAATAGAGAAAAATTCAAAGCCTTGATGGAAAAAATCGGCGTTGGTGTTTGCTTGGGTGCCACGGCTACTTCTTTCCTCCAGGGAAATGAAATAGCACAGAAAATAGGCTTCCCCTTGATCATCAGGGCCTCTTATACCCTTGGAGGTGCCGGTGGTGGTTTTGTGGAAAAGGCAGAGGATTTTGAAAAGGCACTTGTGACTGGTTTGCAGGCATCACCGGTACATGAAGTCTTGATTGAGCAAAGTATTATGGGTTGGAAGGAATATGAGCTTGAAGTGATGCGCGACAATATCGGCAACATGATTGTCATCTGCTCCATAGAGAATTTTGATCCCATGGGGGTACACACAGGGGATTCCATCACTGTGGCACCTGCAATGACACTTCCGGATACCGTTTATCAACGCATGAGAAACTATGCCATCACGATGATGAACAGTATCGGGACTTTTGCCGGGGGTTGCAACGTACAGTTTGCGGTAAGTCCTGACAATAAAGAGATTATAGGTGTGGAAATCAATCCCAGGGTTTCCCGCTCTTCTGCCTTGGCTTCCAAAGCCACAGGTTATCCAATAGCCAAAGTTGCCGCCAAACTTGCTGTAGGGTATAATTTGGATGAATTGAGCAATTCTATAACTGGAACCACATCAGCATTTTTTGAGCCTGCCCTCGACTATGTCATTGTGAAAATCCCGAGGTGGAACTTTGACAAGTTTAAAGGTTCTGACCGTAAATTGGGCCTATCGATGAAGTCTGTTGGAGAAGTCATGGGTATAGGAAGAAACTTCCAGGAAGCACTTCAAAAAGCCTGTCAGTCTCTTGAAATCAAAAGAAACGGATTAGGTGCGGATGGTAAAGAATTGAGAAATCAGGAAGAAATTCTGTACAGCTTGGCCAATCCTAGTTGGAACAGGTTGTTTCATATTTATGATGCCTTCAAGCTTGGAATTTCATTTAGGACAATTCAAGACCTGACCAAAATAGACAAATGGTTTCTGAAGCAGATTGAGGAATTGATCCATATTGAGAAAGAGATCGAAAAATTTGAATTGGATACCATTCCAAGGGATTTGATGGATTTGGCTAAAAAGAAAGGCTATGCAGACAGACAGATTGCCCATTTATTAGATTGCCTTGAAAGTGAGGTCTTTGACAAGAGATACAAAGAAATGGGCATCAAACGGGTATATAAACTTGTGGATACCTGTGCAGCGGAATTTGAAGCCAAAACGCCATATTATTTCTCGACCTTTGGAGAGGAAAATGAATCCATACCTTCCAACAAAAAGAAAGTAGTGGTCCTGGGTTCGGGGCCCAACAGGGTAGGACAGGGGATCGAGTTTGACTATTCATGTGTACATGGAGTATTGGCCGCCAAGGAATGTGGCTACGAAACCATCATGATCAATTGCAATCCTGAGACCGTTTCCACTGATTTTGATATTTCAGACAAACTCTACTTTGAGCCCGTATTCTGGGAACATATTTATGAAATTATCCTTCATGAAGACCCAATAGGCGTGATAGTCCAATTGGGAGGTCAGACTGCGTTGAAGCTGGCTGAGAAATTGGACAAATTTGGAATCAAAATCGTAGGGACTAGTTTTGAGGCCCTTGATTTGGCCGAGGATAGAGGCCGTTTTTCAACTTTGTTGAAGGATAATGAAGTTCCATATCCTGAATTTGGAACAATTCACAATACCGATGAGGCCCTAGAACTTTGTAAAAGACTGGGTTTTCCGCTATTGGTAAGACCCTCATATGTGCTTGGTGGGCAAGGGATGAAGATTGTCATCAATGAAAAGGAATTGGAGGAACATGTAGTCAATGTCCTAAGGGATATTCCCAACAATGAAATTCTTCTTGACCATTTTCTGGAAGGCGCTATTGAGGCAGAAGCAGATGCCATTTGTGATGGCGAAAATGTCTACATCATAGGAATCATGCAACATATAGAGCCTGCCGGCATCCATTCCGGAGATTCTTATGCAGTCTTGCCTCCCTACAATTTGGGGGATTATGTCATGCGACAGATTGAGACATACACCAAAAAAATTGCGCTCGCTTTAAGAACTGTTGGATTGATCAATATTCAGTTTGCCATCAAAAATGACAAAGTTTATGTCATAGAGGCGAACCCAAGAGCATCTAGGACCGTTCCCTTTATCTGTAAAGCATATCAGGAACCGTATGTGAATTATGCGACGAAGGTAATGCTAGGGGAGAAAAAAGTGACTGACTTTGAATTCAATCCAGTGAAAAAGGGTTATGCCATCAAGGAACCGGTTTTCTCTTTCCATAAATTCCCCAATGTCAACAAGGAATTGGGGCCTGAAATGAAGTCCACTGGTGAATCCATCTATTTTATAGATGATTTGATGGATGATTACTTCTTGAAGATTTATTCCGAGAGAAACCTATATCTAAGCAGATAATTAATTTTAGACATGAGATCTGAGATATGAGATATAAGACAGTCTCATATCTCATGTCTCACATCTCACTTCTAAACATGGGATTTATATTTAAATTTCTTTTGATTGCCATTGCCATATCATGGATCTTTTCCAAGCTATTGCAATTCTTTTTAAAAAGTAAGCTGAAGCAGTTTGTTGATCATTCCAATAACCTCAAACGTGAGGATGATCTTCGACGAAAGCCAAAAGAAGGGAATATTAATGTGGACCACATTCCGCAGGAATATCAGGAAAAAAGGTCTAAAGAAATCAGAGGGGGAGATTATATTGACTATGAGGAAGTGAAGGATTAATTTCAATTTTTGAACTGGATCAAACAATTTCCCAAATAGTAGATTGAAAAAAATTGCTCGCTTGAATGACTATCCTGCTTTTTGTAGTTCAGCGTGGAGTGATTTCAGAATCTTTTCAATTTCATTGTTTAACTTTTCAATGACCATAGGGCTATCCATATCAAAACTTCCGAGATCTTCGACTGCAGATGAATAAATCACCAGATTTTCAAAGTTCAAATTCAATCCAACACCTTTAAGGGCATGTCCTGTCTGCTTGATGGAATGAAGGTCTTTTTCCTCTTGATTTCTCCTTAAGGTAATTTTCAATTTGGAAATATTGGTATAACTTACCTCTAGTAGTTCCTTAAAAAAATCCGGATCACTTTCCCTGTATTCCTCCAATTTTGAGAGTTTAAGGTTATTTTGATCCTTAATGGTATCACTCACATCAGATTTGGGATCCAAGTATTTTTTGATCATTTCTGCAATGTCCGAAACCAGAACCGGTTTGCTTAAATAATCATTCATACCGGCCTCTATACATCTGTGTTGTTCTCCCTTTACAGTTCCTGCAGTAAGCGCAATTATTGGAGTTTTGGTTTCGGTTTCTTGAAGACGGATATTTTTGGTGGCTTCATATCCGCTCATTTCCGGCATCTGAATATCCATAAAAATCATATCAGGTTTTTCTTTTTCAAATTGGGCGACGGCTTCCAGCCCATTGTATGCCTCAAATATGATCGCAGAAGGAATTAAACTTTTAACTATGGATTTTGCCAATAACATGTTGACAGGGTTATCATCAACCAAAAGGATTTTATGCGTCGATTTTAAAGTGTTTTTAGAAATAGAAACAGAATTTGATGGCGTTTTATCCTCAATGACTTGATCCTTAATTTCACCTGGTTCAGCTGATAGTGGAAGGACTAAAGAAAAACAAAACTCACTACCTTTACCCACTTCGGTTTTCAATATCAGCTTACTGCCCATCAGGTCGAGTAATTTGCTGCAAATAGAGAGCCCTAGTCCGGTTCCGCCGTATTTCCGCGTGGTAGAATTATCCTCTTGGGCAAAAGCTTCAAAGATTATTTTCTCTTTTTCTTTGGAAATGCCTATTCCTGAGTCGATTACCGAAAATGACACTTCATACAAGTCTGAATCCTTGATGTTTTTACCATTGATGGCCAATTCTATATATCCTTTAGGTGTAAACTTCGCTGCATTGCTCAGCAAATTGATCAAGACCTGCTTCAATCTTGTTGTATCCACAAGGGCATATTCAGGCAAATCATGATTAATATTCAGGATCAGATTTAGATTTTTATCCTTAGCAAAAGGTTGAATAATTTTTAATGTATCTGTGGTAAGTTCACTTAAATTGACCCATTCAGGATTGAGTTCAAGTTTGCCGGCTTCAATTTTGGAAAAATCCAGAATATCATTAATCAGGTCAAGCAAAAGGTTACCTGATTGAATGATGGATTTCAGGAATCCTTTTTGATTTTCATCTAGGTGGGTTTTCAGCAAGAGATCAGAAAAACCGATGACTCCATTGAGCGGTGTTCTGATTTCATGACTCATATTGGCGAGAAACTCTGATTTGGCCACACTGGCTTCTTTTGCCTGTTCCATGGATTGAATCAAATTCTTTTCCAAATTCTTCCTTTCAATGGCATTTGAAATACTGTCTGCAAAACTGATCAACAAAGCAGTTTCAGCATCACTCCAATCTCTTTCATTAGTGCAATCGTCAAACCCTACATAACCCCAGAAATAATCCTTGACATAAATCGGGATCAATAATATGGATTTGATGTCCTGACTTTCCAAAAGTTCTTTCAATTCAGGATCATTGTCAATTCTAGACACAATCGCATGATAGGGTCTGTTTTTCAACATGGCTTGTGTACCCTCTCCAAAAAGTCCGACAGGAAGTCCCTGAAGATCCGGGTTGTCAATTTCAGGTGGGACTCCCAGTGCGCTCCATTCATATCTTTGAGAGCAAAAAATACTTCCTTCTTCGTCATGGAAATTTTCAAATAAATAAGCCCTATCTACTCCGGCACCATCTCCCAACAATGCCATTGCTTTTTGGGTCGCCGTGGGGAAATCTTGGTTGGACAGCAATTCTTTGGTGGCAAAAGCTATAGAAGTCAACATCTTTTCATTTCTAACCAAGTAATGGTTGACATTTTGCAGCTTTAGTTCATTGGCTTTAATGATCTTTTCTGTTGACTTTTGTTCTGTAATGTCACGGATAAAGAGGTATTGGAAATTGGGTAAACCTCCATTTATTGGATCTTTTTCTATTTCTTTGAGATATGCGGAAAAAGTTTTTTCCTCGTCTGCCAATTTAATTTCAATCTTCTCGCCGGCAGTTTTTTTCGCAAAAAGTACATCAAACTCTGGGGATAATTTTCGGATCTGATCAATATTGGTCAATTTCACATTGGTGATCTTTGAAAAAAATCTTTCAGCAGCATGATTGACTGCTACCAATTCCCCTTCCAAATTGATAATCAAAATACCATCAGAAATATTTTCGAAAATCGTCTTAAATGCAATTGGATTGGCCCTGAACAATTGATGTCGGAACAATGCCCAAAAAAGAAATAACCCACTAATGGCCAGAAAAAAGGGAACCGGGTCCAAACCAAATGGATAATAACCGAATACTACAATAATATAGGCTAACCAAGGAATGAAAGTCCCCATCATCATCACAAGCAATTGCTTCCTGTAGATAGATGGTGTAGAATTGAACATCCTGATCAGGATAAAATTAGAGGTCAAAATCAAAATCGAGTTATATGCCGCATAGACCCAATGTAAGGGACCTCTGTCGATGTTTTTTGTCACAAAATAAGAATTGTCAATGGCTGTGATTTCTTTAAAGAACAGCAAATGGTAATCATTGGTAAGCACCAATACAAGGAAGAAAATAGAAATCCCGAAAATTCCAGTGATCCAAAGGGGGTTGATGTATTTGACCTTATCCGAATATTTCAAAACAAATAGTAATAAGAACGGTGCAATAAAAACGCCGCCTACAAATTCCAGCATATAATAGAATTGAAGCTTTTCTGGATCTGTATGCAAAAGGCTTGTTCCATAAAAAAATGAATATATAAAACTGGCAAACATCAAATAAGAAAAATACCTTTCTCCAAAAAGGTTTTGCCGTTTGAATGAGAATACTGTCAATACTATAAATAGTAGGCTCGTTATGAAAACCGGAACAGCGTATGGGTTGAAATAAAATTCGAGGTTCATACTTTAAATTCGGTAAAAAGAAATTGTATTTTCATGTTTTGAATTAGGTGAATTCAGCAAAGTAAAAATAATTGTTTTGTTGTCTAAAAAAAATTAATCAACATCAAATAAATATAAAACAAAATTGAACTTCTTTAGAAGTTAGATTATATTTGGATAAAAAATAACCTTAAAATGAAAAAATTCTCATTTTTGATTACATTAATTCTCGCCTTGGCTTTTTCCAATGTTGTTTTTGCACAAGAAGAAGCAAAATTAACGAAGGAAGAGCAACTGGAAGCGAAAAAAGCCATGAAGGAGGAAAAAAGGCTGAGTGCCCAACAAAAAGCTGATGATAAAGCGGCGCTAAAAGAAAAAAAGGTCCAAGATGCGGCTGAGAAAGCTGAGCTCAAAAGAATCAGAAACTTGCAAAAAGCTCGGAAGAACTATGACAAAGCAATGACTTCAAGGCAAAAAGCTGAAATCAAGCTTGCCAAGCAAAACCTGAAATACGAAAAGCGCAGGATGAAAGATAAGACCACTGATGCTGATTTGGCAAAATTGGAATTAGATATGCGAAAAACTGAAATAGCAATTCAACAAGCTGAAGCTAATGTTGATAGATATCAGCGCGATATAGACAGGTACAGTGTAAACAAAGAGGAAAAGGATGGGGAATCTGAAAACGAAAATTGATTCAATTAAGTCTCCAATAAACCATCATTCTACCTTAGGGCAATTGTTTTTTCATGCCAAAAAGTCTTGATTTTCAAGAATTAAGAGATGTTTTAAGACATAATTTCCGAAATACGGGCATTTTTTGAATTGGTGAAAAATTTGATTGAGTGGCAAAAGTACCGTATTTCTAAAAAGGTACTTTGAAAAAGTAATAGATAACCACATATATATCATGGATTTCAAACAATTCACCATCAAGTCCCAAGAAGCTATCCAAAAAGCGGTGGAAGTAACCGCTGCCGAGCAGCAACAGGTCATAGAACCGGCCCACTTGTTAAAGGGAATATTTTCAGAAGATGAGAATGTAACCGACTTTTTATTCAAAAAGTTAGGCGTAAATAAAACCCTCATTAGTCAAAAAACAGATGAGCTCATCAAATCTTACCCCAAAGTAAGTGGTCAGCAGCCCTATTTGTCAAATGCAGCCAATCAGATTTTGTCCAAAGCTAAGGATTACCTTAAAACTTTTGGGGACGAATTTATTGCGATTGAACATTTAATATTGGCAATATTGGCTGGAAATGAAAAAACAGCCCAATTGTTAAAGGATCAAGGCCTTTCAGAAAAGCCTTTGATTGAGGCAATTAAAGAACTTAGACAGGGAAATAAAGTGACAGATCAAAATGCAGAATCAAAATACAGGGCCTTGGAAAAGTATTCCAAAAACCTGAATGAATTGGCCAAAAAAGGTAAAATAGACCCTGTAATCGGCCGAGATGAAGAAATAAGAAGGGTGCTTCAGATTTTGGCAAGAAGGACCAAAAACAATCCGATACTACTTGGTGAACCTGGAGTAGGAAAGACAGCCATAGTAGAAGGTTTAGCCCAAAGAATAATCAGTGGAGATGTACCCGAAAACCTAAAGACCAAAACATTGATCTCTTTGGATATGGGATTGCTGGTTGCTGGCGCCAAATACAAAGGTGAATTTGAGGAAAGACTTAAGGCAGTAATCAAGGAGGTGACTGATTCAGAAGGACAGATTATTCTTTTTATTGACGAAATCCATACCTTAATTGGAGCAGGTGGAGGAGGTGAGGGAGCAATGGATGCAGCCAATTTGCTGAAACCTGCTTTGGCTAGGGGTGAATTGCACGCCATAGGAGCAACCACACTCAAGGAATACCAAAAGTATATTGAAAAGGATAAGGCATTGGAGAGAAGGTTTCAATCTGTGATGGTGAATGAACCGGATGCAGCAGATGCCATTTCCATCTTGAGAGGAATCAAAGATAAATATGAACTTCACCATGGTGTGAGGATCAAGGATGATGCAGTTATTGCTGCTGTAGAACTTTCCCAAAGATATATTTCTGACCGGTTTCTTCCCGACAAAGCCATAGACTTAATGGATGAGGCAGCAGCCAAATTGAGAATGGAAATAGACTCACTTCCTCAGGAATTGGATGAACTCAACAGGAGGATCATGCAGCTGGAAATTGAAAGAGAGGCTATTAGGAGGGAAAATAATAAGGACAAGGAAACTGTTCTCAGTAAAGAAATTGCTGAGCTTTCGGAAAAGAGGCAGAATCTCAAAGCCAAATGGGAAAGTGAAAAATCAGTTATTACAGGTATCAGGACGGAAAAAGAGAATATCGATAAACTTAAACTCGAAGCTGAACAGGCTGAAAGGGCAGGTGATTTTGGAAGGGTGGCTGAAATCCGTTATGGGAAAATAGTTGAAGCTGAAAATAGACTTGACCAATTCAAAAAGCAATTGGAAGAAATGCAAGAAGGTTCTCCTTTGCTCAAGGAGGAAGTAGATAATGAGGATATTGCAGCTGTAGTTTCAAAATGGACAGGTATCCCTTTGTCCAAGATGATCCAAAGTGAAAGAGAAAAATTATTGCACTTGGAAGATGAATTGGGAAAAAGGGTAGCCGGACAAAGAGAAGCGATCACGGCATTGGCAGATGCAGTGAGGAGAAGTAGGGCTGGATTGCAAGACCCAAAACGACCGATTGGTTCGTTCATCTTTATGGGCACTACCGGGGTTGGGAAAACCGAATTGGCAAAGGCAATTGCGGAATATCTCTTCAATGATGACAATGCCATGGTCAGGATTGACATGTCCGAGTATCAGGAAAGACATGCCGTCAGTAGGCTGGTTGGAGCACCTCCGGGATATGTTGGATATGATGAAGGGGGGCAATTGACAGAGGCAGTTAGAAGAAAACCATATTCTGTGGTGCTATTGGATGAAATCGAAAAAGCACACCCTGATGTCTTCAATATTCTTCTACAAGTACTTGATGATGGCCGTTTGACGGATAATAAAGGCAGAATTGCCAACTTCAAAAATACCATTATTATACTAACCACCAATATTGGATCGCATCTGATTCAGGAAAGGTTTGCTGAGATGGAAGAATGGAATAAAGAGGAGATTATGGAAAAGACGAAATCGGAGGTCTATGATCTTCTTAAGAAATCAGTCAGACCCGAATTTCTTAATAGAATCGATGAAACCATCATGTTTGAACCGCTAAACCAAAAGGTCATTCGAAAGATAGTTGACATTCAATGGAAGGAAATTCGGAAAAGACTTTCAGAATCCAATATTGAGATAGATGCAACGCAGGAGGTCTTGGATTATCTGGGTGAGGTGGGCTTTGATCCTCAATTTGGAGCAAGACCCTTGAAAAGAACCATGCAACGATTGATTCTAAATGAACTTTCAAAGCAGATACTTTCAGGATATATCAAAAATGATTCTGCTGTTATAGTAGACTTAGATTCAGAAAAGCAGGTTTATTTCAAAAATATAGATACTGTTGAGGTATAATTCTTAAAGCCTGTAATAGTTCAAAAAAGCGCAGAATCTTCTCTGCGCTTTTTTCTTTTAGTGCATTGCAAACATATACATCATAGAATTGGTATATTTTAGGTTGGATTAAAGTTACCTTTTATGCTGTTTTCTAGTAAAGATTCTTTAGATGATATTTTTCATGCTATTCAGCATGAGTTGAATAGAGGTGCTTTGGATTCAAAGCACCCATTTAGATTTGTGTCTTTTGCAACTCAAGGGCAAGAGGGACCTGATGTCAGGTTTGTGGTTTTAAGAAAAATTGATAAGGATTTTAACTTTTACTTTTTTACAGATGCAAGGTCCTCAAAAGTGGAACAATTGATGAATAGTGGAAATGTTTCCCTGCTTTTTTATCATCCAAAAAGGCGTGTTCAGGTTAAGGTATTTGGTAAAGTTGAAATCCACCAGAAAAATGAACTTAGCGAATCTTTTTGGTTCAGTGTTCAGGGGGATTCAAGAAAGGCATACAATTCAGTGTTGGCGCCGGGGGCCATAATTTCAGATCCGGAAAAAGCTTTTTTATGGGCAGAAGAAATGAATGATCAACATTTCTGTCTGATAAAATTCACTGCTTTGCAGGTTGAAGGGTTGCAATTGAACGGTTTGACACATGTGAGAGTCCAATTTAAAAAAACCGAAAATACTCATGGTGACAGCTTTTGGTCATCGACATGGTTGGTGCCTTAATTGGTTGGATATTTGTTATTTTATTTTGTCAAGAAAATCAAGTGGCTTAGGAGTTTTCAAAATTTTCGCCCTATTTTAGTCCAGATCATAAAACATAAATTTTATTTGTAAATTAAGCCCCAATAATATAAGCCTGTATGGAAGAACAGAAAATCTCGAAAAAGGAAAAAGACACTTCAGTCAGAGAACGGCAAACCTTTTTTAGGGTGACTTTTAAAAACAATTGTAACTTACTTCAGATCGCCGATAACAAAGCCAATATGATCATTAGTATCAATGCATTGGTAATATCTTCTATCATTGCAATAGCAGGATATGGTACAATTTCAGATGAACTCGATCTTACCGGATCTAAAATGATTCTTCCTATCGCATTGATTTTGATCTCATGCCTTGCTTCTACGGTACTTGCGGTTCAGGCAGCGAAACCCAAAATTATCGATAAAAACCAGGACTTTCAAAATAGGGGTAAGGCAAGCTTATTGTTCTTTGGGGAGGTGGCAAATTATACATTACCTGAATATTTAACAGAAGTTGAAAAAATTCTACCGAAGGAAAAAGAGATCAATGAACAAATGTCAATAGCAGTATATTATCAGGGAAAAGTACTGAAAAGAAAATACAATATGCTTGGATATGCCTACAATATATTTTTGATGGGGATTGTTTTTGGGGTTTTGGTTTTTCTGATTTATATGTTCTCCTGAGTATGTGATTTATCATCATGACTAAAACTAAATTTGTATTTTAAAATAATCCCCGATCATAATGTTCTTTGTCTGACATCTTATGTCAGTAGGTTGGAGGTTAGAATCTTTGGTGCTAAATTGAAAAGAAAAAGTAAGTTTTGTATTTTTCACCTTGGAAATAATCCAATGAGTTTAATACTTCGTACATGTAGGTACTTTACTGATTGTTATGGAGAAGTTTTTTCCAAAAGGAAATATAATTCCTTTTCATGTCCATCCTTAAACTTCTTAAAATGAAAATCATATTTCTAATCAATGCTACAGCAAAAGATAAGTCAAGATTTATAAAGAAGAATTATAAGGACGACAATAATTGTTTTATCCTTCATTCAAGCGAATCATTTATTGATCCGGCTTTTGACCAACTTGATGATTCTGAAACAAAGTTAGTACTTGTCGAAAATGGTGTTCAATCTTTGATTAAAGGGCTTGACTTGGTTGTAGATTACGTAAAACAAAAACATGAAATTGATCTCAATATTTTAATTCACGCAGCTGAAAATATTGGTCTGGAGACAGAAGTGATTGATTTTGAAAATGTATCAGAAATAGGTCAAGGAATTACAAGCGTGGATCAGAAAGCATGGAATAGAATTATCAGGTCTATCATTAGCACCTATGCGGAAAGTATAGGGATTGAGGAAATTTGTATTGTAGGAGGAAAAAATGTTTTAATCAAATTTTATAAACATGAAAATAAGGGCAATGAAATATTTTTTTATGCCACCAATCAAAAGTCTATTTTCAACTATAACTACGATGAAGAGATTGATCAAAACTCCGGTGAAAGAGAAGTAGAAGAATTTAAGAGTTTTCAGGAAGCTTTCGAAAACATTCAAAAGAAATACCATATTTTTCAATTATACCCTCTGAGGATCAATGAAAAGTACACAAGTGCTTTAAATAAGGCCTATCAAAAATTCCTTGGATATCAAAAAACCGATTTCAATTTCAAGGAATGGCATGAATTTTTGAATTGATTTTCAACCAATATTTTATTGAGCCAATAGCTGGCATTTATTTTTTCATTAGTTCGTATTTGCGTAAATTGATTAGGTAAGTTTACGGGGATAGAATGGAATCAGGTTTTAAATTGATAAACAGTGGATAATTATAAATTGAGACTTTCGGATGCATGCCTGGCAGTATCAAAAGCCAGGAATGAACTGTTTACCGCAATGATAAATGTGGGAATGAGCGGAGAATTCAGAGAATTGGATGAGCTTTTTGAAGAGGGTGATTTCTTCCAATTTGAAAAATTACACTTTCAGGATTGTAAGGATATCAATCTTGGGATTCTGATGGGATTAATAGAAAAGCTGGACGAAACCCATTCAAAATTGGTGAATTTAAATGTGCTTTGAATAAGGTTGTTTTTTACTTTAAAACAAAAAAGACAGACCATAAAGTCTGTCTAAAGTGGAGGATAACGGAGTCGAACCGATGACCTCTACACTGCCAGTGTAGCGCTCTAGCCAGCTGAGCTAATCCCCCATTAATTTAATTCCCCCATTTGGGATTGCAAATATAGAAAGCCTTTTGAATTGCACAAAGGAAAATATTAATCTGCAGAATAATTTACCCTGGTCAAAATACTCCTTCCAAGCGTGACCTCATCGGTGTATTCCAATTCCCCCCCTACAGGAATACCCCTTGCGATGGTGCTGACTTTAACCTGAAGTTCTTTGAGTTTTCTTGTAATGTAAAATGAAGTGGTGTCCCCTTCCATAGTTGCGGGAAGTGCCAAAATCACTTCTTCCACCTTATCACTTGATGTTGGATTTCTAATTCTTTCAATAAGCGATTCTATATTAAGCTCATCAGGGCCGATTCCTTGGATGGGTGAAATCACCCCACTCAGTACATGGTATAGCCCATTGTATTGTGAAGTATTTTCAATTGCAAGTACATCAGGAATATCTTCGACCACACAGATTATGTGCTTGTCTCTTCGATTTCCGGAACAGATGCTGCATATTTCTAAATCAGAAATATTATGGCAACTGATGCAGTATTTAATATCTTTTCTCAGTGAAATGATAGCGTTCGCCAAATCTTCTGAAACCGATTCTTTGTGCTTTAGAAGATGAAGCGCTAATCTAAGGGCTGTTTTTTTTCCAATTCCGGGCAGCCTGCTAATTTCATTGACTGCATCTTCTATCAATTTTGAGGGGAAATTCACAAATCAGGGAATTATGATACTGTGGCTTGGATACCGGCATCTAGAATCGCCTCACACATAGGTTTCAGTTTTTCTCTACTGCCTTTCTTTACAGCGCATTTACCTTTATAATGAATGATAAGGGTACATTGTTCTGCTTGTTCCGGTGTGTGTTGACAGACTTTGATCAAGATTTTGGCTACATGCTCAAAAGTATTGACATCATCGTTGAAGACAATCAGTTCACTTTCTTCAATGTCTACCAATTCCTCCAGTAGGACATCTTCGACTTCAACCATGGGATAAGCTTGTGTTTGCGAATTCATTTTGCAAATTTAATTATTATAGACAACTTAGCATAATTGACCTTCAATCATCTATGGATTCAAATTTAGTTCTAATCGTCATAACATCATATTTTGTTCTCTTGTTTTTGATTTCCTGGTTTACCTCAAGAAACGTTTCAAAAGACACATTTTTTACAGGAGATAGACAATCACCTTGGTTTTTAGTGGCTTTTGGAATGATAGGTGCTTCTCTATCTGGAGTAACTTTTATTTCAGTTCCAGGTGAAGTAGGCAATACCAATTTTTTTTATTTCCAGGTGGTATTAGGGTATACTTTAGGATATTTTGTGATTGCCAAGGTTTTGCTTCCTTTATATTATAGACTTAATCTGGTTTCTATATACGCCTATTTAGAGGATAGATTTGGTTTTTGGTCCTATAAATCCGGTGCATTTTTCTTTATCCTGTCCAGAACCCTTGGTTCTTCTATCCGGGTATTTTTAGTTGCAGGCGTTTTGCAGCTAATCTTATTTGACAAATGGGGAATACCCTTTTGGGTTTCAGTGTTGATTACTGTTTCATTGATTTGGCTCTATACCCATAGGGGAGGCATCAAAACTGTTGTCTGGACTGACACCTTGCAAACTTTTTTTATGCTTTTGGCTGTTGGTGTGAGTATTTATTTGATAGGAAAAGATCTTGGAATCCTTAAAATTTCAGATTTTATAGGTACCATAGCTTCTGATTCCAGGTCTGAAATTTTCAATTGGGATTGGCAGTCTGGGACTAATTTTTTTAAGCAATTTGCCTCAGGCGCTTTCATTACTATAGTGATGACAGGGTTAGACCAGGATATGATGCAGAAAAACCTCACCTGTCGAAATATTGGAGATGCACAAAAAAACATGTTTTGGTTTACAATCATTCTTGTTTTCGTAAACCTGATGTTTTTATGCCTCGGTTTGTTACTATATCTCTATGCCGAAACCAATGGAGTAACATTACCAGTTAGGTCGGATGATTTGTACCCCTTATTGGCCACACAAGAGTTTTCTGCATTTGCAGGAATCGTCTTTGTCTTGGGTATTACGGCTGCTGCCTACTCAAGTGCAGATTCTACTTTGACTGCTTTAACCACCTCATTCTGTTATGATTTTTTGGAAATAGAGAAAAGGTATGACAAAGACAGACAGGTTACGGTACGTAAGCAGGTCCATATCGCATTTACCTTGCTGATGTTTTTGGTTATTCTGGTTTTCCGATGGTTAAATGATCAAAGTGTAATCAATGCGGTATTCATTATAGCAGGTTATACTTATGGCCCACTATTGGGCTTATATGCCTTCGGTTTGTTTACGAAATGGAAAGTGAAAGATAAACTGGTGCCTTATTTGGCTGTTTTGGCTCCGGTTTTGGCTTTCCTGATCAGTCAGAATTCTGAAAGTTTACTATGGGGATATAAATTTGGTTTTGAGATTTTGATTCTCAATGGATTGCTAATGTTCATAGGATTGTACCTGATAAGGAAACGTTGACCTCAAAGTTCTTGCTTTGCAAGAAGGTCATTGATTTTCTTAAGTTTGATGATGTTACTTTCCAGTGAACTATTACTTCCATCTAGATCCACCAATACTGAAATAAGGCCGTTTGATTTTTTTCCATTTTCTGAACCCTGATGCACAGTTGGAGAGACGGATATTAATTCCTGAACATCGACTTCGTATAAGTTGGCAAGTTTGATGGCATCTTCCATTTTCAGGTTGGATCTTCCCTGTTCATACCTGGAATAAGCGGTATAGTCTTTTTTTCCTAAATATTCAGCGATGTATTCTTGAGTATAACCTCTAAGAACTCGATGTTTTCGAAGATTTTCTGCGATGTTACTTTTCAATGCTGTTTCCATACGACAAACGATTTTTTCTATCTAATACAAAAAGCATACACTTTTGAGTCATTTGGATAAAAAATGTCAAAAATATTTTGTTTTATTTGAAAAATACCTAAAACAGGTCATAATAAATCTAATTCGAGTTTATTTGGATCCCAAAAATGGGCTTCAAAATTCTGGATTTTATCGTGAATGACCTCGATACCCTCTTTGCTGAGTAACAACTCCATTTCTGATGGGTTTGAAAAGTGATGCTTTCCCGTCAGAATACCGTTTCTGTTCACCACCCTGTGCGCCGGTACATCCGCTTGGGTATGGGAAGCATTCATGGCATAGCCAACCATCCTCGCTCCACTCTTCAGACCCAAATAGTTGGCAATAGCACCATAGGAAGTCACTTTGCCTTCAGGTATCAACCTGACCACCTGATAAACAAGATCGAAATAATTTTCCTTTTCAGTTTTCATTAAACAATGATAATAAGAAATGATGCAATTCAGACTGTACCTCCGTTTCCTTCTCAACAGGAGTTTCAAATGATACCTTCAAGGTTATAAATTCTTTTTGTATATTTTGAAGTTTAAGGTTTAAATTGGAAATGGACTTTTCTTCTATCCTTTTTTCAAATGTTTTAGTTAGGCGTGAATTGATCGTGGAGATATCATATTTAAAGCCGTGGGGTAATTCAAGAGGGAATTCAATCTTCTTTTGCTTCAGATTTTTGAAATTGGTAACCTGTGCATTCAAAATAAGACTATTAGGAACCATGGTTTTGTATCCATCATCCTGTTTCAGAACAACATTTAGGAGGGTTATGTCTTCAATCAATCCTTGCGTGTCCCCGATTCTGATCGTATCTCCAAGAGAAAACTGATCCGTAAACATCATAATCAGTCCATTGATGATATTGGTCACGTAGTCTTTACTCAAAATGGCTATTGCTGCAGCTACTATAGTAAGACTTGTCAGGAATTTCAATGGCTGAATATCAAATGCCAACATCAAGGCAATGACAAAAACCAATGAATTTAGTATATTGGAAATCCAGGAAATACCCAATAAAAAATTGCCATGAACCTTTTCATCCTTAGATTTGCTTAAATAAACTCTTGCTGTTATAAGACGGGCTAGGGAAATAAGAATATTTCCGCCAAGTAAAAACAGAATTGCGGTATGCAAACTGTTCATTCCTGGATAGTTAATAAGGAAATCCTGGGAAGCGGGGATTAATTTTCCTCCAAAAAGGAAAGTCAGATATATAAAAAGCTTTAGAAAAAAGATTCTTTTTTTCTTTGTCTCAATATTTTTGAAGGGTGAATTCGGGATTTCCATGGGTAAAGGTATAATTGGAATAGTTTCGAATAAAAGAATGCAAACATAAAAAATAAATATTTATGGAAAGGAATATTATTGTGACCGGGGCTGCAGGAAATTTGGGAAAAGCAGTTGTTGAAAAATTCAAAAGAGAAGGCTACAGGGTAATTGCAACTATTTTGCCAGATTCGGGAGAAGAAGTGGAAGAAGCTGATGATGTTTATGAACTTGATGTCACAGACGAGAAGGCAGTCGCTGCTTTTGCAAGTGAGTATCACCTCCAATACGGTGAAGTGGACGCTATCGGACTATTGGTGGGCGGATTTGGAATGGGGGCAATTGAACAAACCGGATTGGAAGACCTTGAAAAAATGTTTAAACTGAATTTCTACTCCGCATTCAATATGGTCAAAAACTTCCTTCCTGTTATGAAAAAAGCAGATTTTGGAAATTTCTTGTTTATAGGAGCTAGGCCTGCCTTACAGCCAGCAGATGGAAAAGGAGTTGTGGCATACGCTTTGAGTAAAAGTCTTGTAAGGGAGTTGGCCAAATATGTGGCAGAAGAAACAAAAAATACCAAAATCAGGGCGCATATCTTTGTTCCAAGTGTGATTGATACACCTGAAAACCGAGAGTCAATGCCTGATTCTGAATTTTCTAATTGGGTAAGCCCTTCCGAAATAGCCGAAGCCATGCACTTTGCAGTCAATAACCCCGCACTTAGGAATACTACTTTCAAAATGTATGGAAGTATTTAAAAAAACTAAACCAAAATGGAAAAGATATCGAAGCTCATTTTATTGTTGGTCTTTGGGTTGGCAGGGATACTCCAGGCTCAAACTCAAACAGACAGCAGAAATTTAAGAGATTTTAATGCAGTGAAGGTGTCCAATTCTATTAAAGCAGAATTGGTTAAAGGAAGTCAGAATAAAGTTGAAATTTCTGTTTCCGGAATTGATGTTGGAAAGGTAGAAACCACTGTGGTGGGGGAGACCCTTGAGATAAGATTGGCCAG
This sequence comes from Aquiflexum sp., assembly GCF_041751335.1. Classification (GTDB taxonomy): domain Bacteria; phylum Bacteroidota; class Bacteroidia; order Cytophagales; family Cyclobacteriaceae; genus Aquiflexum. The sequence goes on from NZ_JBGSXS010000135.1 coordinate 20,114, forward strand.
GGGGAACTTTAGAAACCATGCAGTATCTGTTGTGGTTACCTACGTGGAATTATTGGGGATTGAGGCCAATACCAGTGCAAGTGTTATCTCCAAAGATCCCATTGTTGCCCAGGAAGCATTTCTTTTTGCCACAACCAACGCTTATCTTGAAGCTGAGGTTGAAGCAGATGTCCTAAGTGTAGATGCGGCTACCAATGCGAGGATTTTTGTTAATGGAAAAGTGGATGAATTAATTGCCAAAGCTTTTACCAATGCCGAAATAGATGGTAAAAATCTGACAGGGAAGCAAATTGAAATACAAGCCAATACAGCTGCTACTATTCATTTTAATGCAACATCGACTATCGAAGGCTCTGTAGCTACTGCCGCAAAGGTTTATTATGGGGGCAATCCCAAAAACGTGGATGTTAAAACTTCAACAGGTGGTTCAATACAGAAAAGATGAGAAAACCTGCATTAATTATTTTTGGTTTGATTTTTATTGCGATTATTCCATTACATGCCCAGGAGGAGATTGCGGTAAAAGAAGTAATTGCATCTCTTTTTGAGGGGATGAAAAGTAGGGATGCTGAAACTTTAAGGAATGCATTCCATCCCGAAGCAACTATGCAAACTGTCATTTCTAATGATGCAGGAGCGGAATTGGGATCTAACACTGTTAGTGATTTTGTGAACCGGATTGTCAGTACCCCGGAAGGTACCATTTTGGATGAAAGGATTCTGGATTTCCAAATAAAAGTGGATGGACAAATGGCTGCTGCTTGGACGCCCTATGAATTTTATGTCAACGATAAATTCAGCCATTGCGGCGTTAATTCTTTCCAATTGATCAAGACAGTTGATGGTTGGAAGATTACCTATATTATTGATACAAGGAGGAAGGACTGCGTGGATTCGTAAATAGAAATCATTTAGATTTCTGAGATTCTGAGTAGTTTTGGATATAAAGGTCTAATAGCAAAATTTACCTAGACCATTATTGAAGGTTATTTTAGGTTAAAACTAGAATCTAATGGTTATGAAACTGGCAATAATACTTTTAATGCTCTTTGTTTTGTTCTTGTTTACAACATGTGATTCTCCATTTGTTGAGGATGTTTATAGTATTAGAATGCAAAATAATATTAATCAGCCGCTGAGTTTCACTGTTAGTTTCAATTATCCGGACACGTTAATACCCGCTGATTACAATCATTTAAGAGGGATGCCGGCTAATAGAACAGTTTTTTACGACAGTAAAAAAGATTGGGATAAAGTATTTAAAGAAGATTTACCCAGAGATACTTTGAGCGTTTTTATATTCGATGCGATAATAATTCCAGATGATTGGGATGAAGTTCTTTTGGAGTATAAAATTACTAAACGTTATGATCTTAGTTTAAAAGATTTAGAGTGCATTGGTTTTACAATTACTAATCCTCCCAATGACAATATGCGAGGGATAAAGGTATTTCCAAAATAAGAATAATTATAAATATTTGAAGTTTGATGAAGGTTGATTATTGGTGATTTTGATTGTATTTCCAAATGGAAATTGGTAAGGTTAAAAGGGAGTATTTCGATTGTAATCGGAAGCAAACTTCACCCAGTCATCGTGGAAAGTCCATTCCATACCTAGGGGATATTCTACACATAGAAATGTGAGAAGTTGATGTTTTTACAAACTATACGGGTCAATAATCTGTAACCTATCAATATTTTTAAAGTCTGAGATATTGCGAGAGATTAAAACTAAATCATAGACTAATGCCGTAGCTGCAATGATGGCATCGGGCAATTTGGTTTTGTATTTTTTACGGATTGCAATAGTAGCAACCACTACAGAGTCTGTCAAATCTAATACAGTAGCATCATTGATGAAATTGGAAAGTGTTTCGTAGTGTTCATCAGATGTGTTAAAGCCCAGTAATTCAATTTTGGTTATTACCGAAATATTGGGAATGGCATCAATAACACCATGCATAAAATTCATTCCTGAAACTGGAAGTTTATTACCGAGATAATCAATCACAGCATTAGTATCAATTAAATGCTTCGGTTGTTCCATTCGTTACGGCTTTGGATTACGTAATTTTGAAGTTCATCAGCTACATCAGATGGCAATTTCCCGGCATACTTTTCAGATAGTTTTTGCTGCGGTTGAATACTTTTTTTAAGGACTTTGATAATATTTAAATCTTCCAAATCCTCTAAGAGCTTGTAAGCCTTGTCATTATTGATTTGTACTAATACTGTTTCCATCATTATATTATTTTAAAATTGCATGAATCTAAAACCTATACCTAAGTTGATCAACAGAATAACTGTTGATCCTTACTCCACCGTTTGAAACAGTCACAAGTATCATTCCTTAATCTCAATCACTTTAAACTCAGTCCTTCTATTGGTCTGATGTTCTTCTTCAGTCTGTGCATTTTCTATGATCAATTGTCGCTTGCCATATCCTTTAGCAACCAATCTATCTTCATCAATACCCTGTGACACCATGTAAGCAACCGCCGATTCAGCCCTTCTTTGGGACAATGCGTCATTGTACGCATCACTCGCCCGGGCATCCGTATGGGAACTTAATTCTATCCTAATACTAGGATTGTCTTTGAGGATTTTGACCAATTTATCCAACTCAACAGCAGCATCAGGTCTGATATCAGCCTTGTCCAAATCATAGTAGATGTTGTCCAGCACGATGGACCTTTCCAGAATAAGCGGTTCCAACACAATCGTCGTATCCAATGTTACATTGGTCACATCTTGGATCAGGTCTTCCACTCTTGGAGTTTTTCCCACTGTACTGTAATTGATGCTTTTTGTAAAATAGCCGCTTTTTGAAGCAATGATAGAAAAGTTTTGGTCAGGTGTCAGCGTAAATCTTAACCTGCCGCTTTGGTTCGAGAAATCACCTCCGATATTCTTGTTAGTATTGTCATAAAGCACGACCCTTGTTTGTGGAAGGATTTTTTCAGTACCATCTTCATTGAGTTCCTTTGTGGTCACATTGAGGAGTACATTGACAATTTTAGGTTTGGGAGTCTTATCCTCAAAATAATAAATGTCATCATCTCCCAGTCCCCCTTCTCTGTTGGAAGAAAGGAATCCTTCTGTGGGGTATTTAGTAAAGAAAATTCCAAAATCATCCGCTAGGGTATTGATATTGGGTCCAAGATTTTTTACTTCCCATCCTTTATCAGTCTTTTCAGCCACAAAAAGATCCAGTTTTCCAAAACCCGGATGTCCATCGGATGCAAAGAAAAGTTTACCGTCAGGTGCCACGTATGGGAACATTTCATTGCCCATGGTATTGATCTGAGGGCCAAGACTGACTGCGTTTCCAAAATCACCATTGGCCAATTTGGTTGCTTTGTATAGGTCCAATCCGCCCAAGCCATCATGCCTTAATGAGGCAAAATATAATTCATTTCCATCAGGACTGAATGCGGGAGTGGTATTGGCGTAAAACTCATCCTCATTGACAGGCATCCAAATAGGTTGGGTAAAACCTCCTCCTCTGAAATAAGATGCAAAAAGCTGTATATCAGGCAAGTCTTTTGGAGACCTGGAATTGGCCCTTGCATAAATTAAAGTATTGCCATCAGGACTGATGGCCAAAGATCCTTGGTTGAGATTTTCTTCATTTCTGAATTCAGGTAAAAGCTGAATATTTTGTACATCTACTTTAATACCATCCACTCGCGTCCTCATTAACTTCAATAATGGGGTACCTGTCGCTAAATAAATACCGCTACTAGCGCGGTTGCTGGTAAAATATAAATAGCCTTCCTTAACTATCGGAGAATATTCGGCCATTGAGGTGTTGAGCAATTTATAGTTTTCTACTTCGATGTATGGGAAATAATCTTCGATGGCCTCAATCTTTCCCAAATTGTCGATTTCTCTGTTTAAAAGTTTAAGGTAATTGTCATCTAAGGTTAGTTCCTTGGCTTTTGAAAATGCATCTTTCGCTTCTTCATATTCCCCTTGGCTTTTCAAACTTTGGCCCAGGCGATAGTAGGTATCGAAGGTTTCTTCCTCCTCAGCTACTTTTTCATAATATGCCTTTGATTGTTCAATCCTGTTGGTCAATCGATAACTTTCAGCCACATAAAAATTAGCCTCTTTGTTTTCAGGATCATCTTCCAGGATTTTTGAAAAAGAATTGATGGCAAGCTGATAATCACCTCCCTGAAATTGGTTTTGGCCTTTTTGGTACAAGCTGGTACATGAACTGATCAGGATAATCGTCAAAACCAGAAATACAGCAATTTGCTTCATAGATACAATTAATGGATTAATCTCTAAGTTTTAAATATAGGACAATTATCATAATTAATTAGCAAAGTATTTGTTCAGCCAACTTTCTTTTGCGCTGATCAGCCATTTGTTTTGCAGATCAGATTTTTTTTGAATAACAGGGTTCAATATTGTGGTGTCCGACTTTAGGGTTCCTTCTTCAACTTTAGATTTGATGCCAAACAAAGGACTTACCTCCAAAGAATCGCGATCAATCAAGTATGACACTTTACCCTGATTGAGCAAATCTATGGAAAATTTGGTTTCGATTTCCTTCAACAACCTGACCGAACTATCAATAGAACAACCGCTAGCACCAAATTGGCTTTCATCAACAGAAAGGATAATCACCTGATCAAAACGGATATCATAAGATGTCGGCATCAAGGCTCCATGTGTATTCCATTTTTCACAAAAATCGGCAAGAACATCATTGATGTATTTTTTCTCATCCGGATTTAATTTTCTGTTTGATTGATAAACCCAAACCCGTGCATGGTCCGGCATCTGATTGAATGGTAAATACATAAGCTGATATTTTATAATTCCTTAAATAAGGAGAATTCAGGCAAATTAGTTCTTCTAACTAACGGAGAAAAGGGTGAATTGGATATATTTCAAAATGATTAATCCGGTAATATTATCATAATCTTCTTTTCTAGTTTGAATGAAATCAAAGGCAAATTTTCTATACTTTGTCTCCGTTAGGCCAGACCAAGCCATTTGTCAGCTTTTACTTGTGCCCACATCCAAAAAGGAATCAAGTCAACTCCTCCAATCGTATCTTCCTGATCAAATGTGATGATACAGAATTTGATCAAGTTTCCGGCTTTTGTTGCCTCTTGGATTCCTTTGATTTCCCGCTTTAAGTTATCATTATCAACTTTCCAACAAACCTGTACAGCGGCTACTATGGCTTCATTCCATTTGACCAGAAAATCACATTCCCCTGATGAAGTTTTGAAATAATATATTTCTGTAAATGATCTACGAAGCTGCAAATACACAAAATTTTCCAACCTCCGGCCCAAGTCCTTGGTGAAAGAGATACTATTGGCAACTGCCAAAGCAGGATCTATGGAATAGATTTTTTTTGGATTGCCAATTTGTTTTCTAATTGAAGTGGCGTAAAGCGGGATCAGATCGAACAAATAACTCTCTTCCAAATAATCGCAATAGTCGATAACTGTCCGGACTGACTTGATCTCCAAAAGCTGTCCCATCCGGTTATAGCTCATCTCTTTTCCTATATTTGAGCAGAGAAAGACTCCCAATCTGACCAATTGCATTTCGTTGAGTATGTTTCTTCTTACCGCCACATCCCTTGTGATGATATCTCTCAACAAAGTCCGGAGGTATTCAGGATCTTGATGTTGCAAATATTCGGGAAAGCCTCCAAGTTCAAGATATGACTCAAAACTATCCTTCCCCGGAGTCATTTGTTTTAAATCCAGAAATTCCAGGTAACTAAAAGGAAAAAGTTCTATCTGCTTATATCTTCCTGTTAAGCGGGTTCCTAATTCCCTACTCAGCATACAGGCATTTGAACCGGTTATATTAAGGTTTTTTCCCTTTTCATAAAGCGACCGAGCAAAAATCTCCCAACCTTCCACCCACTGTAATTCATCTAAAAGCATGACTTTTTTGCCCAATTCTTCTTGTATATCCTCAAGTTTGGAAAAATCGCTGACATCAAAATTCACCAGTCTCGGATCCTCAAAGTTCAAATACATGCCATCTTCTTGGAAGCTTTTTCTGATCAGCATACTTTTCCCACTTCTTCTCACACCCGTCACAATAATGACTCGCTTATCATCTAAAGGAATGTTGATTTCCCTCTTGATCATTAAATCCGGGACAAAATACCTGCTTTGGTCAGCTATTATTTCCTTTATCGTATCCTTAGAAACCATTTAAACCATTGATTTACAATGCAAATATAAAAGCTTGTATTTGTAATACAAGATATTATGTATTGAGAATATATAATATTGTGTATTTGAAATACAAGCTTTAAATTAACTTGAAGTTTAACCAAGGATCAATCCCAAAAATTATTTTTTCTTCAATGCGATTTTCTTTGAATCAAAACCTTTCGGGTATAATCTATTTCCTTTTAAGAGGTAAGACGTATCTAGAACATCGTCTTTAAATTCTAAATACAAGGAATCCCTTAAAATAACCCACTTTCCTTTTTCATCCAAATCGAATGTTCCACTCTGACCTCCTCTATATTTGTAATGAAATGTTTGATCCTCAAATAGTATCAACTCTTCTTTTGAAATCAAAGAAGTCATCATTAGGTCATAATACCATCTAGTGATGAAATTACCTAGTCTTTCTGTTTTTGTATAGATCGCCTTTATCTTTTTTTCTTGTTTTTCAAAGAATACTAAACCTGCGAAAAGCAATATATAGGTAATTATTATTTTCATTGTTGACTATCAAATCCCCATATCTTTTGCCAGCATTTCTGCCAAGTCATAAACTTTGACATCATGCTCTCTCTCTTTATTTTTTACGCCATCAGACATCATGGTCAAGCAGAAAGGACATCCTACCGCTATGGCAGTCGCACCAGTTGCCAAGGCTTCTTCGGTTCTTTCGATATTGATGTCTTTATTACCGGGCTCGGGTTCTTTGAACATCTGTCCTCCGCCGGCACCACAGCAAAGGCCTTTTGTCCGGCATCTTTTCATTTCCACCAATTCCACATCCAAAGCCTTGATGACTTCCCTTGGAGCCTCATAAACATTATTGGCCCTACCTAAAAAACAGGAGTCGTGAAAAGTGATTTTCTTGCCTTTAAATTCTCCACCACCTTTAAGAACTATTTTACCCTCGTTGATCAATTGCTGAAGAAACTGCGAATGATGAATGACCTCATAATTACCTCCCAATGCCGGATATTCGTTTTTGATGGTATTGAAGCAATGTGGGCAGGCAGTGACTACTTTTTTCACCTCATAGCCATTCAATACCTGGATATTTGCAACGGCCTGCATTTGGAATAGAAATTCATTTCCGGCCCTTCTTGCCGGGTCACCTGTACAGGCTTCCTCCGAACCTAAAACGCCAAAACTGACCCCGACCTTATTGAGAATTTTCACAAAAGCCTGGGTCACTGTTTTGTAGCGGTCATCAAAAGAACCGGCACATCCTACCCAAAATAGTATTTCCGGAGTTTCTCCTGAGGCTGTCATTTCTGCCATGGTTGGTACTTTGTATGTTGACATTTTTGGAATTTTTGATTTAAGATTGTAGATTTTAGATTGAAGCGAGAAGCGAGAGTCAAGACAGTCTAAAATCTCGCTTCTCGGTTCTCGCATCTATTCAATTTCTTCATTTTTTACCTGATCTGCCCAATTGAACCTGTCGGTTGGTGCGAATTTCCATGGGGAGAAGCTGGTTTCCATATTCTGAAACATGGCATTCCATTGGGCTGGAGTACCTGATTCTTCCATAGCGACATATCTTCTCAATTGTAAGATAATGGATAAAGGATCAATATTGATCGGGCAGGCTTCCACGCAGGCATTGCATGAAGTACAAGCATTGATCTCTTCTTTGGTAATGTAATCGCCGAGCAGTGATTTTCCGTCTTCCAAACCTTTTCCCCCTGTATCAAGACTTTTCCCTACTTCCTCAGCCCTGTCACGGACATCCATCATTATTTTTCTTGGGGACAGTTTTTTGCCGGTGATATTTGCCGGGCATTCTGAAGTGCATCTGCCGCATTCTGTGCAGCTATAAGCATTCATTACATTTACCCAAGTCAGGTCATTGACATCTTTGGCACCGAATCTTCCGATTTCAGCCGGAGGAGTTTCCTGATTTCCTTCAGCAGGTATTCCCAACATCATATTCACCTCATTGGTGACTTCTGGCATATTTATCATTTCGCCCTTAGGCTTTAGATTGGAATACCAAGTGTTTGGGAAAGCAAGGAAAATGTGCAGGTGCTTGGAGTAGGTAACATATACAGCAAATCCCAATATTCCAATAATATGGAACCACCAAGCAAACCTTTCAATGAAAATCAAAGCCCCATCACCCATACCTTCAAAAATGGGACGGATCAGGCTGCTGAAAAACAGCGTGTTCAGCAAAGCATAATCTCCAACACCTCTGGATGCCAGGATTTGGTCTGTGGCGTTCATGGTGAGTATGGCAAACATGAGGATAATCTCAATGATCAAAATCAAGTTTGCGTCCAAGGAAGGCCAACCTTTCATTTCAGGCTTGGTGAAGCGCTCGACTTTCATGATATTTCTACGGATTAGAAAAGCCACACAAGATACCAAAACAGCTATTGCCAAGAATTCAAAAATATTCATGGCGACACCATAAGCAGTACCTAGAAAGGGAGCAAAAACCCGGTGGCTTCCTGCCAAACCATCTATGACAAATTCCAGCACTTCAAGATTAATGATTACAAATGCGACATAAATTAAGAGGTGAAGAAATGCTGGCCCAAACCTCTTGAACATCTTTTGTTGGCCAAAAGCTACCAACAGCATCGTTTTCCAACGCTTTTCTGTTTGGTCATTTCTGGTTTCGGCTTTGCCAAGAAATATATTCCTTCTTAAATACCTGACCCTTTTGGATAAGATATAGGCTGCAATGCCGAAAATAAGAAGAAAAACCAATTGTGGTAAAATGCTCATATTGTTCGTTTTATCGTTTTTTGATTGGGTTTATATTAATTTTTTTTTCAAATGGTTTGCTTGAAAGGTTCAAATATCTACCTTTGCATCACTTTATCAGAAACGGTGATATAGCTCAGTTGGTAGAGCATCGGACTGAAAATCCGTGAGTCGGTGGTTCGAGTCCACTTATCACCACAAGCCCCTTTGAAAGAAGGGGCTTTTTTTATGTCTATTACTTTTTTAAGCTCATTTAAACTAGAAATCATCTCACCGAATTTGATGTTGCAAAATAATAAATAGTAGGCATGCATACTATTTATGTCAATAATTTAAAATCAATCTAATCTCTGATTTTTTTTCCAAATTGCTGTAACATTTCCAAAATCCAATCATTACCTACCTAAAATGAAGACATTTTTTGAAGCACATATTTGGACGCTCAAAAGCAAACTCTACCGGATGGCCTATTTATGGGTTAAGGATAGAGATGTGGCTCAGGATGTGTTGCAAGCCGTTTTTGAAAAAGCATGGCTAAAAAAAGATGAACTTCAAAAAATGGAAAACCCTACAAGTTGGATGGTCAGAAGTGTCAAAAATGAAAGTCTTCAACACTTCAGACAGATAAAAAGGTTTGAACCTTTGGGAGGAATGGAGATTGAAATTGATTATCCTGAAGTTGAAAACAAGAGCCATGATGTGAGTTTAGTTTTTAGGTTTTTGGATTCCTTGCCTGAAAAGCAAAAGGAGATATTTCAATTGAGAGAGGTGGAGGGATTGACCTATGAAGAGATTGCTGAATATTTGGAGA
>NZ_JBGSXS010000136.1:0-6501 GCF_041751335.1 Aquiflexum sp.
TACCGCGATGCGAACCGCTGGAACGGTGACCTTGACGACATCAGGCTTTACAACAGGGCACTGGACGGAGCCGGGATATTCTCTCTGTATTCCAATGAAAGCATCATTGCCCGGCAATCAGCCGGAGTGGACAAAGGCCAGCTGGAAGAGAAATCACAGATTGAAATTTATGGGACTGCTGAAGAAGACAGCATGTTCGGCTTCAAAATTTATCCAAATCCAGTCGAAGACAGGCTACATATCCAAATGAACAGCAAGGAGGAAATCCAAGTTGATATTGTAGTCTATGACATGATGGGAAGACAGTATATCAACAGGTCAGCAGTTCCGGATAACGGTGAGATTGTACTTGATCTTGCATCGGTAAGGATGGCTTCCGGTACCTATCTTCTGATCGTCGATCAGGGACAGGGCAGGATGAAACAGGTTAAGTTTATCAAAAAATAATCTAGTTCATATTAAATAATAAAAGAGGCTGTCTCATAAGTCTCATTTAATTTAAATTGAAAGGCTACCTGATTTTTCGGGTAGCCTTTTTCTTGTTTAACTCAAAATTGTTATTTTGAGGTGTGGAAAAACAAGACTCAAATATAGTCTTTAAAGACTATGATCCCAACCAGTTGATGCTCCTTCCCCACAATTTGGGCGACCTTCTTCCATCAGAGCATCCCGCCCGTGTAGTCAGCACGGTTGTAGACAAGATAAACATCCAGCCCATCCTTTCGCAGTACAGTAATATGGGGGCGAGCAGTTACCATCCCCGCATGCTGTTGAAGGTGCTGATATACGGTTACCTGGAAAACTGCTATTCTTCCCGGAAACTTGAGAAAGCTGTCCGGGAAAACATCGGTTTCATGTGGCTTTCGGGCATGCAGCGCCCAGACCACAATACCATCAACCGTTTCCGTGGGGAAAAGCTCCGTGAAGTGATCCGCGAGGTTTTTTCACAGGTAGTGCTCATGCTTTACGATGAGGGACTGCTTGACATAAAAGATGTTTATACAGACGGGACCAAAATAGAGGCCAACGCCAACAGATACACCTTTGTCTGGGGAAAGGCTGTCAAAAAGAGCAGGGAGAGGATTGCAAAGCAGCTTCAGGAGCTCTGGGATTACGCTGCCGAAACGGCAAAGGAAGAACTCGGACAGCCCGAAGAGAAGTTTGAGAATCCCAGTCCCGAAAAAGTACTTGAGACCGTTGAGAAGATCAACACGGCACTCCAGGGCAAAGAGGTTGACCCCAAAGTGAAACAGAAGCTCAGATATGCAGAGAAAAACTGGCCCGGAAAGCTTGCAGAATACGAACAGAAGGAGGAGATCTTACAGGAGCGCAACAGCTATTCAAAAACCGATGAAGATGCCACTTTCATGCGGATGAAGGAAGACCACATGAAAAACGGGCAGCTTAAACCCGGCTATAACCTCCAGCTCAGTACCCACGGGCACTTTGTGGTCAACTACACCCTTCACCAAAAACCCAACGATACCACCACACTCATCCCGCATATGGATGCCTACCGGCAGATGTACGGAGCCTACCCCGAAACACTGACTGCCGATGCGGGGTACGGAAGCGAGGAAAACTATGCCGCTCTCGAGCATAACGGTACATCTGCGTATGTGAAGTATAATTACTTCCATAAAGAACTCAGGGAAGAAAAGAGGAAAAACAGGGAATACAGGCTGCTTGAAAACCTGTATTACGACAGCCAAAAAGACAGGTATATCTGCCCGATGGGACAGCCGATGGAAAGGGACGGTACCAGAACCGGGACAACGTCGACAGGATACAGACAGGAATATGCGAGATATACGGCATCAAATTGTGCGGGATGCCCTATGGCCGCTTCGTGCAGGCCGGGAAAGGGAAACAAAACCATTGAGGTCAACAGGACACTGGAACGGTTCAAATCAGTGGCAAAACAAAAGCTGACCTCTCCCGAGGGAATCCAAAAAAGAAAGCAGCGGGCCACAGACGTGGAACCTGTATTCGGGCACCTCAAGCAAAACAAGGGGATGAAGAGGTATGTGCTTAGGGGACTCGAAAAGGTGGAAATTGAAACAGGTCTCCATGTAATCGCCCACAACCTTTCCAGAAAGGCAGCAAAAGCAGCCTAAAAAGCACTTTCGGCGGACTATTGATCCCAAAAACACCATTAAAGATGATCAGCCCTGGCAAGGCAATAAGCTTCCGGTTTTGACCGGTATTCAAAAAACAAGGGGCCGATTTTCTGAAAATCGGCCTCTATGGCTTAATTTTGGCTGTTTTGAAAATTAACGGTTAATTTTGAGACAGCCTCCTCCCAAAGCACGATTCCGGTGGCCGAGATTGCCGAGGCCAAATTAAGGTTACCTCTATATCATTACCCTTTTCTAAACACTTTAATTATGTTGGGGACTCGGAATGACGCCTGCCTGCCAGATGCAACGTACTTTTTATAGAAAATTAGGCCGATCCAGCTTTCTGCCAATTCTAAACGCCGCATTCATCAATCCAACATGGGAGTAAGCTTGTGGGAAATTCCCCCATTGACTGCCTGTAGCCTGATCCACATCTTCTGAAAACAGGTTGAGGTGGTTGGAATATTTGATCAATGTTTCGAAGCCTTCAATTGCCTCATCCAACCTATTCACACAAGCCAATGCCTCAATATACCAAAATGCACAGATCAAAAATGTAGTCTCAGGTACCCCGAAATCATCCATATGTTTGTATCTATAAAAGAGGTAGTCCTTTGAAAGCAGCTCTTTTTCCAATTCCTTAAGGTGATTATTTGCCCGCTCTATATCATCACCAAAGTAACCCATAGTAATCAACTGCAAGGTCGAAGCATCCATATGTTTTGCGCCTATCGCCTGTGAATAAGCTTTCCTGTCAGGGAGGTAGCAAGCTTCTATTTTTGCAACAGCAAGATCCTTCAGGTACATTGCTTTCTCATACATCTTTTCATTTTTGAGACGTTTCCCGATTTTGGCTGCTGCCAAAGAACCTGCCCAATGAAAAAGGAATGTATAGCAATGTTCTTGAGCAAGACTTCTAAACTCCCATAACCCTGCATCCTTTTCATCCATCGTCTGTTCGATTTTATCCAAAAGATTCATGATCATAGGTTCTGAGTTACTTCGCTCTTTTGAGGTAAACCTTTGATCTGAATACAGCGGCAAAAGGGACACCAAAACCTGCCCATAAAGATCATTCTGAATATGGGTATAGGCCTGATTGCCAAACCTGACGGGTTTGTTTCCTAAATACCCCTCCAAATCAGAAATCTCTTCAATCAACAAGCTCTCTCCGGTTATGGAATAAAGTGGTTGGTACCTTCCATCTGCCCCTGTCGGAAGGTTTTGGATAAATTCAAAATATTTTTCAAGTTCTTCAAAGTGACCGACCCCACTAAAGGAAGTAAGGGTATAATAACTGTCCCTAATCCAACAATAACGATAATCCCAATTCCTCGTAGAACCGGGAGCCTCCGGAAGTGATGTGGTGGAGGCAGCGATGATGGCACCGGTATCCTCATATTGGTGGATTTTTAAGATCAATGCAGAACGAAGTACCAATCGCTGATGAAATCCAGAAATGCTGGTGGATTTGACCCATGATTGCCAGTAATCCGTGGTTGCTTGCAGAAATCTTTCAGATGTGGATTCAATCGGTGCTTCTAATGGCCTTCCATAAGTGAAAACCAAATATATGGGACGCTGGAGCACAAAAGATTTTCCCTCAGTAATATAAGTAAGGGCGGCATTTGATGTCAGTCTGATTTCCTGATCTTCACCCATATACCGGATATGATTACTCCCTATACTTGGAACAAGGGTCTTTTTGCCTCTATCTGCAACTGGCCTACAAGAGATTTTTATCCTAGGAGATCCAGCTATGGGTTCAATTTTCCGGATCAGCATGAGGGGTTTAAAATACCTGTCAAAATTCTTGAAACGTGGAGCAAAATCAGTCACTTTGTAACAGTCATGCCCGGTGCTAATAGTAGTCTCAAGAACATTGGTGTTTTCTATATAGGCTTGAGAAGATTCAAAATCTGACCCTTCTGGCAAAATGGTAAACTCTCCCCCTTTTTTTCTGTCCAGCATTCCACCAAAAATAAAATCCGAGTCAAACCGGGGCAGACAAAGCCAAGAAATATTGGTGTTCTTTTCAACATGGGCAATAAAGGAACAATTACCTATCAGCCCAGATTCATATATATGTTTGTTCATGTTGTTTAAAGGTTAGGTTTGAGAAAATAATAAAAATAGCTACCGGGTTCACGGCAAGAAAACAAAATCAGCTTTGGAATCCAAAGATTTACACTTTTTAAACCCTGTTTTTCCATTTTTTGGGATGCTGATTTGTATTAAAAACTGCTATTACATCAATATTTTTTCCATTGATAATATATAAAATCAAAATTGGGAATCTTCCCATAACATAAGCTCTGACTTTTTTCTTGTATCTAAATGCAAAACCTTCTGGATTGCTAGTAATTGCATTTTCAGCTAATTCAAGTTCCTCTAAAAATTCTTCTCCTAATCCTAATCTTTGATTTTCATACCAAAGAAAAGATTCATAAACATCCCATTCCGCTTCCTCAGATAATCGATAGTTATAACTTATCCTTCGCACTATTTTTTACCCTATTCTTAACAGCATCCCAAGAAGAAAATTTCATTTCACCAGCTTCATATTTAATTAGTCTGTTTTCCAGTTCCTCCATATACTCTGGTTTCAATTCATGCAATTTTTCGGATTCGTCTTTAAAAGCCAGAAGTTTTTCAAGAACAGCTTTATCCTGAAGTTCAGTTAACCAACGGATCAGATCAAATTTGACAGATTTTACATCCATATTATTTAAAATTAATTTATAAAGTTAACAATTAATACAATTAATTAATTTGCCCAAGCGTAGATGTTATTTAATTTCCCGACAGCAAATACCATCCATTCGGATCGACCTCAATTGGCCCTGCACTTCTTACCAGCACTGATTTGGAGGAAAGAATATGCCTCTCAAAACCATTTGAGGTTTTAATTTCCACCGGCATGGAAAAATCTATATTGGGCAAACTGACCTGATATCCTTTCTTCCCTTTTTTGGAAATTTTCACCTTGGGCACCCTGATGGTTTTGAGGTACATATCAAAGAATCCCTGTAACTCCATTCCGGTATATTGCTGTACAAATTCGGTGAAGTCATCGGTTTCAACAAGATTTTCATAGTTAAAGCGCTCATCAGATGCAAAGGCCTTGAGCATAGGAAAGAACACCTCATCCCCAATGTAATAGCGCAGTGAATGAATTATAAATGCTCCCTTGGTATAAATCTCAGGATGATAGGCTTGGTCAGAATTGGAGTTTCTTGGTGAAACTACAGGCCGTGCATGGGCAATCCCATTTTTGACCGAAGCCACCTTTTGATGGTAGGCATCTTCTCCCCCATGTTCCAGATAAAACAGCCAATCCCCATAAGCAGTAAGCCCCTCATGGATCCAGAAGTCCGCCCAGTCTTTGACCGAAACCTTGTTGCCAAACCACTCATGCCCAAGTTCATGGTGAAGCAGCCAATCAGCCTTCACATTTCCAATTTGTTCAAACTGGAAATTATTCCCATAAGCATTGATGGTCTGATGTTCCATCCCCAAATAAGGAGTTTCCACAACAGCGATTTTGTCATTTGGAAATGGATAGGGTCCAAAATATTTCTCATGGGTTTTGGCAGAAGTTTCCAATACTTCCATCAGGGAATTTGCTTTATCCCTGTTTTGCTGGAGCACATAGACAATCATTGGGATTTCGGTCCCGTCTGCACTGTTAAAAATTTTTGATTCTTCATGGAATATTCCCAGGGTAAAGTTGATATTGTAATTATTGATGGGATATTGTGTAGTCCAGTGATAGGTGACTTTTCCGTTTTGTTTTTGGGTATCTACCAACCTTCCATTGGCAGCCACAAAGTAGGGATATGGGGCAGTGAGAATAAGATCCACCCCGTTGGAAGGTTCACTTGATGGGTGGTCCAGGCAGGGCATGAAAATCTTTGCCCCTTCATTCTGGGAAGAAAGTCCCATCCAATGGTTATCCTGTTCATCTATCTCCCAAGTAAAACCTCCTGTCCATGGTGGGCGGATCGCGATTGGGGTTTGTCCACCATAGGATACCTCCACCTCAGTACAGGTACAATCGGAGGGATAAATGTCCAAAGTATCCCCAAAATGCCGGAATCCTACTTCCTCTCCATCCATGATGACTTTAGTCACCGTGTACTCCTCGATCAAGTTCAATCTCAAGGTATCCAACTTTTCGTCTGAGGAAAACGTGATTTTGTTTTTCCCATGGATCTCTTGCTTTTCGGGAAATATTTCCAGTTCCAACTGATAGTGCAGAACCTCATATTTTGTTTGCAGAGGATCAATTTTCCCTCCCCAAGCCCAGTTTTTTTGGATTTGGGAAAAAGTGCTGAAAGAGATCAGAAGTAAGGAAAGGATAAGGGAGGTTGTTTTCATT
>NZ_JBGSXS010000137.1:0-4703 GCF_041751335.1 Aquiflexum sp.
GGCTTGGCCTGCGTTGCCTTTGATACCTACCACCGAGGTGATATTAATTATAGAACCGCTTTTGGCTTTCATCATAGGGCGGGTGGCAGCTTTTACGGTGTTGAAACAGGATTTGAGGTTGACGCCTATCACTTCATCCCAAGCCTCTTCAGTCATTCTCATTAAGAGGTTGTCACGGGTGATGCCGGCATTATTCACAAGTATGTCCAAGGAACCAAAATCCGCCACCACTGCATTGACCAATTCTTCGGCTGCTTTGAAGTTGGAGGCATCGGAGCGATAGCCTTTTGCCTTGATGCCAAAAGCGGCAAGTTCATTTTCCAATGCCTCCCCTTTTTCGACACTTGACAGATATGTAAATGCCACATTGGCACCTTCCTGTGCATATCGGATGGCAATGGCCCTTCCTATTCCTTTAGATGCTCCCGTGATCAGAGCTGTTTTTCCGCTTAATAATCCCATGTTGTATTATTTTGGTTGGTTTCGTAAGGTCCAAAAATAAAAAAAAATCACGCAAAGACGCCAAGAAGCAAAGATTAATAAATTTAAGATGGGTAGTACCTAAGTAAAATTTATTCATCCTCTAACCCATTTACAATCCTCTTAAAGCCATATTTTATCAATTTCTCATTGAAATTTATCAACAAACCCAGTTTGATATCCGTGAGTTTTAAGTAGGTATTTACCTGCTTAAAATGTTTGGGATGAAGGGTTTCTACAGCCTTGATTTCTATTTAAACTTTTCTTTCTACAATTAAATCTGCTTTAAAACCTTGCTCAAAGACAAGATTGTCCCAATTAACCTTGATTTCCTTTTGCCTTACTACATGCAAACCTTTTTTTGTCAGTTCATGTGCTAAAATGTTTTCATAAACAATTTCATACAGACCAGGACCGAGCGGGTAATGGATGTGGTAAGCAGAATCAAAAATTTCTCTGGCTATATCATTTTCTGTCATTTATTTCAGCATCTATATTAGAATGGCGATAACTTTTAGATTCAAGCTAATTTAATTTAAATTTTTTTCTTTGCATCATTGCGTCTTTGCGTGAATCCAATCCTTACTAGACAAATTTTTTTCTCTCCCCAAAAGCCCTATTTTTGCATAGCTAATTTGAAAATTAAATAATAAGAATATGTCTTCTACGAAATATGATTTGATTGTTTTGGGTTCTGGTCCGGGGGGGTATGTTGCTGCAATCAGGGCTTCGCAGTTAGGTTTGAAAACCGCTGTTGTCGAAGCTGCCGAGCTTGGTGGTATCTGTTTGAACTGGGGTTGTATCCCAACCAAAGCATTGATCAAAAGTGCACAAGTTTTTGAATATATCAATCATTCTGAGGATTATGGAATCAAAGTGAAAGAAGCTTCCGTGGATTTTCCCAATATGATAAAAAGAAGCCGTGATGTGGCAGCCGGGATGTCCAAAGGAGTACAATTTTTGCTGAAAAAAAATAAAATAGATCAACTTTTGGGTTGGGGGAAAGTGCAGCCTGGAAAGAAAATCGAAGTCGAGGATAAAGACGGAAAAAAGACTGCTTATACTGCTGACCATATCATCATCGCTACAGGCGGAAGAGCAAGAGAACTTCCTGCATTAAAGATCGACAACGAGAAAATCGTCGGCTATAGAAAGGCTATGGTTTTGGACAAGAAACCTGGGAAAATGGTCGTAGTTGGTTCCGGTGCGATCGGTGTTGAGTTTGCTTATGTTTATAGTGCCATTGGAGTGGAAGTAACCATAGTCGAATTCATGGACAGGATAGTGCCCATTGAAGACGAAGAGGTATCCAAGACCTTGGAAAAAATATATAAAAAAGCCGGTATTAAGATCATGACAAGTAGCGAAGTCACTGCTGTAGATACAAAAGGAAAGGGATGTAAGGTTACTGTCAAAGATAAAAAAGGTGCTGAGTCCACCATAGATTGTGATATCGTGTTGTCGGCAGTCGGTGTGGTTTCCAATGTGGAAAACATAGGTCTCGAAGATGTCGGTATTTTGGTGGATAAGGGTAAAATCAAAGTTGATGAATTCTACAAAACCAATATGCCGGGCTATTATGCTATCGGAGATGTAGTTCCTGGGCCTGCATTGGCCCATGTAGCATCAGCTGAGGGAATCATCTGTGTGGAAAAAATTGCAGGACATCATCCTGAACCATTGGATTATAACAACATTCCTGGCTGCACCTATTGTATTCCGGAAATTTCCTCGGTAGGATATACTGAGGCACAGGCCAAAGAAGCCGGATATGATGTGAAAGTGGGTAAATTCCCATTTACCGCTTCAGGAAAAGCCTCCGCAGCCGGAGCAAAAGACGGATTTGTCAAACTGGTTTTTGATGCCAAATACGGGGAGCTTTTGGGAGCTCATATGATCGGCGCCAACGTGACTGAGATGATAGCAGAGATTGTTGCCATTCGTAAACTCGAAACCACGGGTATGGATTTGATTAAGACTGTCCATCCTCACCCGACTATGTCAGAGGCGGTAATGGAAGCAGCCGCTCAGGCTTATGGAGAAGTGATTCACCTTTAATCTTATAAAAATTTCTTATATTCGAAACACAAGATCAAATAGTAGGTCTTGTGTTTTTCTTTTTATTCAGAAAACCAAATTAAACAGATCATACTTTTGGAAGAAGAACAATTAATTTCAGGATTGAGGGCGCAGAGCCGGAAGACGGTAGAATATCTATATGAAAAATATTCGCGTGCGCTTTTTGCTGTCGTTTCCAGGATTATCAGTGATAAGGACATCGCCGAAGAAGTTTTTCATGATGCATTTATCAAGATCACTAGGAAAATAGACAGTTATGATGAGTCAAAAGGAAGACTTTATACCTGGATGGCCAATATCTGCCGTAATTCGGCGATTGACAAAACCAGGTCTAAAGAATTTTCTAAAAGCAGTAAGACCAATACGATTGATGACTACGTATATGGTCTGGAGAGCGAGTCAGGAACTTCAGAGTTGGTCGATGGAATAGGAGTCAAGGAGCTTCTAGTAGACCTCAATGAGGAACAAAGATTTGTGATTGAGTGCATATATTTTAAAGGCTACACCCATTCAGAAATTTCAGAGGAGTTTGACCTTCCCTTAGGGACTGTCAAATCGCGCATCCGAGCAGCAATCAATGTTTTAAAAAAGAACTTAGATAGAATCTAGTGGATATTCAAGCATACATATCGTCAGGAAAACTTGAACTCTTCGTATTGGGAGAGTTGAGTGAACGGGAAAGGGAAGAGGTCATTCAGTTGGCCAAACGATACCCGGAAATCCAGCATGAACTGGATCAGATTGAGGAAGCGTTTTTTCAATTTGACAATCAGACAGGAATAAATCCTTCGTCTACCGTCAAAAAGAAAATATTCGAATCCTTTGATAAAGGAATGGGCAACAGTCCAGAGGTGGTTTTGACAACCCCAAAAGAAGAGGTGACTACCAAAACTGTCAGCATTCAACCTTGGAAAGCTTATTTTGCAGCAGCAAGTGTTGTAGCAGTGTTGGCATCAGGTGTGGCAGTTTATTTTGCGATGCAGTATAATGATGTGGACAAAAGGTTTACGGCCCTACTTCAGGAACAAACGGTTTTGGCTGAGGAATTGAATCAGTACAAAGTGAATTTTGAAGAGGCAGATACTCAGTTGGAAACACTTCTTGCAGGTAATTTTGAGCGGATACCCATGAAAGGGGAAGGCTTAGAAATGCAGAAAGATGCCGCTGTGGATGTATGGTGGGATAAGGGCAGTGAAAGTGTTTTTGTCTCAGTCAACAACCTTTCAGGATTGGAAGAGCAATACGACTATCAGCTTTGGGCAATCGGTGAACAGGGGCCAATTGGCATAGGTCTCGTCAATGCAGGTCAGCGGTTCAGCCTCCAACAGATGCAGGCGGTAGCTTCAGCAGGTGCCTTTGCCATTACCATTGAACCTAAAGGAGGAAGTGAAAGTCCGACCTTGGAGAAATTGGTGGTGTTGGGGAATGTTGTTTAGAAATTTGTAATTATTTCATTGTATTTTAAAATGACCCGGCTATCTGGCCGGGTTTTATTTTTTAAGGATTAATGCCCAATTTGCCTTTTCAATTTTCATAACCTATGGAACTCCAATTATCCACCCCTGCTTTGCTTTTCTCAGCCATTACTTTGATGATGCTGGCTTTTACCAACAGATTTTTGGCCGTTGCCAATCTAATAAGGGGCCTTCACAAAAAATTTCTGGAAAATCCCGATCAGGAAATTATCATTGACCAAATTAGAAATCTCAAAAAAAGGGCAAGCATGATCAAGTATATGCAATTGTGCGGGGTGTTGAGTTTTTTACTTTGTGTCATATGTATGTACCTCATATTTATTGGTGCACAACCTGCCGCTGACTATGTTTTTATAAGCAGTATGTTGGCTTTGTTGATATCCTTGGTAATTTCCCTAATTGAGATTTTAATTTCCAATCAGGCCATCAATCTGGAGCTAAAGGATATGGAGGATCATTTTGAAAAAAGGAGGAGCGGTATCGATACTTGGTTCAAGAAGGATAGGGAATAATGATAGAAACAGGAGCACTTTGGGATAAAGTAGAAATACAATTGAAATATTGTTGAAATAAAATTGAAATAAGGCTTAATGCTGACAAATTATTTCGCCAAAGGCATATCATGAAATGAATTTCAACCATATTTCAAATCATCTAAAATGATTATAT
>NZ_JBGSXS010000138.1:0-70894 GCF_041751335.1 Aquiflexum sp.
CGGACCTATATCCATTTATATTGCGAAGCATATATCAACGTATTTCAATTTATATCATTAAAATTACTTCAATTCAAATAAAGCTTCAATCTCCACTGGGATATTATCGGGTAATGACCCAAAGCCTACTGCACTTCTGACACCGATTCCGTTTTCCTTTCCCCAGATTGAAGCGAATAATTCACTGCATCCATTGATTACATAAGGATGTTTTTCGAAGTCTGAGGTACAATTTACCATACCCAAAACCTTGATTACTCTTTTTACATTGTTGAGACTACCAATATTTGCCCGTATGGTGGACAGCATGGCCAAGCCTACTTGTCTTGCTGCAAGTTTTCCTGCTTCAGGATCCAGGTCTTCACCTATTCTTCCAATTATTAGGGTTCCATCCTTCTGAACTGTCCCATGGCCTGAGAGGTACAGGTATTTGCCATCTACCAAACAAGGCTTATAAACGCCTAGTGGCTTTGGAGGTGGTGGAAGTTGTAGACCGAGATCTGAGAAATTTTCTTCTGGTGTTTTCATTTTTTAAGACGTGAGAGGTGAGATGTGAGATTTGGGTCCTGATTACCAGTTGGTAGGTGAGAAAGAGAAGACGAATTGTCCACCGTGCCTGCACTATCAGTGTTGCGATGTGATAGTTTGGTGGCGGAGATTGAGTTGGGTTCAGATCGCTTCAAATTAGATTTATTTTTGGAGTTAATCTTAACAGGATTTTTAAATATGTTTATCCGCAATGATACAAGTAATTGTCATAACCAATTGACACTTTGTCAAATTTCATATAACAACGTCCTGATTCTTCTTTACATTTTATTTGTTTGGTTACAGGTAAAACCTTCAATTTTCCTCGGCAAATCTAAGGTTCACATACTTCCCTCAACATCGGTCATCCGACATCGGTCATTTTTCAGTTTTAATCCATCAAATAAAAGCATCCAAAATCATAACTCCGCCAAGCCCAACTACGGCCACAATGGTTTCCATCAATGACCAGGACTTGATGGTGTCTTTGACACTGACATTGAAATATTCTTTGAATAGCCAGAAACCTGCATCATTGAAGTGGGAAAACATCAGGCTTCCTGCACCAATGGCCAAGACCAACAAGTTAGGATCAACTGAACCGCCGGAAACCAAAGGGGCAATAATCCCTGCAGTCGTCAGGCCGGCAACTGTGGCCGAACCCACACAAACTCTGATAATAGCCGTAATGGTCCAAGCCAAAATTAAGGGGTGGACATCCCATCCTTGCAGGGAATCTGCTATGGTTTGACTTACCCCCGAATCCATCAATACCTGCTTCAGTGCACCTGCCCCAGCAATAATCAACAAAATCATCGCGACATCTTTGGAAGCAACCACATAAATATCCATCAAGGTAGGAATGGAAAATTTCATCCTGACTCCAATCGTAAAGGTGGCTATCAATAAAGAAATCAACATGACCATTCCCGGGTCTCCGACAAATTTGATATAGGGGAAAAGCCAATGCTCATTTGACATGTTCAAAGTGATGATTGTAGTCCCTATCAGCAAGAAAACCGGAAATAAGGCTGAGAAAAAGCTGTTGAAAGTCCCGGGAAGTTCTTCTTCTGGTCTGGTTTTGGCCTGAAAAGTCTCCAATGGTTTGGCATCAATATTCTTAAGGAACCTGGCAAATACAGGGCCTGCAATGATAATGGTGGGAATAACGATGATCAAGCCATATGCCAAAGTCAAACCCATATTTGCCCCAAACTGTGCCACCAAAGCCGCCGGTGAAGGATGAGGTGGTAAAAAACCATGGGTCACCGAAAGTGCTGCGAGTAATGGAATACCGACATAAACCGCAGGAAGCTTATATTGATAGGAAACTGTGAAAACCAATGGGACCAACAAAACAAATCCTACATTATAAAATAACGGGATACCTACCACCAAGCCAGTTACCATCATGGCCCAAGTCACATTCTTTACTCCAAATATAGACATGAGTGTATCTGATATCCTTTGGGCTGCTCCACTTTCTGCCACCAGCTTGCCCAGCATTGCACCCATTACTATGACAATAACCAAATCACCAAGGATTCCACCAATGCCTTTTTGGACAGAACCAGCAATCTGTTCGGGGGGAATTCCCAAAAGAAAGCCTGCAAGAATGGATGAAATCAAAAATGCTATAAATGGATTGAACTTAAGCCAGGTGATCAAAAGAATGAGTACCAAGATGCTTATGAAGACAAATACAAATGCCATAGGTTGGGTCTAGGTTAACGAAACAAGTTAAAAAATTAATCGGGATTGACTTATCGAAGTCCCCTCAATATTTTTTGGACGGTCATACTTTTGTTTATATTTTAAGGATGTAAGGAATTCTCTCTGTAGCGGGAAATGCTAGATAGTTCATTGTGGATCAGTAAATGATAGAATTAACATATATAGAACCTCTGGAGATCCCTCGTGCCTACCAATGACAGATTTCTTAGCGGCCGTCACCCTGATCCCGATGGCTATCGGGAGAAGGGTCTCTCGAGGATCAGGAAATGTATTATAAACATAAATAGAACCTCTGGAGATTCTTCGTACCTCAGAATGACGGCTGCCTAGGGGGTAACTTGATGTCATTCCTTTTCTGAACATTTTAATAATGTTAGGGACTCGGAATGACGTATCTTCCGTCTTCCGTCTTCTGTCTTCAACATTGTCATCAATCATCAAAAAGGAGTTTATTACATTATTTCTTCCTGAACCTCAAAAGATACCTTTGACTATTATCACTTAACTCGAATAAATAAAGCCCTGGAAGTAAACGCTCCACAATTTGCTCCAATTGATCTTCTTCAAAAGTGCCTGCATAATAAACATGACCAATGACATCAAAAATCTTTAAGCTAACGCGATTCTTATCTAACTCCTGTGGTATTGAAATCTGGATTTGTCCTGATGTATATGGATTTGGCCAAAGCAGTAATTTGGTTTTGAGATCGGAATTTTTGATACCTTCCAACCGAAACACTTTACTGTAACTGCTTTCTGCATTCTGATCCACCTGTTTGATCTGATAAAAAACATTGGTGGAAGTGAGCTTTTCTTTGTAAGTAAAATTATACTGCTGAATAGTTTCACTATTGCCCAATGAAGGGACTTCCCCGATCAAATGATAATTCTCAAGACCACCCACAGATCTGTAGACCAAAAATCTTTCATTATCGGATTCTTTGGCTGTGGACCAGGAAATTTGTATTTCTCCATCCTTCCATTGGGCACGGGTTTCAAGCCAAGTTACTGGAAGGATTGAAAGTTCACGATAACTTCCCACAGTAAATGTCACCCCATTAAGGTCCCCAAACTGCAAATCCCTTCTCGCCCAAAGCGTGTCGGGTTCTACACCGGGCAAATGGATTCCCGGTGCAGCCAGACCGTTGCTAACGATTCTGAGATCATCCACGTCATCTACAATCAAATTCTCCGCAGAAATTCTCATTTCAATGTTATCGGTGCTTGGAAACAAACCCGAAAATTCAAAGTAACTATTCAATTGGTACAATATAGGTGTCCCGTCCGAATCATTAAACATGGGATCCCAATTGGCTCCAGGGATTTCCATTAATCTTACCGAAAGATTTCCTCCGGGGGTATTGCCTAATAGTCTTATTTTTCTAATCCCTCCATTGTAGGAATCTTCAAAAGGAAATGTGGCATTTACAGCAGTTAAATTTGTTGGGATTTGGTTATAGTGAAATTGATGAAGATTAAGCCACTTCCCGCCAGAAAAATTATGGCTTCCTCCTCCATTTGTATTGATATGTAAGTCAAAACCACTAAAATCAACCTGACCTTGCCTCATGATAAAATTGGATTTCGTACGAAGGTCAGAAGAAAGAACCACCCTTCCTGATGGTTTATTAACTTCAATCTGCTGAAGGTCCATTTGCCAATTGACCACCTGTTGGATTCCGGTACCTTCAAACCTCAAATAAGTCGGTGCCTCCACAATATTTCCCCCTGACAACCTGGCGAAATCTCCTCCTAAAAAAATCGAATCGGGAAGAAGCTTATTGGAGGCATTTTCAAAAAGGATGTTGTGATAGGTTTTGGGATTTCCTGAAGTTGCCATTGAGGTCCTGACCAATCGCTGATTACCAATATTGGATCTGTAATAGACATTCCCTTCAAAGAGAAAATTGGAAGCATCCATAAGAGGTTCATTTCCCAATAGAACCAAATTGGCTCCGGGTTTTAGGTGGAATAGGTTCGCTGGGATAGTCATTGTCCTTCTTAAAATTTGCTGATTTGGTGAACCACTACATTCCGAAATTAGACTTGCTCCCGGTTCAATTATTAAATCACCAAATGGTCCAGTTCCATTGAACAATGCTTGATCATTGAATGAAAAAGTAGAACATGCCGGAGAACCTGTTGTATTTAGGGTTTGAAAGACTGTGCCAGATTTAATAATGAATGCTGTTGATTTAAAAGTGGCATTTACAGTTAATATCTCGCCCGGACCAGGATCGAAGACAACAGTAAACTTGCTTCGGGTGTTTTGAGCACTCCAGGAATTCCTGTCCACTACATTCCTAGAATTTCCTTTAAAAATGATCTCACCAGTTACCGGGTAAATCCAATCTGTTACAGAAATTGATGGAGTATCTCCAATTGTTTCGTAATCAGTTCCTGATCTTCTCATTAAACGGAGCGAACCAAATACTTCTAATGAAAAGGTTTGCAAATTAAGCTTTTCGCCTGTTGAACCCTCAGCATTCAAATAAACATTGTTTGCAGACTCATTGGTGGTCAACCGGATTTCATTTTGGAAATCAATAAAAATATTATTACCCATCTCAGGTTTTTCAGTAGCCGCAACCCAATTGACCCCATCCCACCTTTCCCAAACAGAAATGTCATCGTAATCCCCTGAGGCGATTGTCCTGAAATCTCCAACCTCTAAAGCAATCTGTGCACCCACCTGCTGATGGATGAAAATGGCGAAAACAAAAAAGACAATATAATTCCTATAAATTCGTACCGAATTTGTGCAAAAGCTGAAATATTTGTCTTTGAAAAAATCCATCTTTAAAAAAGTTTAGAACCCTACATGAATTTAATTTTATGACAGCTTATTTGAAAAAGTTACTACTCATTTATCCGTTTATTTATTCGGTTATTTTTTTCGCCCAGGCACAGGATTATCAAATTAGCCTGCTGACCTGTGATCCTGGGGATGAACTGTACTCCGCTTTTGGACATAGTGCGATCAGGGTATTTGACAGATCAAACGGTCAGGACTTGGTATTCAACTATGGGACATTTGATTTTAATGTGCCCTTCTTCTATGTCAAATTCACTCAAAGAACACTGGATTACATGCTCAGTCTGACAACCTATGACCGTTTTTTGGTTGAATACAATTACAATCAGCGGGGAGTGAGGGAACAGGTTCTTGACCTAAGCCCTAACCAGATAAATAAAATGGTTGAATTTCTCCAAATCAATTACCTCCCTGCCAACCGTTTTTATCGCTATGATTTCTTTTATGACAATTGTGCTACCCGTATCCGGGATGCTATGGAGGAAGTCTTGGGAGATCAATTGGACTGGAATGAAGACTTACTTGCTGAAGAAAAAACTTTCCGAAACCTGATCGATGAATATGTCTATCGGTTGGCTTGGGCTGATTTTGGGATAGACCTTGCCTTGGGTTCGGTCATTGATATTGACGCAAAAGAAAGGGAAAAACAGTTTTTGCCGGATTATATGGAGGCCGCATTTGGAAGGGCAATGATTGTAGGTGATGGTCCAACAAGACCTTTGGTGAAAGAAAATAATGTGGTCATGGAGTTTCCGGAAAGGTCTTCTGAATTGGATTTATTCAACCCCTATGCCCTTTGGTGGCTATTTGCAATCATCAGCATGGTGTTGACTTACATTGGCTTCAAAAGAAAAAAACTATTTAAAGGCTTTGATATAGCTTTCTTTTCTGTGCTTGGCCTATTGGGGCTCCTGATTGTTTTATTATGGTTCTTTACCTTTCATTCCCAGACCAAATACAATTGGAATATCCTTTGGGCATTTCCGGGCCACTTAATTCTGGCTGTTGCACTTTTGAAAAATAATACCAAAGCTTGGGTTAAAAAATATTTCTTATTTGCCATGATCATGGCCAATGTCACATTGGTATTCTGGATTTTTGGTTGGCAGTCATTTCATCCCAGTATTATTCCTTTACTGTTAGTGATTCTTCTTAGAACCAATTTCCTCTACTATAACTTTGAGAAATTTAATGTTAAGATCGCTACTTAATCTCTTATTGTTTAAACTATTTGCCGTGTGGACAATGTTATACCTTTTTTATCAGACATAAAGCATGGACTTCAAATTAGTATCGGATTATAAACCAACCGGAGATCAGCCAACAGCTATCAAGGAGTTGGTGGAAGGAGTTAATAATGGCGACCCTGCCCAAGTGCTTCTAGGGGTAACAGGTTCAGGGAAAACCTTCACTGTGGCGAATGTGATCCAGCAGGTTCAAAAACCCACCTTGGTACTGAGTCATAACAAAACATTGGCAGCACAGCTTTATGGGGAATTCAAACAGTTTTTCCCAGAAAATGCTGTAGAGTATTTTATTTCCTATTATGATTACTACCAGCCAGAGGCATTTATTCCAACCAGCGGAACTTATATTGAAAAAGACCTTTCGATCAATGAAGAAATTGAAAAACTTAGGCTAAGTGCAACTTCGGCGCTTTTGTCAGGAAGAAGGGATGTAATCGTGGTCGCTTCAGTTTCCTGTATATATGGTATTGGAAATCCGGAGGAATTTGGGAAAAATGTCATCCGACTTCAGGAAGGTGACCGGGTCCCAAGAAATCAATTGCTTTTCAAATTGGTGGATATCCTGTATAGCCGAACCAACAATGAAATGACGCATGGAACATTTCGGGTAAAAGGTGATACAGTTGATATTTTTGTTGCCTATGCGGATTTTGCATTCCGTATTTTCTTTTGGGGGGATGAAATTGAGGCAATCCAACGAATTGATCCTGCGACAGGAAAAAAACTGTCAGATGAAAAAATCATTTCCATTTTCCCAGCGAACCTATTTGTAACCGGGAGAGATGTCATTGATACGGCTATTCATGAGATTCAGGATGACCTGATGGGGCAAGTGGCTTTTTTTGAAAAAGACATGAAACTCATTGAAGCAAAAAGATTGAGGGAAAGGACGGAATTTGACCTAGAGATGATCAGGGAATTGGGTTACTGTTCGGGTGTGGAAAACTACTCTAGGTATTTTGACAGGAGACAACCTGGAACCAGGCCATTCTGTTTGATTGATTATTTTCCGGATGATTTTCTTTTGGTGGTGGATGAAAGCCACGTTACACTTCCTCAGGTAAGGGGGATGTGGGGTGGAGACCGATCACGTAAAATCAATTTGGTGGATTACGGCTTCCGTTTACCATCAGCTCTTGACAACAGACCACTGAATTTTGATGAATTTGAGAGCCTGATCAATCAAGCCATATATGTCAGTGCTACCCCAGCAGATTTTGAACTGGCAAAAACCGAAGGCGTGGTTGTAGAACAGATTATCAGACCCACAGGTCTTTTGGACCCGATCATTGCTGTGAGACCCAGTGCCAATCAGATTGACGACCTTTTGGAGGAAATAGATGAAAGAATAAAATCCGGTGACAGGGTATTGATAACAACCCTTACCAAAAGAATGGCAGAGGAATTGCAAAAATATTTGGAGAAAACAGGAGTAAAAAGCCGTTATATCCACTCAGAAGTAAAGCCTTTGGACAGGGTTGAAATCCTACGGGAACTTCGCTTAGGAGTATTTGATGTGCTCGTTGGTGTCAACCTTTTGCGGGAAGGTTTGGATTTACCGGAAGTCTCGCTAGTTGCTATATTGGATGCGGATAAAGAGGGTTTCCTTAGAAATGAGCGAAGTTTAGTACAGACTATCGGGCGTGCGGCTAGAAACGAAAACGGAATGGTCATCATGTATGCTGACAAGGTTACAGCATCCATGAAGTTGGCCATTGATGAAACAAGTAGAAGGCGAAGTCTCCAAATTGCTTATAATGAAGCGCATGGAATAACCCCAACCACCATTATCAAATCCAAGGAGAAGATCATGGGACAGACAAAAGTTGCTGATAGTAAGAAAAATGCCAAAACTTACGAGGACATGGTCAATGCAGAAACTTTGGTAGCTGCAGATCCACTGGTACAATACCTAAGCAAAGAAAAACTGGAAAAACTAATCGTCCAGACTCAAAAAATGATGGAAAAAGCAGCCAAAGAACTTAACTTTATGGAAGCAGCAAGGTTAAGGGACGAATGGCAGGGATTGAAAAATAGATTGGAGCAGATGAAGAGAGGGGTTTGAAAGGGAGATGCGAGAGACTAGATTCGAGATTACAGAGAAGAGTTGTTAGAATCAAAGCTTGTCCCGATGCAAATCGGGGAATAAAGAGACAAAGCCTGCCCAGAAAAAACCAATGACATAAATCGGAGCAGCCGTCACCCAGACGGAGGAAAGCCTGCCCCGTCCCAATAGCTACCTTAGATTCGGAGGGTCTCATGAGGATCAGTAAATGATAGATTTAAACTTAAAAAGAACCTCTTGAGATCCCTCGTACCTACCAATGACGTAATTGGACCGGCCCGTCACCCCGTAGGAAGTGTCTCATGAGGATCCGAAAATGATTTAAATAAACATAAATAGGACCTCTGGAGATTCTTCGTACCTCAGAATGACGACTGCCTAGTAGATAATCTGATGTCATTCCTTTTCTGAACATTTGTAAAATGTTGAGGACTCGGGATGACGGCTGCCTAGCTGGGAACTTGATGTCATTCCTTTTCTGAACATTATAAAAAATGTTGGGGACTCAGGATGACGGTTAAAAAATCCAAAAATGACCTTACAAGAGATACATAAAATCGCACAACAGGGAGAGGGATTGAGAGTGGAATTCAAAAAGAAAGCTGCATTTCCTGAAAAAATCGTAAAGGAAATGATTGCATTGGCCAATACTGACGGCGGGTATCTGCTGATCGGGGTGGATGATGACGGTACTGTAAGCGGTCAGCGATTTATTGAAGAGGAGGTTTTTGTGATGGAAAAAGCGATAACAGAATTCATCAAACCCAAACTAGAATATCAACTACAAGTAATTAAATTGAACCAAAAAAAGGGAGTTGCGGTATTTACCATCAGCAGATCCAATAACAGACCACATTTTTTAATGGAAGAAAATAGAAAGAAAGCATTTGTTAGGGTAAAGGATAGGAGTATTCAGGCAAGTAGGGAAATGTGGGAAATTCTTAGAAGAGGAAAAATTCAAAAAGACATGGTTTTCACCTATGGCGAAAAAGAAAATATTTTGATCAAAACGCTGAGTGATAAAGGTAAGATTACCCTCAAAGAATTTCAGAATTTGGCCAAACTCCCGAGATTTTTAGCCTCAAAAACCTTGGTCCGCCTTGTTTTGGCCAATGTCATACGAATAGTTCCCCAGGAGCTTGAGGATTTTTATATTCTCAAAGAATCATAAAGGTAAAGCTGTCCCGAATTTTTGGTTGAATCCGGCTATCCCCTGTAACCCTCCTGTATGAAGGGCCAATAAATGGGATCCTATCGGAAAAAAGTCCTCCCTTATAAGCTCCATGATCCCAAACATCATTTTTCCAGTATAAACTTGATCCAAAGGAATTTGGAATTGGCTGTAAAACCAACGTATAAAATCAATCAATTCCAGATTTGTTTTTCCATAGCCTCCAAAATGGAATTGATTGAAAATCTGATAATCACCTGAAGGATTGATGTTGAATTTCGACAATAGCTTACTTATTTCATCAAATATGAAATCCCCTTTTAAGGCCGAAAATCCCAAAAGCTTTTGATGTGGAGCAATACTATCCATCAACCCTGCAAAAGTACCTCCTGTTCCGATTGAGGTAGTTATATGCGAAAAGTCAGATGTCAATTTATTTAATATTTCCTTTGTCCCCTGAATGGCCAATTGATTAGTTCCTCCTTCGGGAATCACGTAAAAATCTCCGAATTCTCCTTCCAGCTTATTTATTATTTCCACATCATTTTTTCTTCTATAATCTTCCCGATTCATATAATGCAATTGCATACCACATGACTGCGCAAAAGAGAGCGTTGGATTTAGGGGATGGTGTTCATCCCCACGGATCACGCCGATAGCATCAAAACCCAATTTTTTAGCGGCGGCTGCCACAGCAAAAATATGATTGGAATAGGCTCCTCCAAAAGTCAAAAGAACTGATTTTCGTAGTCTTTGTGCTTCAATCAGATTGTATTTCAATTTAAAAAATTTATTACCTGAGGCCAATGGATGTACTTGATCCAGTCTTTTGATGGACAGACGAATGCCTTTTTCCTTCAACAAAGGAAAATCAAGTTCTTGGGTCTCTATTTGGTTGGGGATTAACAACGCTCTCAAGTAATAAAACTCCAAATAGCAAAAACTTTATCAAAAGCCCTTAATTTTGCATCATGAGAAATCAAATTGAACCTGAAAATTTTGAAGAGGACGAAGAAGTTGAACTATTTGAACACCACAGTTTTGTGATAGACAAAGGACAAAGTTTGCTGAGGATAGATAAATTCCTTACTGACAAAGTAGCCAATTCAACTCGAAATAGGGTTCAGAATGCCATAGAAGCAGGCAATGTTCTGGTGAACGGAAAACAGGTAAAACCCAATTATAAAATCAAGCCTTTGGATGAAATCAAAGTGTTTATGGAAAAACCGGTGATGCATTCTGAAGTACTTGCAGAACCCATTCCGCTAGATATCATTTTTGAGGATGACTACCTTTTGATTATCAATAAACCACCGGGAATGGTTGTCCATCCTGCCCATGGCAATTGGACCGGAACACTCGTCAATGGATTGGTATATTATTTCAATCAGCTTCCTACCTTACCGGGAAATAGCGGTAGGCCCGGGCTTGTACATAGGATAGATAAAGACACCTCAGGACTTTTGGTAATTGCCAAGTCAGAAATAGCCATGACAGATCTGGCAAATCAGTTTTTTCACCACAACATAGATAGAACTTATCTGGCTTTGGTGTGGGGAGAACCTAATGAGGATGAAGGCACAATCATTGCCCATGTTGGTAGAAGTCCCAAAAACAGAAAAGTCATGGAGTCCTACCCTGATGGTTCACAAGGAAAGCATGCCATTACCCATTGGAAAGTCATCAAAAGACTACGCTATGTCACTTTGGTTCAATGTAACTTGGAAACAGGCAGAACCCATCAAATACGGGCCCACATGAAACATATTGGACATCCCTTATTCAATGATTCCATGTACGGAGGAGACAAAATCAGAAAGGGAACCCAATTTGCCAAGTACAAGACTTTTATACAAAACTGTTTTGACCTGATGCCAAGACAAGCACTTCATGCTAAATCCCTTGGCTTTGTTCACCCCATCACGAAGGAAAGAATGTACTTTGAAACACCCCTACCAACTGATTTTGAGGGGGTCCTTGAAAAATGGGAAAACTATGTCAAATATGAAAATTGAGGGAATTTGGGATTTTAAAGTTGGATATTCGATCAAATAAAAACTTAATTACCATTGCTGAGTTTTCAAAACCGAAGGCTTCGAAATCGATTTAAAATAATTACTTTTTAAAAAATTCTTGTTTTTTTACAAAAACTGTAAATTTTAGCTAATATTTTTACATAATTATAAAAAGTTAAGTTTTCTTGTTAAATTTGTAATGTTAATAACAGCACTGAAATTAAATTCATTGCAGTGTAGGATTAATAAAAGGCAAAAGTTTTCATAGAAGACTTTGGAGGTTCGAAACCTTCTCCTACATCCGGTTATTTTGGGTTTATTGTTAATTGACTAAAGCTGTGAGATTTTGTTTCACAGCTTTTTGTTTTTAATCCATAATAGCGAACATTAAAGTGGCAAATCATTGAAAGTATAGTTTTATTGAATATCCTTCATTGATAATACCCTAATTAAATACTCTTTTTCAAGGCGTAATTATTTTATTTACATTTATTATAGCTTATTTTTAAAAATAATATAAAAAATATATCTTTTATTTAATTTAATTTTAATAAATAGATCCCTTTGTTAATTTTGACTCATTATTAAGCCAATGGACTTATCATTACTTGATAAAGAATGTTTGTCTAAAAAGTAAATATCTGCAAAAGTGCAGTGAATTAATTCCATTAAAATCATAATGTAGGATGTTGAAACTGGCAGACAAGCCCTCCTGTCTCGGGGGTGGGGATTCCGATTTTTCGGTTCGGATAAAGTGCATCAAGAGCTCTGATGTAGCCTAACTACCCCGTGGAGGTTCGAATCCTTCTCCTACAGCAAAAATGTTTAGTTCTTTTCAATTATTAGGCAAACTTCTTGTTTTAAGAAACATTTAACAGGTTGCCTGTTTTTTTGCATTACAAATTCAAAAACCCTATCGCTATTTTTCCAAAGCATTTGTATTACTTTTACTTGCGTAGTTTGTAATATGGAAAACAAAAAGAAAGATAGCGTAGCAAAAAATAGGAGATACAGAAAATACCTTCGAATAGGTGGTATTCTAGTTTTCGTATTGGTTTTCCTGCAAACGGTCTTTTATTTCGGTTCAGATTTATTATTGAGAAATTACCTCAAGGAGAGGGTAAATCAAGCCTCAGATAACAAATATGAGATTGATTTTGACAGATTTTATATCCTTCTTCTTCAGAGAGGTATCTCTTTCAAAGGTCTAAAAATCAATCCTGTTGAAGATAAATTCATTGAACTTGTTGATGCACCCTATTACAAAATTTCCATTCCTGACATTTCTTTGACCCGACTGAATTACCTTTTCAGGAAAAAAGAATTTGTCATAGGCAATATAGATTTGGTTAATCCTGCTGTTGACTTCAGACTGAAAAAAGGGGATTCATTTGAACCTTCCACTGACGAATCGGCCCTCCTTATACTTCAGGAGGAAATCAAAAAATCCTTTTTGACAACCAGGTTAAAAGAAATCAGGATAAAAAACATCAATATTAAAGAGGCGGATGTTCTACTAAAAAATTTCATCGCACAAAAGGCCATCAAGGCAGATCACACAAGCATCTATCTAAAGGACATTCAGTTGCTACAAATGAGATCTCCTGAAACACCTTTTAATGCAGAAGGCTTTTCTTTTGAGCTTCAGAATTTTGAAATCCTGCTATCGGATAGTGTTCACACCATCCAATCATCCGAAATCAAAGTCTCCTCAATTGATCAGTACATCGAGGCAAAAAGGGTGAATATTACTCCGGATTTTAGCAAAGCTTCAGCTACCTACTTTCAAGTTGAGCTGGAGGATTTACTCCTAAGTGATGCTGATATCAACAAGGTTTTTTACACATCAGAAATAGAAGTCGGTGAACTCAAATTACAAAAACCATCATTCAATTTATTTTCCGGTATAAGACCTGAAAGAAAAGAAATCAAACTGGAAACATTTGACCTTTATAATTTGATTGAAGGGATTTTGCAATCCATCAATATCAATCATTTAAAAATTGAGGAAGGGAAATTCACCCAAAGGGCTACATCCGATCCTGACAATTACAGGATTAAAGCAGAGCGGATAGATTTCAACATGGAGGATTTTTATGTGGGACCTAATGAATCCAAAAAAACCAATCAGTTCTTTTATGCCAATCAGGCTTCGGTCGAACTATTTCAGGTTGATTTAGCACTGGGAGATAGTCTTCATTGGATTCAGGGGGAATATGTAAGACTTTCCTCTTTTGATGATGAAATCAAAATTTCCGGATTCAAACTTTTCCCGATAAATGAAAATCAACAGCCTGAGGGTAAAACCCTTTTGGAAATTGAAGTTCCCGAATTGATGATCAACAATGCCAATCTCAAGAAAACTTATAATCAGGGCATCATTGATATCAATGAAATTGTTATCAACAATCCTAATATTTTGCTCAGGGACGTTCAGGGTGGTAAAAATCAGGAAGGAGCTTTTGACTTAAAAAAAATATCGAGGGATTACCTTGAAGGCATCTACGTAAACCGTTTGGTCATTAAGGAAGGATCGCTCGTAGTGGACAATAACATCAGAATCAGACAGGATAGTCTTTCATTTGGCAAAGTAAGTGTGGTATTGGAAAACTTTGCCCTTGACCAGGAAACGGAGGAGTCCGATAGTAAGGGAATATTCTGGGCAGACCACTTACAGCTTGAATTAGAAGACTACGCCCTAAAATTAGCGGATAACCTTCATGTCTTTAAGGCCGATAGGGTATTTATTGATACAAAAAACGGTCAGATAAGGATCAATGGCTTTGCCCTCCAA
Source organism: Aquiflexum sp. (assembly GCF_041751335.1). Lineage (GTDB taxonomy): Bacteria > Bacteroidota > Bacteroidia > Cytophagales > Cyclobacteriaceae > Aquiflexum. The sequence continues at coordinate 14,370 of NZ_JBGSXS010000138.1, forward strand.
CCATTCAACAAAAGCCAGATTCAGACATCTGTGGACAGATATGGTGTCAGTACAACATTGGACATCTTTGTTCCCCAATTTCAAGCTACAGGAGTGGATGTTAGGAAGGCCTACTTTGATGGCATACTCAAAGTCCAGCAAATCCGAATCCCGTCTCCCAAGATAAATCTCTATAGATATCGTCCTAAGGTTGGAGACGATTCGGAAAAAATGGACAGTGGGGAAATGCTGAATTTATTGACCAATTACTTTTCAGAAGTTCAGGTAGATTCCCTTATCATTCAACGTGCAACCTTGAATTATGAAAACTTATTTGGAGACAGGACCAGGACATTTTCGGAGGATAATGTTTCTGTTGCGGTCAAAAACTTTCATATTTATGAAGGAATCAATCCAGATGCCATCAATTCGCTTTTTTCTGATGAAGTGGACCTTAGTCTCAACAATTATATATTTAATATAGCAGGTGGCAAATATAATATCCTAGCAGACAGGATCAATTTCAACACTGCAAAAGAAGAAATTATAACTCGAAATGTCAGACTTACTCCAAGCGTAGGATTTTCTGATAAAACCAGAATTACAGCAGTAATACCCTCTCTCTCGTTTAGAGGAGTGGATCTTGAAGCATTTTTATTTGACAATACATTGAACCTTGAAATGGTCAATCTTACAGGTTCGGCGGTTGAAATATTAGTCAACAATGACTGGAGAGACACCGAAGCACAATCCACTAGAAGGAGGGCAAGGGACAGAACCCTTCCAAAAAACATTGAAATCGTTATGATTGACACGATTGAAGCCAGCAATGCCCAGTTCAGTCTTTCTTTCAGAGACAAGGGAATTCAGCGGGACTTGATCAATACAGGGATAAATTTAAGTGTTTTTGACTTTCTTCTGGATTCCGCAAAAATTGCAAAAGGTGAAATTGCAGGCTTTTTTGGCGGTATGTCTTTGGGTATTGATGAATTTTGGTTAACCTTAAATGACAGTATTCATCAGGTGACATTTTCCAAAGTAGAACTTGACACAAGGTATGAAGGAATATTGGTCAATAATTTCAGGATTATTCCCAAAAACCTTTCCGGAAAACCAGGAGTACCTGTTTTTTCAGGACATATTCCTACAGCCCTGATCAAAACAAATTCACTGGCTGAATTGCAGACCAGTAAAGATCTTTGGATAAAAGAACTCAGGCTTTTTAGACCAGACCTCGAATTTTTTATTGACCAAGAAAAACCTGTAAATGTAAGGAAAGAAGAAAAATCAACTGAAAAAGGAATTCTAGAAAGTTTAAGAATTGATGAATTTGAAATTGTTGAAGGGGACTTTGCTATTTTTGATAAAAACTCATCAAAAGCACCTCAAGAATTTAAATCAATCAATTTTGGACTTGAGAAGTTACAATTTGACCTTATAGATCTCAGTAGATTGAACAGAAAAGAATTACTCAAAAAAGATTTTCAACTGACTCTCCCAAACTATGAAATCCTCCTTAAAGACAGTTTGAACAAAGTAAAAATCGGTCTGATTTCATTAACTAATAATGAAATAAAACTCACCAATGTTGAATTTATACCCAGGTATGGTAGGTATCAGTATAGCAGGATGGTAGGAATGCAGACTGATGTAGCCAATATCCACATTCCAGTCATCATAATAGATGGAGCTGACCTTGATGGTTTTTTGGAAAATGAAACCATTGTTGCCAAATCAATCAGAATTAGCGATATCAAGGCTGATCTTTTCAGAGATAAAAGATTCCCTAAAAAGCAGGATGTTTTCAAGGCTATGCCGCAGGAATTAATGAAAAAGGCAGGAGTTCAGTTATCCCTAGATTCATTATTTATTGAAAATGCCACCATAAATTATCTTGAATTTCCTGAGAATGGTATGGTCCCAGGAAATATTTCTTTCAGCAATATGAATGTGGCTTTTTACCCATTCCATCTGACCAAAGAAAATGAACCATTTCCTGTTGAAGAAATTTTTCTTTTGGCCAATGCCAAACTCAATGGTCAGGCTGATCTGAATCTTCAGGGACAATTGTTTTTTGAAAAACCTTTTCCAATGAAAATCAGTGCTCAAATGGGTGAGTTTGATCTGGAATATTTGAATTCAATTCTTCAATCCAATGCATTTTTGCGTGTCACGGAGGGAAAAATCAATGGTGCTGATTGGTCATTTACGGCGGATGAGAAAGAAGCCGTGGGTAGAATGATTTTGTTGTATTCGGATTTAAAACTGGAATTATTGGATGAAAGGACTCTCGAAAGAGGTACCGGTAGAACAGCCATACTCACTTTCGTTCTCAATACCTTTGCTGTCCGAAGCAATAACCCAAGAAGATATCTCAGAAAACCCATCAGCTCCAACATATATGAACTTCGAGATACCGAACGGTTCATTTTTAATTACTTGTGGAGCACAACCCTTAGTGGGCTAAAAGGTAGCCTTGGACTAGGTCAACCAAAGGTTCCTAAAAGAAGGAAAATGGAAGCTGAAGAGGTGAGAAGGCGGAAAAAAGAGAAAAAATAGAGATACCTCGGAGGTAGACTAACAAGATATGAAAGGGTTAGAAACAAGAAACAAAGCCTGTCCCGAAAATTAGAGAACCAGGAAGCGAGTGCTTATAGTTCTGAATGCCCGCGCGAGTGATGAAAGACAAGAAAGAGTTGGGAATACAATAACATGTGCCAAATTTAGATTTTACAAAAAAAGCGGCATAAAAGCCGCTTGATTTAAAGATTGAAAGTTCTCTTTATGGAATCCACATAATCTAACTTTTCCCAGGTAAACAGTTCTACATCAAAAGTCAAGGTCTTGCCATCAGGAGTTTTGAAAGTTTTGGTGACCACTTCATTTTTCCTTCCCATGTGACCATAGGCGGCAGTTTCCTCATAAATTGGACTTCTAAGTTTCAACCTCTGCTCTATGGCGTAGGGTCGCATATCAAAGAGTTTTTCCACTTTTTTGGCAATCTCCCCATCACTTAACTGTACTTTGGATGTTCCATAAGTATTGACATAAATACCCATAGGCTTGGCCACACCAATGGCATAAGAAACCTGTACCAATATTTCATCGGCGATGCCTGCCGCCACCATATTCTTGGCGATATGCCTCGTAGCATAAGCAGCTGAACGGTCTACTTTTGAGGGGTCTTTCCCGGAGAATGCACCTCCCCCGTGAGCGCCTTTTCCTCCATAAGTATCTACAATAATTTTTCTACCAGTTAAACCAGTATCACCATGAGGACCCCCAATTACAAATTTTCCGGTCGGATTAATATGGTAAGTGATTTTATCCGTAAATAATGCTTGGATTTCAGGCTTCAATTGAGCAACCACCCTCGGAATCAAAAAATTGATCATGTCACTTTTGATCTTAGCCAACATTTCAGGTTCATCGTCAAAATCATCATGTTGTGTAGATACAACAACCGCATCAATTCTTTGGGGGACGTTATCATCTGAATACTCAATAGTAACCTGAGACTTCGCATCCGGCCTGAGATAGGTTATTTCCTTATTTTCTCTTCTGAGTAGAGCTAATTCTCTCAATATCCTGTGTGAAAGGTCCAAAGCCAAAGGCATATAATTATCAGTTTCCTTTGTGGCATAACCGAACATCATTCCTTGGTCTCCGGCACCTTGTTCTTCTGGATTGGACCTGTCCACCCCTTGATTGATATCAGGGGATTGTTCATGGATGGCAGAAAGAATTCCACAGGAGTTCCCATCAAACATATAGTCACCTTTCGTATAACCAATACGGTTGATCACATCCCTGGCGATTTTCTGTACATCCAGATAGGTCTCGGATTTTACCTCACCGGCAAGAATAACCTGTCCTGTGGTAACAAGCGTTTCACAAGCAACTTTTGAACTGGGATCAAAGGCCAAAAAATTGTCAATCAACGCATCTGAAATCTGGTCGGCGATTTTATCGGGATGACCTTCAGATACTGACTCTGAAGTAAATAAATATGGCATATAAATAATCGATTTTAACGCATGTTCTAACGGTGCGTAAAAATAAGGTTTCAAGGGGAAAGAAAAAATTTAATTCATAAACGGTAAATTCGATTCTTTCCAAATTTGGAACTTGATTACTAATACTATATTTTTAATTGATGGAATCTCCTATGGTAAAAAAAACTCTAATATTTATTCTAATTGCATTTCTCGCGCTTTTTCAGGAATGCAGGGAAAAGCAAAAAGCTCCTGAAATAAAATTTGACTTAAAAGGTGAAAGTAAACTCACTTTCAAAAATTTAAGCAATTCACCTGTTCAGGTCAAATTTGAAAAGTGGTCCAGCATTCCGGTGGACTTTGTTGATATTAATGCTGTAGTGGACCAAGGAGAAAGTTATTCGGTAAACTTGAAAAACCATAGCATGGATTATATCTATTTGGACTTAAACAAAGTAGACTTCAATGTTTTTATGCTACCCGGTTCTAATGAAACCATTACTATTTATAAAAATGATTCGATTGATTTCTCTGGTTCTTTGGAAAGTATCAACCAATTTCTTTATCAAAACTCTAAAAAAGACTTGGGCTTTAACAAGCTTAATCATGTCAGTGCCATGGCAACTCATGGAGAAAAAGAATTTAAGCGATTCATCCAATTAAGTGACTCGGTTCATCAGGTCCAATTGAAAAACCTCGAATCCAACAAGTCATATTTGCCTGATTGGTATGTAAAGCTGGAAAAGGAAAGATTGGCATATAGAAATGTGGCAAATAAAATGAACAGCATATCCTACAGAAAAAGCATGCTCAAAATCGAAGATGAGATTCCTGAGGGGTTTATGGAAGAATTGGCACAATCCGTACAATTGGAAAATGAGAAATTTATCGGGGAGTCAAATTATATGCTTTTTTTACATGAATACGCCAATTTTCACAGCCAAAAATTATCGGCTTATAAAACTGATAGTAGCGATACCAAGCAATCATTTATAATATTGAAAGCGCAAGAAATTGATAAATTGTTTGCTGGTAAAGTTAAAGATGCCTACTTAGCCGAACTTTCAAGCATGTTGATTAAGAATGTCAGATCGGAATATGATTCTTTGGTTTTAAATTATTTCACTGATGAGGAATTACGGGATTTAATCAGGGAGTTCTATGAATCAAGTGTGACATTGAAGCCTGGGACACAAATGCCCTATTTCTTTCTTGAAAATCAAATGGGAGAAGATGTAGAATCCAAAGACTATCTCGGCAACATTTTGCTGATAAATTTTTGGGCAGATTGGTGCAAGCCCTGTATTGAGGAATTTCCCCATGAAAATGCTCTTGTGGAAAAATATAAAGGAAAGCCTGTAAAATTCCTGAACATCTGCATTGAATCCAAACCGGAAAGGTGGAAGGAATATATCCGCAAATATGATCTTAAAATGGACAATCTCTTTGCTGAGGAGAATTGGACCCGAAAGCTAAAAAATGATTATGGCATTCTTGGGATTCCGCATTCAGTCCTTATCGACTGGAATGGAAATATTGTGGAAAATAAGACAAGAACTGCTAGTAGGGGAATAGATAAATTGATTGATGAGTTGTTAGAGGAAATGAAATCACCCTTTTAATCCTTACCTTTGTCTTCCATATAACCAATCCCAAAACCCTCATGAACGAAAGGTATATGCGAAGGGGTGTTTCTGCCTCCAAAGAAGATGTACACCAAGCAATTTCGAAATTAGATAAAGGACTTTTTCCTAAGGCATTCTGCAAAATAGTTGAAGATACTTTGGGAAATGACCCGGAATTCTGCAATATCATGCATGCAGATGGGGCAGGCACAAAGTCGTCATTGGCTTACATGTATTGGAAAGAAACAGGTGATTTAAGTGTATGGAAAGGTATCGCTCAGGATGCCATTATCATGAATATCGATGACCTGCTTTGTGTCGGTGCCATCAACAATATACTTGTCTCATCCACGATTGGGAGAAATAAAAACCTGATCCCCGGTGAGGTGATCTCAGCTATTATCAACGGCACAGAAGAAGTCCTGCAAATGCTGAGAGACCATGGGGTAAATGTAGTCCTAACAGGTGGGGAAACAGCCGATGTCGGTGACCTTGTCAGGACGGTGATTGTGGACAGTACAGTCACATGTCGCATGAGAAGGGATGATGTGATCTCCAATGAAAAGATCAGGGCCGGTGATGTGGTTGTTGGTCTATCCTCATCAGGCCAGGCCACCTATGAGGATTTTTTCAATGGAGGAATGGGCAGCAACGGTCTTACCTCAGCCAGACATGACATATTCAGCAAATTACTGAAAACAAAATATCCTGAAAGCTACGACCCAGCGGTACCTGATGAGTTGGTATATTCTGGTAAGTACAATTTGACCGACCCAGCTCCAGGTCTACCCGTCGATATGGGTAAACTGGTATTATCCCCAACTAGGACTTATGCACCAATAATGGTAGATGTTTTGAAATACCTACGTCCTAAAATCAATGGGATTGTGCATTGTAGTGGTGGAGCGCAGACAAAAGTGCTCCATTTTGTAGACAATGTCCATGTCGTAAAAGACAACCTTTTTGAAACTCCTGTGCTTTTCCGAACCATTCAGGAAGAAAGTAAAACCGACTGGAAGGAAATGTATAAAGTATTCAATATGGGACACCGCATGGAAATATACCTGGAAGAACGATATGCTGAAGAAATCATTGATATAGCCGAAACTTTGGGTGTTGAAGCTAAAATCATCGGAAGAGTCCTCCCTCATGAAGGTAAAAAAGTAACCGTGCAGGGAAAACACGGCACATTTGAATATGAATCTTGAAGTAAAAGTATTTTAAATTAAAAATAGAATCATTGATTTTAACCCAGTTTAAGCATCATAAGTTGAATGGAAAATTCGTGCTTACTTTTTTTCCTCTTTCTTTGGTTTTTGTAACTTTCATAAACTCAAAATAGTAATGCCCAAATCCATTGCTCATAGAATTTTTAAGGTATTTGCATGGATAGTGGGTATCATTGTTTTTTTGGCTTTGGCTACTTTGACAAGAGTCGATTGGATGGACTATAAAGAAATGGATTATTACCATGAAACCATGGCCCATTTGGATACCCTCCCTATGCACTCTTCTGAAGGTGCAGCATGGCTGGCCGGTTGGTCATCTGTAAATGCAACCCCAAATAGTCCAGCAAAACTAGTAGGATACAAACCTCGTGGAAAATACCAATTTGTACAGGACAGCAGCTTTATTAAAACTTTGGTTTTAGGTAACGGTATATCCAATATCGCTTTTTTAAATTATGAACTGATGATTGTTCATCCTTACCTTCATCAAAAGGTCAATGAAGCTATAGAAAAAGAAAATTTACCCCTTGATTACATTTATTTTACAGCTACTCATACGCATAGTGGCATGGGAGGCTATATTCCCGGAATTGTCGGTAAGCTTGCATTGGGAGGAAAAGATGAAAAAATAATGAACTTACTGACATCAAAAACCATAGAAAGCCTAAAACATGCTCTCAGCAGTCAAGATTCAGTAAACATATTTTTTCAAAAGTCCCGGGCAGATTCATTGGTCGCAAATCGACTGGTAGCAGAAGATCCGATAGATCCTTTTGTCCGACAAATGATATTTGAAAAAAAGAACGGTCAGAAGGCAACCATCCTTACCTTTAGCGCCCATCCTACTATTCTCAATTCAAAGTTTATGGGTTTGTCAGGTGATTATCCACATTACCTAACAAAATTTATGGAAGATTCAGGCTATGATTTTTCACTTTTTGCAGCTGGCACTGTCGGCAGTCATAGACCCGTGGCCAATGGAAACTTGGCAGAAAATGTTTTGGAATATGCAAAGGTCCTTCACGAAAATATAGATGGCAACATCGTTTTGACTGAAAAAAATAGCCAAAATAATCTAAAAATGGCTCTCATTCCACTAGCACTTCGAAAAGCCCATTATCGGATAAGGGAAAAAACCCGTATTCGCCCTTGGATATTCAACTTGGTATTTGGTGATACCAATCCTCATTTTGATTGGGTCCAAATCGGAAACACTTTATTTATAAGTTCCAGTGGGGAAATTTCAGGAGTATTTATGTCCCAATGGGAATCCATTGCCAATGAAAAAGGTCTTAATCTGATCATCACTTGCTTCAACGGAGGATATATAGGATACATTACACCCGACCAATACTACAATTATAAACTCTATGAGGTTAGGGATATGAACTGGTTTGGACCTTATAATGGAGCCTATTTTGATGAAATCATTAATAGACTGATTCAAAAAGCAGACTGAAGTTAAGATTGTTAAATCAGCAGCAAAACCAATGGTAAGATAAAAACAGCTTCCAATTTTTGCCGGACAACTGCTACATCTTTGCCAATTGAAGCAAACTGAATAAGGTGGAACAATAGCATCAACAAAAGCAGGCTGGTATGAATTCTGAAAAAAGATGGTTGCCAAAATAGGATTATTATCAAAAATATAAGACAAAAAACTCCCAAATACCAAATCAAACTAGATATCTGGGTTTTTGTAAATAAAACTAATATTGATCCAAATTTGTCCCTTTCATCACCCTTTTGATCGATAAATGAGAGTATTAGAAGATTTAAAAAAGCAATAATCAAATAAGCTAACACCAATAGAAAATAAATCTTTGGATCAAAATCAGGACTTTTTAATATCCATGGAACCAAAGTAATCCCTGAAACATAAAATCCAGCCGTAGAAATTTCTTTTAGCCATGACGCTTTTTCTCCAAACCATTTCAGGCAACCCATCCAAAGCGCCATCGAAAGGGCTAAAATAATTCCAGGGATAATCGTAAAGTAGATTTCTGAAAAGAAAATCAAAAGTAAAAACCCAATCAGCATAACAAGTAACCAAGATATTGATATTAATCTAAAATATTTCTGATGAAATTGATGTCTTGGCGAAGTAGCTTTTTCTTTGGCCAACTTAGCATCAACCAAATGATCCAAAGTATAGATTCCCCAAACAGCGAATCCCAATAGGAAATAAGACAGAAGGGGACAGGAAGTTTCAAGAATCTCTGAAAAGAAATACATCCCCGCCATCGAACCGAATACCACATCTATTGACAGTAGGTTGAAAAAATACAAGGTTCTAGTAAATGCTTTCATCAAGCATAAATATATAGCCAATAAATTTAAAAGCTGAAATGGTTTTTGACTTATGATAATTTATATATTGACATCGTAAAAATCTGATCCTATGAAAAAACTCCTATTGACACCATTATTGGTTCTAACATTAATTTCTTTTGCATTTCCACAAACCAAAATCAAAGTCGCCTGTGTGGGAAACAGTATAACCCAAGGACCTGGACGGGAACACCCTGAAAGTTACCCGCTTCAACTTCAGGAGATACTTGGAGAAACTTATGAGGTGAGAAATTTTGGAGTAAGTGGTAGAACATTATTAAGAAAAGGGGACTATCCGTACTGGAATGAACCTCAATTTGAAGAGGTAAAGGGTTTTCAGCCTGATATCCTAATCATCAAATTAGGGACGAATGATTCAAAATCACAAAATTGGCAATTCAAAGATGAGTTTGTTCAGGATTATATTGACCTGATAAACACATACAAAAAACATATGCCCAAAAAGGGTAAAGTCTACATCTGTATTCCTGTTCCAGTTTTCAAAACTAACTATGGAATCACTGAAGATATTTTGGTAAATGAGATGAGACCAATGCTATTGGAAATAGCTAAAAAGTCTAAATCAAAGGTCATCAACCTTTATAATCCTTTATTGGAACACTCCGACTTATTACCAGATGGCATTCATCCAAATACTGAAGGATTGACCATTATGGCTACCGAGATTTCAAAAGCCATAAAGTAAAAAAGCTGCCTATTCGGCAGCTTTTAGGGTTTAATTGTTAGCTATATTTTAACTCCCTTCAAGGGCATTTGCACCAGCAACAATCTCTAGGATTTCATTTGTAATGGCAGCCTGACGAGATCTGTTGTAAAGCAACTTCAATTCTTTCAATAAATCTCCTGCATTTTCTGTAGCCTTGTCCATAGAGGTCATCCTTGCACCATGTTCAGAGGCATTACTTTCCAAAACTGCTTTGAAGAATTGTGTCTTCAATGCAGTAGGCACTAAATCCTGAACCACGTATTCTTTGGAAGGTGATAGGATATAATCCGTATTACTTACAGAAGTAGCTTCTGCTGGATTCACCCCCATAGGAAGAAACTGCTCAACTGTCAAATCCTGTATCGCCACATTTCTGAAATGATTATAAACCATCATCACACGGTCAAACTTCTTGGAAGCAAAACCTTCCATGGCATAAAGTGCAATTTTACGGACATCATCATAAGCCACGTCAGCAAAAATCCCGTAATAATCGGCATTTACCTGATATCCCTTTTTTGAGAAAAACTCAAAGGCTTTTTTCCCTAAAGGAAGTATGGTCACGTTTGAATCCTTGAATTTTTTTTCAATCAAATTAACTCCAGCCTTGATGGCATTTGAATTAAAAGCACCACATAGTCCTTTGTCAGAAGTCATTACAACCACTAGGACATTTTGAACAGGCCTTTGTTCAGCATAAACCACCTCCAATTCATCACCCATACCTGATATCACATCATTAAGGATAACAGTGAGTTTTTGGGAATAGGGACGCATTTTAAGAATCCTATCTTGGGCTCTACGAAGCTTTGCTGCCGCTACCATTTTCATGGCACGGGTAATCTGCTGGGTAGAGGTCACCGAAGTGATTCTTTGTTTTACTTCCTTAAGGTTTGCCATAAGATGCTATAGTCAGAAAATAAATATTTTGGAACAGGTCCTGAAAAGTTTCGGTTTCTCAAGACCTGTTAATTGTTGAATTATTGTTTGGCATATTTTATAGACAAATCCTTAGCTGCCTGTTCAAGAATTTTTCCCGCTGCATCTATATCGCCTTTAAGAATCAACTTTAATGCGTCAGGATAACTGCTCTTCAAAAGATTGAAAAACTCTTTTTCGAATTGTCTCGCTTTATCAACAGGGATGCTATCCATGAATCCTTTAGTGGAAACATAGATTATTGCCACCTGGTATTCCACCGGAACAGGTGAATATTGAGGTTGTTTCAAAATTTCTTGGTTTCTCCTACCTCTATCGATAGTTCTTTTAGTGGTAGGATCTAAATCAGATCCGAATTTGGAGAAAGCCTCCAGTTCACGGAACTGCGCCTGATCAAGTTTTAGCGTACCTGCAACCTTTTTCATGGCTTTGATCTGTGCATTACCTCCAACCCTGGATACCGAGATACCCACATTGATCGCAGGACGGATACCTGCGTTAAATAGGTTGGTCTCTAGGAAAATCTGTCCATCAGTAATAGAGATTACATTGGTAGGAATATAAGCAGAAACGTCACCGCCTTGGGTTTCAATAATTGGTAAAGCTGTCAAAGATCCGCCGCCTTTCACCAAATGCCTGATTGATTCCGGCAAATCATTCATTTGCCTCGCAATCTCATCAGAATCGTTGATTTTAGCAGCTCTTTCCAATAATCTGGAGTGAAGATAAAACACGTCACCTGGATAAGCCTCACGTCCCGGTGGTCTTCTCAATAACAAAGACACCTCTCTATATGCAACTGCCTGCTTGGAAAGGTCATCAAAAATAATCAAAGCTGGACGACCGGTATCCCGTACAAATTCACCGATACAAGCACCTGTAAATGGCGCAAAAAATTGCATTGGGGCCGGATCTGAAGCAGAAGCTGATACTACAACAGAATATGGAAGCGCACCACCTTTTTCAAGTGCCGCTACAATACTCGCAACAGTAGAAGCTTTTTGACCTATGGCTACATATATACAAAATACAGGTTCTCCTCTTTCGTAAAATTCTTTTTGGTTTAGGATTGTATCTATGGCAACTGCAGTTTTACCTGTCTGACGGTCACCAATGATCAATTCACGCTGGCCCCTACCAATTGGAATCATAGAGTCAATTGCTTTGATACCAGTTTGAAGTGGTTCAGTAACCGGCTGTCGGTAAATTACCCCAGGTGCTTTACGCTCCAAAGGCATTTCATATAGTTGTCCCTCTAATGGACCTTTTCCGTCAATTGGGTTACCAAGAGTATCTACCACCCTTCCAAGCATACCATCGCCTACTTTGATAGAAGCAATCTTCTTGGTTCTCTTGACATTGTCGCCTTCCTTTACCAGTTTGGAATCTCCAAATAGTACAGCACCTACATTGTCTTCTTCCAAGTTGAGAACCATCGCTTTAAGACCGTTGTCAAATTCCAACAATTCACCGGCTTGGGCTTTGGTAAGTCCATATATACGGGCTACACCGTCACCCACTTGGAGTACAGTTCCCACTTCTTCAAGTTCAGCCTCAGTTTTGACATTGGAAAGTTGTTCTCTCAATATCGCTGAAACTTCATCAGGTCTAACTTGTGCCATTATATTTATATTAAAATGTTTTTCAATGATTTTAGAATGTTTTGACGAAATATCTCTGGGCAAATCTGAGTCTCAATGTCCTCAATTTTCCGCTAATTGAGTCGTCAAGAAGCTTATCGTTTACTTTTAGGACAAATCCACCGATTATATCTTTGTTTATTTTTTCAACCAATTCTACCTTTTCAAGTCCTGAAATTTCTTTGACAATTTCTACAAAACTTTTCTTTAGGCCTTCATTAAGCGGTAAGGTAGTCGTTACCTCTGCCACTTGTATTCCCATATGAAGATTGTACTGTCTTTGAAATTCCTTTGCTGTAGCCAAAAGGACAGCGGATCTATTCTTCCTCGTTACTATTTCAAAAAAGGTAATTGTAATTTTATTGGCTGTCTTTTCAAAAAGTGCCTTGAGGATATTCAACTTCTTATCTGTGGATACAATTGGACTTTCCAACATGAGTACAAAATCTCTGTTCTCTAATGCAATAGACAACAACCGATTAACATCCCCTATGACTTCTTCAAGCTGATTTTTTTCGACGGAAAGCTCTAACAATGCTTTTGCATACCGGGATGCGACTTTAAAATCTGACATATTTAGTTCAGCTTAAGATCATTTACAAATTGCTCTATCAATGCCTGTTGTGCAGCATCCTTAGTTAAGTTTTCCTTTAATAATTTTTCAGCTATTTCCAGGGATAAAACACCAACCTGAACCTTAACCTCTTCCAAAGCAGCAAGCTTTTCGGTTTCAATGGCTGCTTTTGCATTCTCAATCATTTTAGCACCTTCAAGAGAAGCCGCGTTTTTGGCCTCTTCAATCATCTGCTTAGAAGTCTCACTTGCTCTATGCAACATCTCATCTCTTTCTATTTTTGCTTCATGAATGATTTTTTCATTTTCAGCTTTTAGGTTAGCCATTTCATTTCTGGCAATCTCTGCTGATTTCAGAGCTTCTTCAATGCTTCTTTCTCTATCATCCAATGCCGAAAGTATTGGCTTCCAAGCATACTTGGAAAGGATAAACAGAACGATCAGAAATCCAAGAGCGGACCAAAAGATCAAACCTAAACCTGGAGTAATAAGTCCCATATTGAATTATTTTTTTTTTTAATACTTGTCCAATTAAAGAAAGAGGTTGGCCTATCGCCAACCTCTTGATTCTTTTTACAAAGTGTAATCACCCAAAGCAATAAGTAGACAAACTACTACTGCAAACAGGGAAACCACTTCAATAAGTGCAGCGATAATCAACATGGCAGTTTGGATTTTTCCAGCTGCTTCAGGTTGACGGGCAATGCCCTCCATCGCTTGACCACCGATTCTACCAATACCTAGACCTGCGCCTATTGCAACAATTCCAGCACCGATACCAGCACCCATCAGTGCAAATCCGGCAGTTAATAAGATTGAAGTTAACATACTTGTTTAGTTTTATAAATTGAACAAAGAAATTCTAAATTAATGATGATCATGGTCTGCTACAGCCGTTCCAACATACATGGCTGTAAACAGGGTAAATACATAAGCCTGAATAGTCGCAACCAAGAGTTCGATCAAGTTGATAAATACAACCATCAAAGTACTTGCAACACCAACTACCATGGATTCAAAAACGAATATTAAGGCAACAAAACTCAAGATCACGATGTGGCCTGCTGTAATTGCCACAAATAGCCTGACAACAAGAGACGCTGGTTTGGTGAAAATACCGATGATTTCCACAGGAACAATTATCGGTAAAAGCGCAATTGGTACACCTGGTGGCATAAATATATGTTTCCAATATCCTTTATTCCCATTGAAAACTGTCAATAACAAGGTAAATACACCCAATACCAAGGTAAATGCAATATTTCCTGTAAGATTGCCCGCTTCTGGGAATAAACCAATGAGGTTACCTATCCATATAAAAAAGAAAAGGGTCAATAAGTATGGAGTAAATCTTCTATAGTGCTTGGGTCCGATCTGCGTCAATGCTATCTCATCCCTTACAAAAATCACCAATGGCTCTATAAAGGAGGCAATTCCTTTCGGTGCGGTTCCAGGATTATTTCTATAATGCTTGGCAGTTGACAACATCAAATAAAGCAAAAGAGCAATGATAATAAACATCATCATTACGTTTTTGGTGATAGAAATATCATAAAATGTCCTTGACTCATCCTCGGCATGAAGGGCATGATCTTCATCTATGTAATATCCACTTACACCATAATTTTTACCGAATTTGTGAGTGTCATGATTTTGGAAATTAGAAGACAAAAAGAACTCCAGTCCTTGATCAGGAGAATAAATGATCACCGGAAGTGGTAAAGTGACGTGAGTGTGGCCAATTGTAGCGAAATGCCATTCGTAATTGTCCATTACGTGAGGGATTAGAAACCCCGTCTTACTCTCATCGTCTCCGGCTGCTTGGACAGAATTTGAAAAGCTTAGCCAAAATACTGAAAATAAAATACTTAGGCAAAGAAATTTACGGACCATCAAATGATTTTTTAGTACCTAATTTGAATTTGGGCGCAAATTACTTATTAAGGTGTATATATCAAACAATAAGTAAAAGAAATAAATCGCAAAGAAATTGACCACAAACAAAATTAAATTTTCAGTGCCGATGAAAAGTAGGATAGCAACAAAACCAATACTTGCCAAAAAACGAATGGCCATTGCACCTAAAAGAATATTGACGGAATTTTCTTTGCTCAGCTCCAAAAGATAATGTGAGAACATTCCCGTCAACCATGTTAGAAGAACAAAGAATGACAGAATCATCCACATAGTTTCATGCACCCAATCAACCTTGATATATTCCTGCAAAAGGAAGATGATACCTGCGATTATCAGTGAAAAAAACAATAATTTAATGGTCAGTTTTTTTATGGCCTTCATTTTTAAGACATGTAGGCCTCAAAACTATAATTTTTTCTTGTCATCCTCTGATTTTTCATCATTTTTCATACTGATGAACAATTGATAAAAAGCAACCAAGATAGATAGGAAACAAAACAGCAAAAGCCAAACAGGAAACCTCATCAGGCTTTTTTGTTGAACATACCATCCTAGCCAAGTGCCCAGTCCAATAATGGTGAATAGCTGAAAAGAAAGACCTATATATTTGAGATAGGTATTAGAGTGAGGCGATTTGTTTTTTTGGCTGCTCTTCACTTTGGTTTGACTTGGAAATTACCAAGGATTGGCTTGAAGATGTCATCTGACATTTTCCATTGAAAACCGCACCGTTTTCTACCACAAGTTTTTGGGTAGTGATGTTTCCAGTCACAATTGCGGTTTTGTTGAGGTAGAGGGTTCCCGAACAGTGTACCTCTCCTTCTACCTTACCTGAAATTTCTGCATCGGGTGATGAAATATTGCCAATAATGATGGCGGAATCTCCAATCACGATCTTAGTCTTGGATTGGACTAAACCTTCCAAGTGTCCTTCTATGCGGATGTTACCTGAGGCATCGATATCACCTACAATCTTGGTTTCCTTCGAAATTACATTTGTGGAGTTGACCATCTCCACAGCCGATTTCTTTTCTGTTGTGTTGTTGTTGAACATAGCTAATCAAATGTGATGAATTCTTGGGGATTAAGTGGGGTACCTTTGTACCAAAGTTCAAAATGGAGATGTTGTCCTGAAGTAAGCTCACCTGTATTTCCAATAATGGAAATAATTTCTCCTCCTCTAACTACATCTCCAATCTTCTTCAATAATACCGAATTATGTTTATAAATAGAAATCAATTCGTTAGAATGTTGGATGCCGATTATATAACCTGTATCCAAGGTCCATGTGGAAAGAATGA
Source organism: Aquiflexum sp. (assembly GCF_041751335.1). GTDB lineage: Bacteria > Bacteroidota > Bacteroidia > Cytophagales > Cyclobacteriaceae > Aquiflexum. The sequence goes on from NZ_JBGSXS010000138.1 coordinate 30,626, forward strand.
CTGTTCCATCTGCAATGGTTTTGACAGGTTCATTTTCTTTGGCTACAATATCAACACCGAAGTGGTCATTCTGTGGCGCAAACACTGAGGTGATTACTCCTTTGATAGGTGAAAAGAAAAATGTTTCTATAAAAGTATTTTTAGATACTTCTATCTGACCCGTGAAATCTAATGGCATCCCTTTGAATTCTTCCAAAATACTTTTGGTTGCTTCACTAGGCTCAAAGGATTCAGGTCGTCTTGCTTCTCCAAGTGTGGACGTATCCTCCGACATTAATGGGTCAAAATCACTTTCCCCGTCGATTACCCTTTGAATATTTGACAAATAATTGTCTTTTTGCCGTACAGTATTAGACAAGGAGTCCACCAAATCAGATAAGGCAATTATCTTTGCTGTGTTTTCGGACTCCATGTATACCGGATCAAACCACTGTCTTAGGATGGTCTTGGTCATTAAAAGGGAAAAAGCAAATAATAATATAAACAAAAAGGAAAACAGAATGATAATCCTGCCAAAGGAGATATTAAATGATCCTAAAACAGAAAAATCATGTTCTTTTCTGATGACAAACAGGTATTTTGAGGTCAGCCAGTTTGCTATTTTTTTCTTAAGACTCAATCTTTTGCTATTTGATTTGGGGATTCAAAAATATAATAATAATTCGAAGCGTTTACTAAATTACATCATTTACAGTAATTTAGGAAAATTATGGCAAAGGCGTTAGCATGAACCGATTCAAATATTTATTTCTATTTATCATCACCCTTCTGGTACTGTCCTGTTCCTCAGAACGTAACACGTTTACTAATAGGATGTATCACAATACAACGGCAAAATATAATGCATATTTTTATGCCAATGCTAAAATTGAAGAGTTGGAGACTGGTATTCAAAATAACCATAGGGAGGACTTCAGTCAAGTACTTCCTGTTTTCTATACCATTGACAGTGCTTTTATTGAACAAAATGAGGAGCTGTTAAAAGAGGTACGGGAGTTTGCTTCCCGTGCTGTGGATTGGCATAGGATCTCAAAGTGGAAAGATCCAAGTTATTTTTTGATAGGAATGGCAGATTATTACAATGCAGAGTTTGATGATGCAGCCAATACTTTCAGGTATTTAAATGTCAACAGCAAAAAGAAAAAAATCAGGCATCAAAGTCTTGTCCAATTAATGAGACTTTATACTGATCAGAAAAAATTTGAGGATGCCACATATGTCATTGACTTCTTAACAAAAGAATCCGGTATAAGCAAAGAGAATAAATTTCACCTTTACAAAACACTGGCCTATTATTATGACAGCAGGGAGGATATAAACGGAAAAGTAGGTTCACTCGATAGAGCGCTCGGTTTTACTAAGGACAAAAAGGAAAAATCACGGATCAACTTTATCCTTGCACAACTTTATCAGAGAGAGGGGCTTGATGCATTGGCGTATGACTATTATCTCAAAGCTGTCAAGGGGAATCCTCCTTATGAAAGAAGCTTCTTTGCACTATTGTATGCTCAGCAGGTGGCCGAACTCAATAAAAGTAAAGATATCAAAAAAGTAAGGACTTACTTTGATGACCTATACAAGGACAGTAAAAACAGGGATTTGAAAGATGTCATTCTTTATGAAAAGGCACTATTTGAGTTGAAACAGGATGAATTGGAAGAAGCTGAAATTCTCCTCCGGAGAGCTGCAAAGGAAGAGGGAAGTAACCCAATTCAAAAAGGTTATATTTATGAAAAACTGGCCGAAATTAGTTTTGATATCAAAAATGACTTCAGGGCAGCAAAGTATTATCTCGACAGTGCCCTGACACATTTCAGACCGACTGATTCTTCCTATGATTTTATAGTGGCAAGAAAAGAAATCCTTGATCGATATGTTACCAACTATGATACAGTAGAAAAATATGACAGTCTCATCCAACTCAGTGGATTGAGCCGGGAAGAACAGGAGTTGATTGCTGAGGCATTTATTAAAAGTGAAGAAGAACGATTGATTCGTCAAGCCGAAATAAAAGACCAACCCAAGTCTGCCGGAATTTTTGACAATCTACTTGCTTTCGGTGGCAGAGGTGGCGGGGAATCATTTTACTTTGATAATGCTGTAGCCTTGCAGCAAGGTTCCATTGATTTTAATAGAAATTGGGGAAACAGACCTTTGCAGGACAACTGGAGGAGAAATGTGCAAAGTTTGCAATCCACTGCTACAAGTACCAATACTTCCGATCTTGATGATCTAGCTGATTCAGATGCAGAAGCTGATCTGGAGGAAAATTCCGCTATTTCCCAAATTCCCGATGTTGAAACGCTATTGGCCCAAATACCAAGCGATCCTGCTCAAATACAAGCCATGAAATTGGACTTGGAAAAATCTTATTTTGAATTGGGTAAGATTTTGTTTTTTGATTTAAGAGTTCCCGAGATCAGTATAGAATACCTTGAAAGCTTGATAACCAAATATCCTAATACCATCAAAAAACCTGAAGCCTACTACATTCTCTATTTGGCAAAAAAAGAAATCGGCAGAGATTTTCAGGCTTATGCACAGCGATTAAACATGGAATTTCCTGAATCTCCATACACATTTTCGGTAAATAATCCAGATGGAAGTGTTGGGAATTTGGCTTATTTGGAATCATCCAAAAATTATAAGCAAGCTTATGAAATGTATTATAATAGGCAGTATCAGACTTCAAGACAACTAATACGTACAACTTTAGAAGCTTATCCACTAACCAGAAATACCGACAGATTATTGCTTTTGGATATAATGGTTTCAGGTAAAATCGATGAATCTGATCGGTATAGACAAAGGCTCGAAAATTACATCCAAACCACGGAGAACGAAGATTTGACAAATATGGCAAGAATTATGCTTGCTGTATTGACTGGTGAAAGTGATGGTTTAAATGGAGATGATCTTGATGAGGAATTGGATGAAAGTCTTGAAGATGAAGATCAGATAGTGGAAGATAGTGAAGAAGATAATGAGGTTGAGGAAAGTCCTTACAATGAAAATCCTAATCAAACCCATATATTTGTGATTGTCCTTCCTGCAGACCAATCCAAAGAATCCAAAAATCTTTTGGCTGACCTTGAAGTATTCCATTCTCAGAATTTCGCCAGTTCAAGACTCCGTACCGGCAATATGAACCTTAGCCGTGAAAATGTAATTTTCATAGTAAGTCCTTTTAACAATGCTGAAAAAGGCCTAGACTACAGAGAAAAATTCTTAAACAATTTCCAAACTGCAGCCATTTCTGATGAAAACAAAGCAAATACTTTCCTGATTTCAATCGAAAATTTCCAAGAATTGAACAAAAGAAAAAACCTGGATGAATACAGATCATTCTATAAGAAAGCATACCAATAAAATCCCCACATCCTTAATTTCAGAATTTAAATGACCCAAAAAATAATTAGAGTAATTTGGATAACCTTCGCAGCGGGACTGATAGGGTTTGTTTTATTTGTCTGGGCAGTCAGTGGAAATTTTTTAGGACTCTTTGGTGAGTTGCCTGATTTCAAAGAATTGGAAAATCCTCAAAGTGAGGTTGCCTCCGAATTATATTCCTCTGATGGCATGCTTATGGGGAATTACTTTAGAGAAAACCGAAGTCCTGTTTCCTATTTTGAGCTTTCGCCCAATCTTGTCAATGCCCTGATCGCAACAGAAGATGTTCGTTTTGAAAAACATTCAGGTATTGATTTACATAGTATGGGAAGAGTTTTGTTCAAATCCCTAATTCTCAGACAAGGCGCGGGTGGTGGAAGTACCTTAAGTCAGCAAACTGCTAAAAACCTTTTCAAAACCCGCAACCTAGAGTCTCAGGGCATATTGAGCCGGGTGCCGGGACTTAGAATGCTGATCATCAAAACCAAGGAATGGATAGTGGCTGCTAAGCTGGAAAAATCTTATACCAAGGATGAGATTCTCACACTTTACCTCAACACTTCCGAATTTGGAAGTAATGCTTATGGAATAAAAACTGCATCTAAGACTTTCTTCAATAAGGAACCCTCAGAACTGAATGTTCAGGAATCTGCAGTGCTTGTGGGTTTATTCAAAGCACCATCTTATTACAGCCCGGTCTTTAATCCTGACAATTCTCTTAGAAGAAGGAATACCGTGTTGTATCAAATGGAGAAATACGGTATGCTGAGTGAGTTGGAATATGACTCATTGACGAAAATGCCGATTGAACTTGATTATAAAGTGGAAAATCAAAATCAGGGAATGGCCACCTATTTCCGTGAAGTAATCAAATCGGATCTGATCAAATGGACAAAAGAGAACCTGAAGCCTGATGGAACACCTTATGATCTTTTCGGAGATGGACTCAAAATATACACTACCATCGATAGTAGGATGCAACGCTATGCGGAAGAAGCCGTGCAGGAACATATGAGGGAGTTGCAGAGAAAGTTTGAAAAAGAAATGGGCAATAGAGAACCATGGATTGACAACAACGGACAGGTCATAGCCAACTTTATAGAAACTCAGGTAAAACGAACAGAAGCATACAGGAATTTGGTAAAAAGATATGGTGCCAATTCAGATTCGGTCAATATCAAGCTCAATGAGAAAAAAAGAATGAAAGTTTTCTCGTGGGATCGGGATGAAATTGATACACTTTTGAGTACCATGGATTCCTTGAGGCATTATAAAAAATTCCTTCAAACCGGATTTGTTTCCATGGATCCAAAATCAGGTCATATCAAAGCTTGGGTTGGGGGTATCAATTACAAACATTTCAAGTTTGACCATGTGCGTCAGAGTAAAAGGCAGCCTGGTTCCACTTTCAAAGCATTTGTTTATGCCGCTGCTATTGAGAATGGTTATAGCCCTTGTTACACCGTTGTTGACCAACCTATAGAAATCAATATTCCTGGACAGCCTACCTGGACCCCAAAAAATGCTGACGGCAAATTTTCCTATGAGAAGATGTCTATCCGATTGGCAATGGCACAATCGGTTAACTCTGTATCTGCATACATGATGAAAAAACTGGGGCCAAGAATAGTTGTTGAAACTGCCCACCGACTAGGAATCACTAGCGATTTGGAAGAGGTTCCGGCTTTGGCTTTAGGTACAAGTGATGTCTCTGTGATGGAAATGGTGGGTGCGATGGGAACTTTTGTCAATCAAGGAGAACATATCGTCCCATTCTATATTGATAGGATAGAAGATAAAAACGGTAATTTATTGCAGCAATTCACCCCAAAGAAAAAACCGGCCATGAGTGAGGAACATGCTTACTTGATGTTACATATGCTAAGAGGAGGTTTTGAAGAAACAAGGGGAACAAGTCAAGGTGTCCCTTGGTCATTGAGAGATGAAGGTAACCAATTAGGTGGGAAAACAGGAACCACGCAAAATGCCTCAGATGGTTGGTATATGGGCTTAAGCAAAGACTTGGTTTCTGGTGCTTGGGTAGGCGGAGATGACCGTGCCATTCACTTCAGAAGTTGGGTCAGTGGACAGGGCGGACAGACAGCAAGACCAATATGGGTCAAATATATGTCTAAGGTTTATGCTGACACTTCCTTGGGAATCACCAAAGGCGCATTCCCTAGGCCTGAAAGGCCATTGAGCATTGAAATCGATTGTGGAAAATATCAGCTTGAAAACAGCAGGTTTTCTGATTTTGATTATGACGCCAAAAGGAACGATTTCTAATTAAGGTTCCGGTCTTATTATCAAATGTTTGAACTGTACCTAAGCTTAAAATAATACCAATGCCTGTAATGATACAGGCATTGGTATTTTTACAGAAAATAAACTCTTTTTTATATTTGTACATGATGCAAGCCTCGTCTTATGCTGTTGAAGAGCACCACAATCTCCCTGATTTACCTGGAGTTTATAAATATTACAATCTAGAAAATGAACTGATCTACGTAGGAAAGGCCAAGAGCCTCAAAAAAAGAGTCAGCAGTTATTTTTTGAAAAATACAGGAGTCAACTATAAGACCAAAAGAATGGTCAGGGAAATCCGAAAGATTGAAATAACCATTGTAGACAACGAATTTGATGCGCTGCTGCTAGAAAACAACCTGATCAAAAAAACACAGCCAAGATACAATATACTGCTGAAGGATGACAAGACTTATCCTTATTTATTGCTGACCAATGAGCCTTTTCCAAGAATCTACCCTACTAGAAAAATGATTCCTGGGAGAGGCTCTTTTTATGGTCCCTTCGCCAGTGTGAAGGCCATGAACAATGTGCTGGAGCTTATCAGAAGCATATTTACTATACGCACATGCAGGTTGGACCTCAGCCCCACGAAAATCCGTGATCAGAAATATAAAGTATGTCTGGAATACCATCTTGGCAACTGTCTAGGGCCTTGTGAAGGTCTCCAATCAGAACCTGATTATCTCAATGAAATTGAGCAGGCCAAAAACATATTGAAAGGAAATATGGGTGTTGCCAAGACTTATTTCAAAAAAAACATGCAAGATGCTGCCGAAAATCTGGCATTCGAACGTGCACAGTACTTCAAAAACAAATTGGAATTATTGGAAAAATACCATGCCAAATCGCTCATTACCAATCCATCTATCAGTAACTTGGATGTTTTTGGTATTGAAACAGATGATAAAACAGCTTATGTAAACTACCTGAAAATTATAAATGGTGCTGTGATCATTACCAAAACTGTAGAGTTACGGAAAAAATTGGATGAAACAGAAGCAAAGTTATTGCTGACGGCGATTGTAAGACTTAGAGATCAGTTCAATAGTGATGCCCAAGAAATCATTGCCAATATACCATTAGATGAGGAATTTGAAGGTTTCAATTTTTCTGTTCCAAAAATCGGTGACAAAAAGAAATTGTTAGAGCTCTCGTTGAAAAATGCCAAATACTACAAAAAGGAAAAATTACTGGCATCAGGTGATGTAAGTGACAAAAAATTCAGGGTATTGAAACAGCTTCAGTCTGACCTTTCACTCAAGGAGATGCCAGACCATATAGAATGCTTTGACAATTCCAATATTCAGGGTACAAATTCAGTTGCAAGTATGGTCTGCTTCTTAAACGGAAAGCCGGCCGTCAAAGAGTATAGACATTACCATATCAAAACGGTCATAGGTGCCAATGACTTCGCCAGTATGACAGAAGTAGTTGGAAGAAGGTATCAGCGATTGATTGAAGAAGAAAAACCACTACCAAAACTAATCGTAATCGATGGAGGAAAAGGGCAACTCTCTTCTTCTGTAGAGGCGCTTAAAGAATTAAACATTTATGGAAAGATTCCTATCATAGGCATTGCCAAGCGCTTGGAGGAAATATATTTTCCTGAAGATCAGTTCCCCATCCATATAGACAAAAAATCAGAATCCCTGAGATTGATACAAAGGATAAGAGATGAAGCCCACAGATTTGCTATCACTTTCCACAGGCAGGTCAGGAGCAAAAATGCTATTGGTTCTAAACTGACTGATATTGAAGGAATAGGTGAGAACACTGCAGGAAAACTGCTGAGCAAATTCAAATCTCTCAAGAAAATACGTGAATCCACGCTTGAGGAAATATCAAGCATCGTGGGAAAAGATAAGGCAGAAAAGGTTTACGATGCATTAAAGGAAAAAAAGAGCGGTTGAAACCGCTCTTTAATTTTTTACCATTCCCAAAGTCCGTTTTCGAAATCGAGAAGTTTATATTCAAATTCAAGAGAATTTAAAAATGCTTGCAATTCAGGATTGGGATGGTCAGATTTAACCAAATCCGCAATATAAGCATTGTCGGGATTTGTATATCTTCTGACAATTGATCTAAATAACCTTTGATCGAATACCTGATCATAAGTAAGTACTTTTGCAGTATTTTGGAAAATCAACCATTTGGCTTCAGGATGATCCATGAAATGATTGTAAAAATCCTTAAATCTGATATATCCTATCGTCTTTTGTCCTGCATTTGCATTGGTCTGCGAAGGCATCACCAGCTCAATGTATTTCACATCGAATTTGATCTGTGAATGGTGCTTGTCAAACACAAAATCTTCCATGAAATCCAAGTAATACAATTGCTTTACAAAGATACTATCCCCATTAGCTGCGATCCAGAAATTCTCCTGAAACTCCGCAATGGACAAAGGTCTTGTAAATTTATCGTCTCCGAATACTTCCAAAGCATTGTCCTCAACTATGGCTTTATAGATATGGTTGACTATACCATCATTTTTGGTATCACCTGATCCGTAAAGCGGTTGATTGTACTTTTCTCTAAGGTCGATCCTTCTCCAGACAGCCAATTGATACATCTTATCGTCTTCCCTGATAGGATGTGCCGAAAAAATGGTGTCTTTTTTAAACTGTCTGTCTCCGTAAGAAGATGGATTGACACTGGTGGCGCCTTGTCCTCTTGCATCTAAGCCTAGGATTATCACACAAAGCGATAATAGACCAATGAATTTAGTATGAAGTTTCATATTCATTTTATTTAGGGGCAATACCCGAAGGCATTGTCCAATTATTTAATTACTATCCTGTAGATTTCAGGACTCGCCAAGTTAGTCTTAATCTTATTTTGACGGAAATTGGTTCTTGTTACTTCCGTCACCCTCACAATCAGGTTATCTCCAGTTCTAGCTGCAGCCAATAGATTTCTGATAGCTACATTTTTCCCTGAAATATTTACCCTTTCACGTGGCACATCATTTCTTAAGAGAATCACCTCTCCGCCTGTAATTTCGAAATTTGCATCCCTAGCCATCGTCCTACCGAAAGTTGGTTCAGGAATAGCTTCTACAATCAAAGTTGAAGGTCCTGGAGCTGGATATGGAACACTTAAGTCAATTGCGCCTCTTCCATCAAACAAACGGATTGTAGGAGCAGGAACTGGCTTAATATCATACGAAACATCTCCGATTTTATTGCCTCCACTGCTAACGCCGATGTTTACTTTCCCAGAACTTCCCGGAATCACAGTCAGCTGCCCGGGTCTACTACCTTGAATAGAGGTACCGTTAGATACCGTGAAACTTGGAGCATATGAATTACCCAATGCGGGCACATCAATCAAAAGATCATTGGCGCAATCAGCATACAGTTGGTTGACTACTTCTGAAGTAACCTTGATTATCGGCTGGGCAACGTAGTATTCATACTCAACAGGAAGCACTTTAGTTTCTCCTCCAACATTGGTGGTAATTTCACCTTTAAGGATTCTTTTGGCCAAACCTCTATCGTCATATTGACTAGCAGGTTGTGCTGTGAATTCTATTTTACCAAAACCGTTTTCGACAGGAACTGCTCTTCCATCAATCGTCATCTCCGGAGCATCCGAAGAAGATGATGAGGCAATAAACATGTCTCCTTGGAATTTAGTGCCTGCTGCTACTACATTGGATAGGGCTGCAACTCGTGCTTCAACAATATCAGCTTTAAAATAAAATGAACCAATTGAAGTAGTTATGGCAGACAATGCCTCACTTTCAATGTTCAAAACTTCATTTTGATATTGTGAAATCAATGCCATTACTGCACCAACAGGAGATTTCACGAAATTAAGATTCACAAAGTTTTTATTCCTTGCTTCTGAATCATTCTGGAAAATCTCAATATCCTTAGCATCCTTAGCGATATCCCCAAAAGACATATCAATTCCAAGGTCATTCAATATTTTCGAAATTTCAACAGGGTAAGTATTGAGCCTTTCCTGCATTTCAAACCCTTTCCTGTTGTTGTTGAAGATATTACCAGGAACATCGGTATTCTTTAAAGATGAACTCCTGAACTGACCTTTTTCGTCTCTGGCATTGGAAGTTTCAATCAATTCCTGTTTTAAACTTTCCAGGTAATTGAAGATATCAGCAGTTTTACTTCTGACTTCTTGCGAAGCAGCAACCTTAGGAACATCACGGGGATTATTTCCTTGTTGTTCAACGGTATTCTCTATAGTAGATACCATGAACATATTCTTATTGACGTAGTTTTTTGAGGTTCTCTCCAAACCGTCATTCAATAGCACAAACTTTTGAAGGATCTGATTACTTACCTGCAAAGCCAGCAAAGCTGTCAATACAAGGTACATCATTCCTATCATCCGTTGCCTTGGTGTTTCTTTTCCTCCAGCCATATTATTTCACAAAAAGATTAAACATTGTTTTAACTAGGCTTAACCTTTCATGGCTGTTAGCATTCCACCATATATTTTATTGAGTGAGCTCACGTTTTGGTTGAGTTTGGCCAATTCGTTTTTGAACTGATCAGTTTCTTTACCTGCTTCATTGAGGCCTTCCATAGCCGTGGAAATATTGGCATAGAACTTATTCAATGTTTTCAAGTGGGTCTGTGCATCCAATAATTCCATTTCGTAGACATTATTGAGTGCTGAGAGGTTTTTAGTCACCGTTACCACTTGACTGTGGTATTCCTTAGCATCAGTAGAGGCATTTGAAAGCTCAGTAAGTGCCATTGCTGTTTTACCGTAAGATTGGTTAATATCCACCAAAGTCTTGGAAGCAGTTTTTACATTTGTCGCATATTCATTGGTAGCTACTGCTGCATCTGCAAGCGAGCCCATTCTTTCAGCAGAGGTTGCGAGATTCTGCATTCCTTTGCCCAAGCTATCCAACAAATCAGGACCAATTTTAGCATTGGAAAGCATATCATCAAATTTCTGGGTGATGTTTTCTTTTGGCTCTTTTTTGGATGATTTAGCCGCTTCAAGTTCTTCACCTGCCAATTCAGGATAGACCTTTGACCAGTCTATTTCTTCGTGTTTTGGTTCAAATGCAGATAAGAAAAATATCAGTGCTTCTGTCGTAAGACCGACACCGATCATTAAACTAGCTCCTTGCCAGTCTAGAATTTTAAACATTGCACCAAGGATTACAATTGATGCACCGATACCGTATATCATGGGCATGATATCACCGTAGAATTTGTGTTTAAAGGAATTTTTGTTCTTTGCCATAATAAATAAAAGTAAAGAGTTTAGAGTGATTAAGTTTAGAGTTGTTTTTTTTACCTTTTCCTTCTTCTATTGTTGTTCACATTCATAGAGCCGGATCTTCCTAAATAGGTCATTGTTGTTCTGAATCCAATATGTGCAGTTTTTACATCCTGGAATTCATAAGTTCTTGTACTTGTTTCCAAGTAGTGAGCGATGTCTTTCCAAGATCCACCTCTTACTACTTTTCTTTTTTCATTCGGGTTATCATACTTAGGATCCAAATCCCAAGTCAATGCACCTCCAACTGGACTGTAAGCGTCCAATACCCATTCGGCTACGTTGCCTGACATGTTGTACAATCCAAATCCATTCGGAGCAAATACATCAACCGGCGCAGTGTAAGCGAATCCGTCATCAATGTAATTTCCTCTACCTGGTTTGAAATTGGCCATGAGGCATCCTCTTTTGTTTTTCAGATAAGGACCGCCCCAAGGATACTTGGCCACTTCCTTACCGCCTTTTGCAGCGTACTCCCATTCTGCCTCTGTTGGTAACCTGAATTGAGGATAATCGAAATCAGATTTGTCATTGGCATTTAGATGATAAGTTCTCCACTGGCAATACATGTGTGCCTGCTCCCAGCTTACACCAACTACGGGATAGTTGTCAAAAGCTGGATGGTCAAAATAGAACTCCATCAAAGGATCTCCATAATGGAAAGTAAAACTGGTGTTCCAAACGGTAGAGTCAGGAAGTACCTCATCCAGATTGAACTGGGGAGGATCTTTCAATGTAGTCGGAGTACTGTAGGTATATTCACCTAACCTTACGGCTTCTACAAATTGCCTGTACTTGTTGTTGGACACCTCGTACTTATCCATGTAAAATTCCGAGATGGTAATCTGTTTGTTTAAAGAAGACTGCGTGAATGCAATATCCTCATCAGCCTGACCCATCCAAAAAGTCCCTGCCTTTACGGGCACCATGTCCTTAGGCAAAACTTGCTGCCAAATGACTCTCTTCGGAACACCAGTTACTTCTCCCCGTCTGTTGTCTTTTTCACTGGCTGAACCCTTCTTGCCTAAAAGTCCACAACTTGGCAGAACTGCTACTACCAAAAGGGCTAAAATCAAGGTGAAAATGCGTGAATTCATTTTTCTAGACATAAATTACATATAATGAGTTGTTAAATAACTTGTCCATTTTTCAATAGGAACAAGAGCGAAAAGTAAAGTAAATTCTTAGAAATACACAAATTTAATTTACCAATTTCTATATTTTTTTTTTAAAACCTGAATCTTGGAGTCCTTTGAATTGTCCTTTGGAACTCTTTTGTTACGTCCGGCAATACATAAGATAACATGAACTCATGACTGGTTGGAGATTTGGCTTCTATACCACTTACTACCAAGTCAAATGCATATCCTATTCTAAGTGAATTGTCTTTAAGAAGGCTATATCCTGTAATCAAGGAAACCGATTCTTCTCCTCTAAACGCCAAACCCGCACTTACTTTTTGATTGTATGTCGCTATAACGCTGACATCGTAGGAAAAATTATTAAAAGAGACAGTTTTCAATAAAATACTTGGCTCAAAATCCCAAAGCGCAAATGTTCTTATCCTATAACCTAACATCAGGTAAGAATGATTCTTTAATTGGTTTTCCAATGCACCCTCCCCAAAATCAAAGCCCGGTTCATTGATATGGCGGCTGCTCAAGGCCATATAATACTTTCCTCTATCATAAATAACTCCTGCACCATAATTGATGTTCATCTGAGTCTCGGAACCTGATTGAGGAAGTCTTGGGTCTTCATTTACAGTTCTTAGGTCTTCATAATTTAATGTACTTGAATAAATACCACCCATGGCACCGAAGCTTAATGTTCCCATCCTTAACCTTTTGTGATATGCCAAAGAAAGATTCACTTCCTGATTGGTGGTAGGTCCTATGTTATCATTAACAAAATTAAGGCCAACTCCCAATTTTAACTTTTCTATTGCAGCCTGAGCGGAAACTAATTGGGTTATCGGGGGATTACCATTGTTGCCCGAGTAATTCAACCATTGTGATCTGTGAAGAGCAGAAAACCTATAGCCCCCATCTTTTCCGGCAAAGGCTGGATTAAAATATGTGCTATTATACATATACTGTGTGAATTGGGCATCTTGCTGCCCGTCTGCCTCCAAAAACAAAAAACAACTTGATATGAATACCAAGAGATACTTCAGGAAATTGAACTCAAGCTTAACCATGCATAAATAAAATAATCTTTTAAAACCCTATTCTACACAATTAAACTGATTTTCACCATAAAAGATTGTAAGAATTACAAATTATTTGCCTTTTTTATATAAAGCTCCAAAGCCCCGGTCATACTAGGTGCATTTGGCATGGGTGCTTCGATATCTAAAATTAGACCTTGATCCCTTACTTCCTGTGCCGTGGTCGGACCAAAAGCAGCTATTCTGGTATTATTCTGTTGAAAGTCAGGGAAGTTGTGTTTGAGTGATTTAATACCCGATGGGCTAAAAAAAGCAAGAATATCATATTTAATATCTCTCAAATCATTCAAATCTGCTGCAACTGTATGATATATTATGGCCTCAGTGAATGCAATATTCATTTTGGTCATATAATCCGGTATCTCCGCTTTTCTAATATCAGAGCAAGGAAAAAGATATTTTTCGGATTTATGTTTTTTGAAATAATCAAACAAATCTGTGGCTGTCTTCTGACCTACAAAAAGCTTTCTCTTCCTGATGACAATATATTTTTGTAGGTAATGGGCTGTTTGATCGGAAATACAAAAATACTTCATGTCCGCCGGCATCTCTATTTTCAGTTCTTTACAAATGGTAAAAAAGTGATCAATTGCATTCCTACTGGTAAAAATGACCGCAGTATGTTTTAAGATATCTATTTTCTGCCTCCTGAAATCTTTTACTTTAACAGGTTCCACCTGGATGAAAGGCCTAAAATCTATTTTCAAATTATATTTTCCGGCCAACTGAAAATAGGGTGATTTTTCATCTGTCGGCTTTGGCTGTGAAACTAAAATACTCCTTACCGGATTGAATCTGTCTTTTGTAGATTTAGTCATCGTTTTACGCTTCTCCTTTTGATTACTGTTCTCTATTCATTCACCCAATGATAACTTTGCTAAGTATCAGAAAGGGGACAATTTCCGCGGTGCAAATGTAAACAAATAAATGGTAATTTTTAAAGTTGAGCCTATTCGACATAATTATAAATAGCATTACTACTCCAATTAAATAAATCCAAAAGAATCCATACAAAAGATATTTGATGATCATTTCAAGTTCAAAAAAGTCATTTAACAGTACAAAACTCACCATAAATGCAATGCTGAAGGTAGATATTGAAATGATCCTGAACAGGTAAAAAAAATGGGCATTGACAATTTTCCCAAGCTCAAAGAAAAATGCCAACACCCTCAGAAATGCAAATTTTAGTACTGCCAACAAGATCAAAAATCCAGATCCGAACAACCAATTAAGAAACAACTGATTAAGATCTCCATTCACAAGAACTATCAGATTTTCCCTATCCAGAAATTTGATAAACATCATTCCCAATAGAAATGCCAGCATATTGACAATCAAAAGGTAGAATATTACATCCAATGCAAAAAATTTCTGGAGTGAGTTGGATTCTGAAAAATCCTCTGCTGAAAACACCGCCGCGGGCATGATGATCAGCTTGAGGACAAGCGGATAAATCATTTTATAAATAGCCAAAAGAAACAGTATTGTCAAAAGGGCAAAAAAGAAAAAATCATTAAAATCATTTTTCTCCCTTTTCTCGGGCAATTGACTTTTCAGGCTATCCCCACTAATAGGTTTGACCAATTTTTCAAAAAACCCCTTTTGAATCGAGACTGCTTCAGGGTCTATACCATTTTTGATGATGCTCAAAACTACTTCTCCCTCGGGTGTACCCTCTAAGATTTTTTCAAGTTCAGATGAAGGAACAATCAGGGTGGTATCCACTGCTGCATAAAACCAAAGTCTCCCATCCAAAAACATGGTTGATTCTTTGGGAAAACTAAATCTAAAACTGCTTTTAGGAAATGATTGAAGGTCAACTTTTATATCAAGAGCTGAATAGGACCGTGCTTTTCTTTGGGGGTAAAGTTCTTGAATTTTGGAGTTGTAATTTTCCAATATTTGGGAAAATCCATCCACAGAACAGAAAAGAAGACAAAAACCTAAGACCAACTTATAAAAATTTCCCTTCATCTTTTAGAATCTACCTGTGTATCCAAAATGGATTTTTGAAAGATTAATAGCAAAGTCCTGAACATTAGATCCACCCAAACCATAAACAAAATTGAATATCCCGTTGCCAGTTTCTAAACTGAATCCCATTCCTGCCGAAAAGGTGTTGTCAACGGGCAATCCCTGTATATTATTCTCTAACCTTCCCATGTCGGCAAAAATCATAAAATATGAGTAGGTATCAAAATAAAATCTTGGCTCCACATTGAGATAAATATAATTATTGGCAAAAAAGAAATTTTCATTGAAGCCCCTGATACTTTGAAGCCCACCCAACCTGAACAAGTCGTTGAGCAAAAGATTTTCGTTTTGAACAATTCCTCCCGATAATCTTGTAAACAAACCCCACTGTTGGTTAAAATAGAAATACTTTTCAAATCTACCCTGTAAATAATATTGTAAAGTTCTTAGGTCAACCCCTTCATATAAAGATGGAGGTATGGCTGTATTCTCGATCAGGTTCTTGTTTCCTATGGCAAATTCCATTTCTGCAAATGCTCCCCTTCTGGGGAAAAATACATCATCAAGCCAAAAATGAGCATAATTTACCCCATAGTTGTTGAACCGAAAATCACCCGCCACTGGTAAAGCTGTAATTTCACTCAGTCCAGTTGATGTTAACAAATCACCTGCCTGTCTACGGGTGAAGAATTTCAGATAGCCATCTGAATTGAACCTGTAACCAAAACTTAAACGGAAATCCCTATTCAAAAAAGTAGTATCTTCTTTCAACAATGAAAATGAAACGCCCATATCAATCATTGACCCCAATAACATGGGTTCAAATGCCGCTACCTTCAAATTCTGGGAAAATTGATTGAACCTTTGCCAATGGAGTTCATAGTTCCTGCCACTTCCACCCAAATTGTGGAGCATAACATCAAACTGACCTGTAACCAATAACCTTCCTCCTTCAAGTTCATTAGGCAAAAAGCCAATAATTCCATCGATAGAGTTGATTTTTCGGTCATTGATAGGCAAATAAAGTGTTGCCTCCTCATTCTGAAAACTCAGTTCAGGTTCTTCTGACCATCTTAGATAAGGCAGGTTTCTGATCTGCTGAATTCCATTCTGTACTTTTCTTTGTGAAAAAGGTTCACCAGGTCTAATCTGTAAAAAGTTTGAAAGAAACTTAGGTTTTGTTTTTGAATCACCGGTGACTTTTAATGTATCAAAAGTGATAAAAGGTCCAAGGTCCAAGTTCAGCGCTGCCGAAAATTTATTTCCATCCCTTTCGAGGCTATCCAATTTTACAGAAGCAAAAGGATAACCTTTATTTTCTGATTCTTTGATGATGGATTCAAACAACCTGTACACCTGCCTGTAATCAAATGATTTTTGGTTAAATCTTTTCATGTCTGCACCCGCTTTGACTAAGACCACAGATTCAACATTCCCCTGCCTCAATGTAACCCATTCAAACTTTTTGCCTGTATCCACACTTAGCCACAAGGAATCTTTAGATTTGAGCAAGACACTTTGAATTGGATCTAGATATCCCAATTGGTACAATTCCTGAAAACGTGTCCTGATAAATGCGGCTTTTGCCAAAGAATCGCTGAAAACCTGCTCATCCACCAAGTTAATGCCCCCTTTGGTTTCCAACTTCAACCAATTTCTCTCTTGGGAAAAAGATTGGAAGCAAACCAAAAAAAATAAAAGAAGGAGGAATAGTAGGGTGCTTTTCAATTTGGAGCAATTGGTTTAACTATCTTTGAAGGCTAAAAGTAAACAAATTGTCCGGTATCTACATCCATATTCCTTTTTGCAAGCAGGCTTGCCATTACTGTGATTTTCATTTCAGTACCAACACCAATCGCACTAATGAAATGGTGGATATGATCTGCAGGGAACTGGAATTGAGAAGTGATTACCTCCCCAAAGGCAAACCTGTCAATACCATTTATTTTGGCGGAGGAACTCCGTCATTACTCAGCGCTGCCCAGATCGGAAAAATTCTGGACCAAATCCAACTCTATTACCAACTGGACTTGAAGGAACTCACGCTTGAAGCCAATCCTGATGACCTGAACGCAAAAAACCTGCAAGACTGGAAAGCGCTTGGTCTTGATAGATTAAGTATAGGAATTCAGACCTTCGATGCAGAAATTCTTCGATTCTATAATCGGGCGCACAATTCAAAAGAATCTCTTAACGCGATCCTAATGGCAAAAGCAGTGGGTTTCCAAAAACTTTCCATTGACCTGATTTATGGTTTCCCCTCAGATAACCATAACATTTGGAAAAATGACCTCCAAATAGCTTTGGACCAAGACCCTGGACATATCAGCAGTTATTGTCTGACTGTAGAACCAAAAACAGCTTTGGGAAACTGGGAAAAAAGAGGATTGTACTCCCATTCAACAGAAGACTTTGCCGCAGTGCAGTTTGAAATGCTGATGGAGTCTTTGGATAAAGTCGGCTATATCCAATACGAAATCTCCAATTTTGGAAAATTCGGACAGTTTGCGATTCACAATACTAATTATTGGTCAGGAATTCCTTACTTGGGGATTGGGCCGAGCGCACATTCATTTGACGGCAATGTCCGGGGCTTCAATATTTCCAACAATTCAAAATACATCGATAGCTTGAAAAACGACGATCTTGCCTTTACGGAAGAAAAAGCCACAAACCTAGATATTGCGAATGACCAAATCCTAACGGCTTTAAGGACTATTTGGGGGTTGGACCTGATCTCGTTTAAAACTGATTTTGGGTTTGACCTGCTTGATTTAAAAAACAAACAAATTAATTTCTTACTTAGTGAACAACTACTCAGATTGGAAAACAATCACCTGACCTTGACCACTAAGGGTAAACTTTTGGCAGATAGTGTTGCCGTTTCCTTATTTTTGGATTAAATGGCCTAACTTTGATCATCCATGGAACACAATAGATACAACTCAGGAAGAAAAAAAGATGCCGCCCCACTTCAGGAGGCTTTTGAAGAACTCTTGAAGGCTTACAGGTTAAAAGATAAATTTGATGAGAAGGTATTGATGAATGCCTGGCCCGAACTGATGGGCAAAACAGTCGCCTCCAGGACCTCGGGGCTGTATATCAAGGATAAGAAACTTTTTGTAAAAATAACCTCCGGTCCTGTCAAGTCCGAGCTGAACATGAACAGGACCAAAGTATTGGATTTGATAGCTTCTAAATTCGGTAAGGGTATTATCGAAGATATAGTTATACTTTGAATCTAATCTTGGGCAGCAAAAACCTTTTTCATCAAAGCAGAAGTTCTTTGCAAAGGGTTTTCACGAATGTTTTTCTCTTCCTCTGCAATTAGGGTAAACAATCCATCTATTGCCCTGTTGGTCACATAAGCATTCAGGTCGGGATCGATTTTTCTGGTGGTCAGCGGAATCGTATTATAGGCATTGGCCAAATCCCCATAATATTTTGTAGCCCCGACTTCATTGAGGGATTCTTGGATTTTGGGCTGGAACAAGGCTACCAATTGGCTTTCAGTTGTTCTTCTCAGATAGTCCGTAGCGGCGTTTGGTTCTCCTTTGAGAATCTGGAATGCATCCTGAATGGTCATCTGCCTGATCGCACCTATAAAAATAGGCTTTGCTTCTATGGCTGCCTTCTCGGCACCTCTGTTGATGGCGAGCATTGCCCTGTCCACTTCACTTCCAAGTCCAATTTGTCTTAGGGTATTTTCCACCCTTCGGGCATCTTCGGGCAATAATATTCTGATCAGGTCATTTTTGAAAAACCCATCAGTCTGGGAAGCCTGATCTGCACCTTTACTTATTCCTTGGACCAAAGCCTCCTTAAGCCCTGAACCAACTTCCTGTTCGGTCAAAGCTCCTTGGCCTGCAGCCTGTAAGATTCTATTGATATCTGCGGACGAACATGCACTGGCAATCAACAATATAATAATGCTGTAAATTTGAATGTATTTCATAAAATGGTTTTTAACAATATTTTGCAACTATGGCGGTTAACGTGATCAGGATATTTAAGTTTGTTTCTGTAATATTGTGCTTGACTATCTAAAATGCTTAACATCCCAAGACCAAATATCGGTAAAATAAGTGTTTTGGTGGCCATATTAGCTTGGTTGGCTTTACTTTTTGTCGATATCACCAGGATTTTTGAGACAGTAAACCGATTGGAGCCCAATATGGCACCACAGGTTTCCTATGTATTGGAAATACTTTTTTTCATCACCGTTTACCTCTTTTACAATTATTCCATCAATAAAAATGACGACCTCGATTTTCTGGATCTGATCTGGAGGGGTGCATCGACAGGACTTCTGGCAACTTCTATAGCATTGTTCATCAACTTTTTTTATCAGATGCTGGGTGAAGGTAGGCTTGCAGCAGACCCTTTGTTAAGAAACTTCTTTTATCATGTCAATTTTGCCATGATTACGCTCTTCCTTATTTCCTGTTCCTTGCTTTGGAAACATCTAATTCTATATCAAAAATCCAAAAGAGTTGTACAACAATGGCAGGCTTTTGAGATCCTGATGCTGATCAGTATGTTTTTCATATTCTTCAATGAAAACAACCTCGATTACAGTTTTCTGTTTGGATTTGTCTTTTTGGCATTTTTCTCAGCTTCTCTATCGGTCAATCTCAAATGGATACCATACCTCACTTTCAAGGAAAAATGGAAATCGATTCTGTTTTTTGTAATTATACTGGTCTCCACCGCCTATCTTTTCTTTGAACTCTTGTCCTATAGTGGCAGCAACCTCACATTTGTCAATCTGACGGACAACCTGTTTTTGATGGGCCTGTTTGCTTTTGTATTTATTTACTCGCTTTTCAGTTTTTTGGTCACGCTTTTCAATTTGCCTACCTCATCGGTATTCGAACAGAAGCTTGTCGAAGCCATTAATTTTCAGCGATTAAGCCAGTCCATCAAACCTGGACAAGATGAAACACAGGTGTTAGATATCCTGATAGATTCCAGTATGAGTGCCGCTTATGCAGATGCTGGTTGGCTGGAATTGCTGGACAGTGATGATAAAAAGGTGATCATTCAGGAAAGATTTATCGATGAAGATATTAGGGAAGAACTCTATGAACTTATGTCCAACACTAGGCCATTTTCAGAGTTTAATTGGAAGGCTTCAGACAATGACACCAGAAAATACCAAGGAAAAATCCCCCACAATATTTTCAAATCAGCTATAATGATGCCTCTCATGGTCAATTCCAAAACCATTGGGAGGCTATTTTTGATCAAAGAGGTCAAAGATGGGTTTAATAAAGAGATGATCAACATCATCAACACCTTTGTGGGACAAGCCTGTATTTCCGTCGAAAATTACAGACTACTGAACGAAGCCATCAAAAATGAACGGTATAAAGAGGAACTCAAAATTGCCCAAAGGGTACAGCGTAGTCTCCTCCCCACCGAATTGCACCATAATGAATGTTTTGAGATCAGTGGTTTTTCCGAAGCTGCGGACGAAGTTGGGGGAGATTATTATGAAACGAAGGAAATAAGCAGCAACCTCTTTGCCATCATTATCGGTGATGTCTCCGGCAAGGGCACCTCAGCAGCCTTTAATATGTCCCAAATGAAAGGCATATTTCACAGCTTGGTCCAATTAAATCCCAGTCCGGGAGAATTTCTTGCAAAAGCTAATGTTGCCCTGAGCCAATGCCTTGAGAGAAATCATTTTATCACCACCGCATATTATTTGGTGAACACCAAAATCAAAAAAATCAGGTACAGTAGGGCGGGGCATTGTCCGACACTATTTTATGATGCAAGCGTTGAAAGCTGTGATTACCTAAGTTCAGACGGTCTTGGACTTGGAATTGTCCGCAGTGCCCTTTATGAAAATTACATCCATGAGTCAGAATTTGAATTTGAAAACGATGATGTTGTTGTCCTGTTCACAGATGGAATCATAGAAGCAAAAAATGAATCAGGAGTAGAATTTGGATACGAAAGGCTGAAAAAAACATTGATGGGCTTGCATCATTTCGGCGCCGAGGAAATTCAAAAAAAAATACTAGAACATATTTACGGATTTGTGGGGCAAAGCAATATGCCTGATGATGATTTTTCATTATTGGTCATCAAATTTAACCCATAACCAATACCTACATAACGCGTATAGAAAATGATGCTACAAATAGAGAAAAACATTGAAAATGACCATTCGGTACTCAGCCTTATCGGCGAAATCGATGCCAGCAATTCAGTGGAACTTGATGAGGTGATATTAGAAATGGTACAAGGCGGAGTCCGAAACCTATTGGTGGATTGCGAAAACCTGGAATATATTTCCTCTGCCGGTCTCGGTGTATTCATGTCTTATTTGGAAGAATTTCAGGAGAAAGAAATCCGTCTTGTCATTTTTGGACTAAAGGAGAAGGTGTTTCAGGTATTTAATATCCTAGGCTTGGATCAATTGATGAAAATCAAGTCCACCAAACAGGATGCCCTTGATGAAATAATATGAATCATGAACTGAAACTATATTGTGATACCACACGCTTATCAGACCTGAGACATTTCTTGGGAAGTATCCTTGAGGCTACACCTTTGACAGAAGTGGATCAGCATCAGGTGATCCTGGCCGTGGAAGAAGTCTGTGCAAATCTGATTATCCATTCCCATGATTGCAATCCCAAAGAATACATTAACCTGACAGTAAAGGAAAGTGATGATGTTATGATTTTTGAAATCATGGATTTTGGCCAAGGTTTCAACATCCTGGAATATCAGGAACCCGAAATTTCTTTTGTCAAGAAAACCAAGAGAAAAGGAGGTCTTGGTATCATTCTTGTCAAAAGGATTATGGATAAAATTGAATTCGAAACCAAAGCCAACATCAATATCTGCCGCTTACACAAGATCTTGAAATCCAAATAATTGTTAATTAAGCCATCATTAAACCCAAAGGCACCGAAATTTTTCAATTAAATTTGTAACATTGCACTGATATTCCGGACTGCCATTTATGATGAATTCAAATCAAATCAAGCTTTTATTACTCGCTTTGGTATTTTCATGTAGCCCAAAATCCACAATAAAAACAGTGGATGAGGAGCCTGATATCAAAAGTCCTCTAGTTACTATTGGAAACGAAGAAATCTTTGCCGAGGAATTTTTATACATGCTTTCTAAAAACAGGAATTTTGATAGTCCTGATGAAAAATTAAGCGCAGCTGAGTTTGATGAAAACTTTAGGCTTTTTGTAAATTATAAACTTAAAGTCAAAGAGGCCGAAAATCTTGGGCTTGACAAGACAGACGAGTTTTTTCAGGAATATGAAGTATTTAAAGAGGACCTTACCCAACCTTTTTTAATCAAAAATTCCCTGCAGGAGGGTGAATTGATGAAAGCTTACAGCAGGATGAAAGAGGTGGTCAAAGCCAGCCACGTTTTGTTACAATTTCCGCCCAATGCCAGTCAGGCTGATACCATTTCTGTACTCCGGATGGCCCAGAAATTAAAAAATGATGCCGAAAACGGAGCTGACTTCAATGAACTTGCATTTGAACATTCCGACGATCCATCTGCCAAGGATAACAAAGGAAGTTTGGGTTATTTCACCGCACTTCAGATGGTGTCCCCTTTTGAAGATGCTGCATTTGGCCTTGAAGTAGGTCAGATATCTGACCCTGTCCTGACCAACTTTGGATATCATATAATAAGGTTGGAAGACAGAAAGCCTAATCCAGGTGAAATAAGGGTATCCCACATTCTTGTCCGAACCCCAGCCAATGACCCTGTCAGCGAAGAGCGGGCCTTGAGAAAAGTGGGGGAAATATATGCTGAACTTCAAAAACCTGAGAGTATTTGGGAAGAAATCTGCCAATCGTATTCTGAGGATCCCGGCACCAAAAATACCGGGGGGGCATTGCCTTGGATAGGTTTTGGTTCAGTGATTCCCGAATTTGAAAGGGTTGCGTTTGCTCTTTCGGAAGAAGGGGAAATATCCCCACCGGTCAAAACACCCTACGGATACCACATTATCAGGTTGGAAGAAAAGAAACCCCTCGATTCGTATGAAGAGTTGGAGGAGATGATCAAATCCAGGATATTAAGGGACAGCAGGTCGTCCCTGATACAGTCCCAGGTTGTAGCTATTCAAAAATCAAGGTATGGTTTTGAAGAAAATGAAAAACTGGCTGCCCTCCTTGAAGAGACCTTTACTCAAAATCAAAGAAAGGATGTGCCTGATATCCTGCTGGAAAGAAACCTAATTGACTCAGTGCTATTTAGCATTCCTGATCATTCCAAAACTGTTGGTGATCTTTTGGATTTTATGAATTCAGAAAAACAGGTGATTCGTACCAATCCCCAGAATTACTTTTCCAATTGGTATGAGAAATTTATAGAAGTCAATTTATACGAAGCAGAGATACGAGACCTTTCTGAAAATAATCATGAATACAGGTTACTGATACAAGAATACCGTGACGGTATCCTGCTGTTTTCGCTAATGAATGATCAGGTGTGGCAAAAAGCAATTGAGGACAGTTTAGGTCAAGTGAAATTCTATGAAGAAAATTTGGATCGGTACCAATGGAAGAACAGGGTTGAGGCCCTTATAATCACAATGGGGAAAGAGGAAAGTACCCCTGCTGTTCGTAGGTTCCTTTCCGACAAAAAATACATGTCAAACCTAGGTGACCGTCTTGAGAACACATTTCTTTTGAACAATCCGCTCGCCTTTACCTTTACAGATGGCATATTCGAAATAGAATCTCATCCTGTATTGATGCGGGCAGATATTAACAAAACCTTCCAAGAGATCAAAGTCGACAACAAAACGCATTTTGTTGTCGTTGGAGAAAAACCCGGTCCTGGACCGAAAAAATATGAAGAAACAAGGGGAAAAGTCATTCAGGATTATCAGGAATATCTCGATAAAAAACTCATTGCCACTTTGAAAGAAAATTACATCATTCAAGTTGATGAGGATGAGAAACAAAAAATATTCGATGCTACAGTCAACAAATAAATATTTGTTTCTAGCATTGATGATAAGCATTTCATCTTGTGATTTATTTAAGTTCAAATCCTTGGAAGATGCTGAGGAAGACCCCATCATCGCCAGTGTTGGCAACCATAACTTAAGGAAATCAGAACTTGCCTTCATCAAAGGTGAAACCAATACAGCTGAAGACAGTACAAATATTGCAGGGCGATATGTTCAATCTTGGATAAGAAAGCAATTAATGATCATAGAAGCCGGCAAATCAATGTCATTTGATGAAGCCGAGATCAACAGAAAACTCTTAGACTACAAATATGCCCTGATGGTATATGAGTTTGAAAAGAAATATGTAGAGGATAATCTTTCCCGAGAAATTACTCAAAAAGAGATTGAAGATTATTATCAGGCCAATCAGGCCAATTTCAGCCTCAAGGAAATCATTGTCCGGACCAATTTTCTGAAAACTGATATCGCTGCCACTGCTCAGAACCGAAACTTGGAAAAACTCCTGAGGTCAAACAATCCAGCAGATGGAAGTGCCTTAAGGGATTTGGCTTCCAAACAGGCCAGTAATTACTTTCTTGAAGATTCTACTTGGGTCAGATTTGAGGATATAATCATCAATACGCCATTGGCCAACCATGCCAATAAAGTGGAACTTCTCAGAAATAATAAACTGATCATTACCGATGATGAAAGGTACCGGTACTATTTCAAAATACTGGAATACAAATTGCAGGACCAGTTTCCCCCGCTCGAATTTGTCAGGGATGAAATCACCAAGATTCTGACCAATAGAAAAAGAATTGTCTTGGTGGAACAACTGCAAAAAGAAATTTACAACAGAGCATTAGAAAATGAAGCGTTTACAATATATGAATAGGTTTAGTTTGAAGTATTTAATTGTCATTTCCCTTGTTCAACTATTGGTTACTGTGGGATTTTCCCAAACCGAAACTGCCCAAGAGGCAGCTAGACCAACCGGTCAGGTTTTGGACAAAATTGTGGCAAAAGTCAATAATTATATCCTGTTGGAATCTGAAGTGCAGAAGGCATATATGGAAGCTATTTCTCAATCCCAGCAGGGATTTGAAGCCCCAAGTAGGTGTGAAGTTTTTGAATCCCTTATGATCAACAAACTGATGGTGGCCAAAGCAGAGCTCGATTCTGTCATGGTATCCGATGCAGAGGTCATGTTTCAAGCTGACCAAAGATTCAGTATGGTGATGGCACAGTTTGGTGGAGATGAAGAGATGTTTATTGAAGTTTATGGTAAAACATCCGACCAGTTGAAGGCTGAGATTGAAGACTTGCTCAAGGAACAGATGATAGTCCAGAAAATGCAGGGAAAAATTACGGAAGGCCTTACCATCTCACCTGCTGAAGTAAGAAAATTTTATACAGCCATTCCCAGAGATTCGCTCCCCTTTTTCTCCGCTGAGGTAATTGTTGGTCAGATCGTCAAACGCCCTGAAGTCAACCGCGCCACTAAAGACAGTGTGGCAAACCAACTCAGCATCTTCAAAGAAATGATCAATGAAGGCACCTCTGATTTTAAAACCCTAGCAACCCAATATTCACAAGATCCTGGATCCGCTGTTCAGGGAGGTGAACTGGGATTTTTCAGAAGGGGTGAATTGGCCCCTGAATATGAAGCTACTGCCTTAGGACTAAGACCTGGGGAAATCAGTGATCCTGTAGAAACCATGTTTGGATTTCACATGATTCAGCTATTGGAAAGGAGGGGAAATACATTCAATACCCGTCATATTCTACTCAGGCCTGAACCTTCCGAAATCGACATCCAAAAGGCAGAACGTTTTTTGGATAGTTTAAGAAATCTGATTGTCGATAAAAAAATAGAATTTGCAAAGGCAGCTAAGGATAATTCGGATGACAGAAATACTTCTGACAACGGCGGTTTTTTCACGGACCCCAATACACAATCAAACAGGTTGACTTTAAGGACCCTAGAAGATCCCATTCTCTATTTCACATTGGATAGTATGCAGGTGGGTACAGTCACCAAGCCATTGCGATATGAAGATGAACGAAATGGACCACAGGTAAGGATTCTTTATTACAGAGAAAAATTCCCGGCACATCGCGCCAATTTGGATGATGATTATGAAAAATTAAAAGCGGCAACCCGGAGAAAAAAAGAAGAGGGGATTTTGGGCCGATGGTTCGTTTTGGCCAAGGAGGATGTCTTCATAGATATTGATCCTTCCTATGATAGATGTGAAGTATTGAAGGGTAAATAATTTTGGGAAGTAAAAAAAGAAAGTCGGAAGACTAAGAAAGCCAACTAATCAAATGTTGGCAATTGGCCTTCCGACTTTTTCATTGATTCAGTTTATTGAAGATTTGCTTACGCTACTATTGCTTCTTTTTCCACCGCGACAACTTTTTCGAGGGCTTGGGAAATATCCCAAATAATATCAGATAATGCTCATTACTTCGCATGATCTCAACCGACCTTGCTCATAATCTCTCCATAGGTGATCCCCATATGGCTGTTGTCATAGACGGCAATTCCATTTTTAATCAGAATAACTTGCGGGGATTGATGGTATACGCCGAATTCCTGGGCAATTTTATTGGAAATATCCCGATAACTGATCAGATCTAAAAAATAAGGAGAAACCTTTTCGAAATCCGTATCCTTCCAATTTCTGTTCAGTCTGTCAAATGCCATACTGCTGATGGAACACCTACTTGAATGTTTAAAAATCAGCACAGGCTTCTCTTGACTTTGCTTCTTTAGAGCTTCTAGTTGTCCTACATTTTCTATTCTTTGCCAATTCATATTCTTAAATTTTCTTAATCTAGATCAGTCATTCAATAATTTTGAATCAAAAATAGTTCCTTTCATGTAATTTTGCTGTTTGAAATACGACGTTCCTTTTAATAAAGGTATGCTTCTTGCAATTGAAGCTTATTGTTTCTTTGTCAGGTTTTGGCAAATGAATAAAACAATATGATTAACTGCTTTCTTACCAGCAACCACTGAAACCAGGTTGATGGGCCAAATGAAAATATTGTTGTCTCAAGACAGCTTTCTATGGACAATTATCATCGATTCAAGGTTTGTATTTCTTACGACTGACAAATTGAGATAATCATTACTAACTACCAATGATTTATGAAATCCACAAGTATCAAAATTCTGATCATATTATCTTTCCTTATCAATACTTCCTGCAAAAGTATCAAGCCAGACAGAGCTCCCGCCGCTTCGTTGATTGATTTGCCCAGTTCCCGCTCTACGGTTAACATACCGATTGTTATTCCGCTATCCTACTTGGAAAATAATCTGAATCAAGACTGGAGCAGTAAACTTTTTGCCGACAAAGGCCTCCCTCTTGGTGGGGGGATGTTTGCAGATCTGAATGTTACAAGAACAGGGAAGATTTCTTTGAGAGGATCTGAAAACAATACCATCAATGTCAAGGTGCCCATGAACATCATCGGTGACCTGAAAATCGAAAAAAAAGTGTTTGGCCAGAACCTGTCCACGAATTTCCCTTTCAATGAAAACCTGATTCCAGAGATCAGCTTTACACCTGAAATCGGCAGCAATTGGGACCTGAATGTCAAAAATCTCCAGATCAACAGCTCGGGAAGATCCATGAAATACAACCTTTTGGGTTTTGAAATTGATTTGGATCCCTTGGTAAAAGGACAATTGCAAAAGGTATTGGACAACCAACTTTCGGCCTCTAATTTGAGTCGGCTTGACTTTAAGCACATAGCCCAGGAGACATGGGATGCTTTTTCTGAACCTTACACGGTAGTTCAGAACGGGATTACAGCGCATTTTTATTCGGTACCGGACAGGATAATGGTCAAAGAAGAGATCACCGTCGACCAAGAGTTAATCCTATATTTGGGTTTGGAGGGAGAAATGTTTTCAAAACTAGGCTCTAAACCAATAATAGAAAAAAAAGACCTTCCCGATATTACCGTGAATGAAAGCAAAGAAAATCAGATTGACCTTGTTCTACCTTTGACCATCCCCTACCAGGATCTGGATGAATACCTCAATTCCACTTTTTCCGGTCAGCAAATCCGGACCAACAGAACAACAGTGATTTTTCCTTCCAATCTGACAACCCAAAAATACGGTGATAAAACCCTCTTGAGTATGGATTTCAAAGCTGTAAGAGATGGGAAGAAAGATGTAGAAGGGAAAATGTATTTTGCAGGGAAGCCGGTATTTGACCAAGAATCTGAATCACTGATTTTTGAAGAACCTCAATTTGATGTGAACACAGGGGACTTTTTTTCCAATCTGGGAATCAGGCTCAGAAAAGGCAAAATCCAAAGACAAATCAAGAAATTAGCCGTATTGCCCATTGGTGAATTGATGGACAATGCGCGGAAGGAAATGGCAGAACAGGGATATTTCGAAACTGATTTTGCGAATTTTAAGGTATTGAACCCCAGTTTGGATGTGGAAGGGATATACAGCACAGCTGAGGACATCAGGGTGTTTATCAGGAGTCAGGGAAAAATGGATGTGCAATTGAAGGATGTGAGGTAGTCTGGTTGGGTTAGGTCAGGTTTGGACGCTTTAGGAGTATCTCCAAGTTGCATCAGGTTTAATAATTGGGAGATGACCGATGTCGGTTGACCGATGTTGGGGGCTCGAAAAACCACGAAGTGCCAGCGAGTCCTTTAAGGCTGGATTAAACTTTTAAGAACTTGATAGCTGGAAAACTGGAAGGAAAACTTTTACAAACTAACTAATGTTTAACAATTTCTTTTATCAATGCGGATTCTTATATTGATGCTAAGGAAATCAACCTGGGCATCCGGTTCGAAGTAAATATTCGCTGATTAAACATGTCTTTTGTATCTTAACATAAAATTTGGAGCCCTAATGGAAAAAAAGGAAAAACCAATATTCGAAAAAAGGATTTTTTGGGATGTGGATTTTGCGAAACTTGACTATGATGCAAAAGCCAATTTCGTGATAGAGCGGGTTTTTGAGCGGGGGGATGTACCCGATATCCGAAATTGCAGAAGGTACTATGGAGATGAGAAAATTTCGGAAGCATTGCTCAATGCTAAGTTTTTACCCGAAATGACGATGTATTTAGCAGCGGCGGTTATTGATAAACCCATCACAGAATTTAGATGCTACAAACTAAGACAGTTGAACCCGGAACTCTTTCCGTATTGAAAATGCTAATGAAAATCCCAGAAATGAAGGATTTTCATTTAGTCGGAGGAACAGCCTTGTCATTGAAATATGGACATAGAATTTCAGTGGATTTGGATTTATTCAATTGTCAATCTTTTGAAAATTCACTAATTGAAGACTGTCTGGTAGATTTTTTTGGGGAAGAGTTTAAAGTAAGAAACAGTAACCCGAAAATCGGAATATTTTCATTTATTGAGGAGGTAAAAATAGACCTCATTAAACACCCATTCCCCCTAATCAAACCTGTTCAGACTATCGAAGGAATTAGATTCTTTTCCACGGAAGACATTATAGCTATGAAAGTTCAGGCCATCTTGGGTAGAGGCAAAAAAAAAGATTTTTGGGATATAAGCGAATTGCTCCAGCACTACACAGTTGCTGATTTTATCCAGTTTCACCGAGAGAAGTATCACAGACAAAATCTGCTGATATCTGTTCCCCAGGCATTGATTTATTTTGGAGATGCAGAAGAAAGTGAGGATCCCGTCAGTCTCAAAGGGCAAACCTGGAATAAGGTCAAGAAATCTATTGAAAAAAAAGTAAGGGACTTTTTAGTATAAAGATAAATGGTTACCCGCTTCTTTGCCAAAAACCCAATATTCTACTACAAACAGGTCGGAATCCCGATAGCTATCGGGACGAAGTCGGAAGTCCGATGTACTGGACATTTCAGGTTCCTGGCGAGAATTATATTGAATAACCATTTTACTGGCATCATTGCGTACATACATAAAAAAAATCATGAAACTCGATAACCGAACATTTATCATTACCGGTGCCACAAGTGGGATGGGAAAAGCCATTGCCATCGAATTTGCAAAAGAAGGTGCCAATCTCATTTTGAGCGGAAGAGATCAAGAAAAAGGAAATGCCTTGGTGGCTGAATTGCTAGAAAAGGGGCATATTTCAAAATTTTTACCCGGTGATGTACGCGAAATCGACTACAACAAAAAACTGGTAGAACTGGCCATAGACACTTTTGACAACCTGGACGGAGTAGTTACCAATGCGGGAATGCTAGGCCTTTCTCCTGTGACCTCATTGGATCCTGAAATCTGGGACAGGACTTTTCGAACAAATGTGGATTCCGTTTTTTTCTTACTTAAATATGCCCTTCCTGAAATGCTCAAGAGATCTTCAGCATCCGTTGTGGTCAATGCGTCCATTGCAGCTTACAAATCCTTCCCCAATCATCCTGCATATTGTGCCTCTAAAGCAGCATTAGTGGCTTTGTCCAAACAAATGGCCGTGGATTATGGCCCTACAGTGCGTATCAATGCTATTTGTCCTGGACCGGTTGACACACCTTTCATCCATGCCTCCGCCATAGCATTCCCCGATCCGGTCAAAGCTGTTGAAAATGCCGGCAAGGCCACGCTGCTTAAAAGTCTTGGGACACCTGAGGATATTGCCAAATTGGTTTTATTCCTAATGTCAGATGACGCTTCTTGGATTACAGGCAGTGCATATACTATTGATGGGGGAATTTTAGCGGGGGGATAGGAACCAAGAATTTGTCATATCCTTTTGATACTATTCATCAAATTCTCTTTAAACATCCTACTGATCGGAATTACTTTTCTATTGATTTCCAAATGGGAATCACCTACCGCATCCAGTTTTTTAATATTCACTACGTAGGAACGGTGGACGCGCAAAAAATCTTTACTGACTATTTTTTCACAAAAAGTATTTAATGGACTCACTATTGTGAAATGTTGATCCGAGGTGATGATGTTACAATAGTTCCTTTCAGCTTCTATATAAAGTATTTCATCGAGCATGACCTTGATCAGTTTGTTTTGGCTTCTGATAAAAATCCGATCTTCCAATGTCTCCACAGTGGATGCACCAATTTTCTTTTCCACATTTTCTTCTGTGATTTTCTCTACCACAAGGGCTATTGTCCTTTCTAGGTTGAGTTTATTGAAAGGTTTAGTAATAAATGCATAGGGATGGGTTTCTTTTGCTTTTTGAAAAGAATCCTCATCGGAGTTCGCAGTAAGATAAATCAATGGAATATCGAAAAATTTTTGGATGGACTTGGCAGTTTCGATTCCGTTGAGTTGCCCTTTCAGATTGATATCCATTAGGATGATATCAGGATGGTTTTCTCTGGCATGGTTGATGGCATCCTCTCCCCTTGACTCAATCCCGGTGACCTCATAGCCCAATTTGGAAAGCTGCAAAGAAATATTTGCTGCGATGATCATATCATCTTCTACTATTAATATCCTTATATTATCGTTCATGCTGCTTTGCCGATTTGAAATTCAAAAAACACTTCTGTTCCTCTACTTTTAACCAAAGTCATATTTCCATCCAATTGCCTGGTCAATAAATTTATGAGCTGCGTTCCAAATCCAGTTCCTTTGATTCCACTATCCATATCAAAACCTACACCATCATCACTCACTTTCAAATGGAGATGTGAATCAGTTTCTGACAGACTGATAGTAACTTTTCCTTTCCTTTTATCTGGAAAGGCATACTTAAGTGAATTTGTAATCAGCTCATTGACAATCAAACCTATTGGAATGGCCCTATCCACGTCAAGCTCCAAGGAATCCATGGCACAGTCAAATGTAATCTGTTCGGTGGCATCAAAGGAATCTATGATATATCCCCCCAAATTCCGAAAGTATTGCTTCATTTCGATTGAGGTCATATTTTCCCCTTGATAGAGGTTTTGGTGGATCATTCCCATGCTATGTACCCGATTTTGACTTTCAATCATGATGTCCTGAAGTTCTTGGTTATCAATCTGGGAAGTCTGCAAGGAAAGTAGGCTGGAAATGGTCTCTAGGTTGTTTTTTACCCTATGGTGGATTTCTTTCAATAAAAACTCCTTTTCTTTATTCTGTTTTTCAAGAAGCAAACTATATTTCTTCCTTTTAATGAAAACCCTGTAAAGAAAAAAGAGGAAAAAGATCATCAATCCTGTCAGAATCAGCGTGAAAACCTGTATGGTTGCCTGCTGTTTCAATTTTTCCATTTGCAATGAAATTGTACTTTCCTTTTGGTTTAATTCCATTTCGGTTTGCATTTGGGCAATTCTTTGATCCGCATCGGAGTTGAAAACACGCTGAGTCAGTTCATGATATTTTTTATAGGCCTTAAAAGATTCCTTGATGTTGTTCTTTCCTTCATAAGCCTCACTCAATTCCTGATAGATCAGACCTAAATAATATATGTCTCCAAAATCTTCTGTTGCCGTTCGGATACTTCTCTGTAGGTATGTTATGGCAGTATCAAAATCCCTTTCCTGGTTTTTTAGCTTTCCGAGGGAAAGTAGAGAGCGGACAACCATAAAATCATTCTCCAACAACTCTGCATATTTCAGCGCTTCCTTTCCTGATTTATAAGCATTTTCATAATCATCTATTTGACAATATAATTCAGTAAGGGCAATATAGGTGTCACTAAGATTATTATAGAATCCATATTTTTCACCGATTCTTGCCGATCTTTGAAAGTAAGGCAAAGCTTCTTGATACTTGTCGAGCTCCACCAAATTATTCCCCAATACGTGAAGTGTAAAATCGAAATCAAGATCTTTTAAGCCCCTATCTTCAAACAATGCTATTGACTTCATGCCATATTCCACTCCTTTTTCAAACTTTCCCTGTTTCCAAAACAGATTGCTCATATCCGAATATGCCATGGCTTGAGCTTTTGTATCCTGATATTTTTCTCCCAATTGTAAAGTTTTGGTCGCATATTCAAAAGCTTTGCTCAAATCCCCTCTTCGCTCATAAACATAACCTAAATTTGTCAGAAGTAGCCATGTTTCGGATTCCGGTATTTTTTCCAAGGCACTTCTCAGGACAATTTCTGCATAATCCAATTCTTCTAACCTTAATAAGATGGCACCCTGGGAGACCTGCATTCTTCCTTCCCAAATGTCATTGTTTGCCTCTCTGACCTCCTCCAAACCCCGATTGATGATTTCCAATGATTTAAGAAGGTTTCTGGTATGATAATAATATCCAAGGTCATTGATGACCAAAAAACGCAAATCTTCCTGATGAATGATTTCCAAAGCTTTTTCCAAATTATCTAAGTAATCTGCCTCAAACTCATCTGTATCCACAAAAATCCTTGAATAATTAAATTCACCATCTATGTTTACAATTTGGGCGGGAAGGTAAAAGTGGATGAAAAATAAGAAAAGCATTAAATACTTCGTCATACGGTAAATATAAAATAAAAAGCCTTTGAAAATCAATTATTTGCATCTTAAAATATTTCTCGGAAAGAAAATAGCCTTGTTGGGA
The DNA here is from genome assembly GCF_041751335.1 of Aquiflexum sp. Taxonomy (GTDB): domain Bacteria; phylum Bacteroidota; class Bacteroidia; order Cytophagales; family Cyclobacteriaceae; genus Aquiflexum. The sequence goes on from NZ_JBGSXS010000138.1 coordinate 64,249, forward strand.
CAATTTTGGGGTCGGTTCGTCCTAACCTCTTCGAGAAGTTTATGGAAAAAATTGACATTGTTTCAGAAATTTCAAAAACAACCTAATTCAAGATTTGTATGAAAAGATTAATAAATTATTTAGGCCTCTGTGCATTAGGATTAGTCCTGAGTTGGACTATATCCTCTCCTCTGAAAGCCCAAACGGAGCCACAGGGCCATTTGATGTCAGTCACGGAATTTACTGTAAAGCCTGGCCATGAGATGCAGTTTAGGGAAGGCATCAAAGCCTGGAAGGCCTGTTACCTTGAAAATAAAGGAGAATGGACCTGGAGGCTTTGGAATAGACAGCAAGGCGAAGGTAACGTCTATGTCCTAGCATCCGATATGGCCAACTGGGCTGAAATGGATAAAACTGATGAGAAGGGAAAAAATTGTCAAATGCTTGCCATGAACATGATCAATCCCCATGTCGAAAAAGCCACAAACCATATTACCCGAATTCAACCGGAAATCAGTAATAACAACCCTTTGGAAGGAGAAATCATCCGAGTTGGATTTTATAAACTGAATACTGTTCATGGTTATAAAATGATGGAAGTGGTAAAAGAGGTCGAAGCTATCCGTAAAAAAGCGGGTATAAGCATCCCTGGATATTGGTATAGCTGGGTAACAGCAGATCCCGAAAGTCCCGATTATCATGTAGTAACAGGCTACAAAGATTTTGCAGCTATGGATATTGTCCAAGAAGGTGTATGGCAAACAGTTGAAAAAACCGCTGGAAAAGCCAAAAGGGATGAACTTCAGGCAGCTTTTCGCTCATCCCTTGAAAGTTCATGGACCTACATCTACAAGTTGGACAAAGACCTCAGCAGGCCAAGTAAGTAATTAAAAACATTGAATAACCCTTATTGAATGAATAAAGATAATGTTAGTTGATAAAAATTGGGCGGCGGCAATTAGGGTAAACTTTTTGCCAATGCCCGATTTTTTTATTTAAATAAATTAGACGAAAATTATGACAGTTCAAGTTGTCCCCTCCAGTCTTAAACCCATTCAGGCGACAGACAGAATCGCTTCTCTAGACATTATGCGGGGGATAGTCCTTTGCGGAATATTGATCATGAACATCAATGGATTTGGCTTGGCATTTGGGTACAATAACCCTTCCATATTAGGCGGAGATAAGGGATTGAACCTTTACACCTGGATGGCGACGAATCTACTATTTGAGGGAACGATGCGGGCATTGTTTTCTTTACTTTTTGGAGTCGGCATGTTTATTTTTTTGGATAGGATAGTGAAAAAAGGTGCTGGGATCAATGCTGCTGATATTTATTTTCGCCGGATAACCTGGCTACTGGTTTTTGGATTAATCCATGGGTATTTACTCTTGTGGGTTGGCGAGATTCTTTACAACTATGCGCTGATGGGATTTTTGGTCTATTCTTTCCGGCAAATGGTCCCAAAGAAACTGATTATCACAGGACTTTTGCTTTTCTGTATCGGAACCGGGTGGAATTATTATGAATACCAAAAAGATAAAGAATGGTTTTCCAAAGTTCAGCAAGCGGAGGTTTCAATTGCTTCCAGCCAAGAATTGACAAATGAATTGAAGTCAGCAAAAGATTCCTGGGAAAAACGGGAGGCTAAAAACTCACCTGAAGCTACTGAAAAGTTTATTGAAGAAATGCAAAAAGGATATTTTTCAGTTGTCAAACACCTTGGACCCATCATGTATGATTTTAATGTCACCGACCCCTACAGGGGAGACCTTTGGGATGTATTGAGCATGATGTTAATTGGGATAGCATTGTTTAAATGGGGATTGCTTTCAGGTGAAAAACCTGCATCTAAATATTGGCTTATGGTGGGCATTGGGTATCCAATTGGGATTGCGATCAACTACTATGAGATGCAGCTGATTTTGGATGCTGAATTTTCCACGCTTTCATTTAGTCAGTCTAATATTACCTATTACTGGGGGAGATTTTTTGTGGCGATGGCACACGTTGGTTTGATCATGCTGTTTTGCAAATCTCCTTTATTTGCCTGGTTGAAAACATCCCTTGCCGCAGTGGGCAAAATGGCACTTACCAATTACATGATGCACTCGGTGATCTGCATGTTTATTTTCACCGGAGTAGGCTTTGGTCTCTTTGGTCAATTGGAGCGTTTTGAACTGTTGTATGTGGTTTTCTCCATCTGGATTGTCCAGTTGATTGTGAGCCCGATTTGGTTACGGTATTATCATTTTGGCCCTATGGAGTGGGTGTGGAGAAGTTTGAGTTATCGACAAAAGCCACCGTTTAGGAAAGAGAATAATTCAGGTCATCCTCTTGGGAGAATGAAGGTTATACATGATTAAACCCCTCCAAAAAAACAATCCAAATCAGTTCGAATTTTGAATCAACCATAATTTCCCATTTTCATTGGGGAAATAAATGCATGCATTGGGACAGTATATATACCGCTTCGTCCTTGATGCTTTTCTATTAAAAGGAATAAAAATTAACTTCTGTAATTATAAAAAAATCATACTAGGTCAAACAAAGAATTTTTATCCAAAACTGGCAAAATGATACACATAACACATTAAGAGCTTGACACACAACTAGGGCTATTAGTGATCTTCCGATCTATAGACCCACATCTGAGGGAATGGAAGCGATAATGGCAGGACAATAATAGTTTAAGAAAAAAGGGGAAAGCCGAAAACCGCCTAGAGTAGGCATTAAACAACAAAAACAATGAACAAAAAAAACTATTTCCGCATTGCAACAGCATGTATCACTCTTTCTCTATTCAGTGTTGCCTGCACACCCGCTCCCAAAGAAGCGACTGCACCCGAAGTAATGACTGTACCAGTAGCCCCAGCACCGGATATGGCTGCCATCAAAGCTGAAATCCAAGCCTTGGAAAATGCTTGGGCTGCTGCTGATAATGCCGGTGATGTCGCAGCCTTGCTAGCCCTCTATGCTGACGACGCCGTGAGTATGGGTGGAGATACGCCTATGACTGTTGGCAAAGCAGCCATTCAAAAGGAGATTGAAGCAAGTATGGCTTCCAGACCTGCAGGGTCTACTGTCAAATATGAAGTTTTGGATGTTTTTGGTAACGAAAACACAGTTACTGAAGTAGGAAAAACCACTAGAATGGATGCTTCCGGAAAAGTCATTTCTACAGGTAAGTATATGGCTATCTGGGAAAAACGTGATGGCAAATATCTCTGTGTAAGGGATATCGGCAATAACGACTCAAAGGAAAATTAGTCTCTTTCAGTCAATTCTATCATTTAGAAAACTGGGGGGCTTTTCGAAATGTTCCCCCAGTCTTCCATTCTCAGTGAAAAATCTTAAAAGAATAGAATGAAACAGGCAGGCCGAAAACTGTGAAGAGTAGGCAAAATTTTAAATAAAAAAACAATGGCAACATATGTATTTCGTCACAAAGTAGGTGATATCGATGCTTGGCTAAAAGGCCATGAGGACCGGGTAAGATTATTCGCACCTGCATCCAATGGATTCAGAACTTTTCAGGATGCTGATGATCCCAAGTCCATATTGTTAGTAGTGGATAGCGATGATATCGAGAAATTAGGTGCAATTATCAATGACCCTAAAATCCAGCATATCAAAGATACCCATACGGTACTGGAACCCATTACCATGTCCCTAGAAGTAAAATTGTAAGTGGCATCAAGGGTGGTGTACGTTAGTCCAAACGAGCATTACCCTTAATTATTCGAACAAATCAATTTGGTCAACCTATCTCACATGAAATTGAGATAAATATTAAAACCTATATAAAATGAAGACTTTGATATGGTTAATACTTTTATCTATTTTAATTACACCATCCTTTTCCCAAGGAGTAATTCAAGGTAAAGTTCATGATTCACAGGCCAAAGAAATGTCCTTTGCCAATGTCTTACTTTGGAACAAGCCTGATTCCGCTATGGTCAAAGGGGTTGTTTCCGATGAATCCGGTAACTTTATTTTCAAGGAGATACCCAAAGGAGAATATTATGTGGAAGTACATATCCTGGGATATGCCAAAACCCATTCACCGGTGTTCAGTTTTTTGGGAACAGAAAAAAATAATCTGGCAACAATCATTTTGGTTCAGGAAGACCAAAATCTGGACGAGGTAACGGTAGTTGCCACCCGGCCATTTTTTGAACTCGAACAGGGGAAAATGGTAGTCAATGTGGCCAACAGCATTTCCGCTGCGGGATTATCGGTCATCGATGTGCTGGATAGATCTCCCGGTGTAATGGTAAACAGGCAGAGCAATTCCTTATCGGTTTTAGGAAAAAACGGTGTGGTTATTTTAATGAACGGTCATAGGTTTAGGATGCCCATGGAAGCTGCCTATCAGATGCTGGCAGGTCTCAATTCCAGTGATGTCGAAAAGATCGAAATCATTACTGTCCCCCCTGCCAACTATGATGCTGACGGTGATGCGGGATTTATCAATATCGTGATGAAAAAAGACAATGACATGATAGGTACTAATGGTATCCTGACCATAGGCCAAGGCTATGGATCTGGCTATAATGGTAACATGAGCTTCAGCCTCAACCATCAGGGTCCCAAATTCAGTTGGTTTGGGATTTTGTCTGCAACTTATGTCGATCAGGTTCAGGAATGGGAAGCCTTTAGAGGTAACAACAACGGATTTGAAGACATAGGTATCGAAACAACCACCGATCGTTTTGGCACAAGAAAAGCCATCAATTATCAGGCTGGATTTGATTATAAATTAACAACCAATACCATCCTCAGTGGTTTGGTCAGTGGTTATAATAACCGGTGGGATATGACTGCACCCAATGTTACCAAATCCAGTTATTCCATTTCCCCGGATACCCTTGTCAGGATGACAACGATTGAAGAGAACTACTGGAGCCATATCATGGGCAATATCAATCTTCAGCATACCTTCCAGAACGGGCAGGTTATCAGTACCAATATAGATTACCTTACCTACAAAAACTCCAATCCATCCTGGTATACCATTATGAATTATAATGAATCCAATGATTTGATCAGTTCGGAGGAATTCAGAATAACCAAAGACACTCCCATTGACCTTTGGGTGACAGACCTCAACCATTCCATGAAAATGGGGAAATCAGTAGCTATTGAATCAGGTCTCCGGGCTACTTTTTCAAAATTCACCAATACGGTGGTCTTCGAGGAAAAATTGGGATCAGATTGGCTGATTGACCCCAAATTCACCAATGACGGCCTTCTCAATGAGGATATAATGGCCGCTTTTTCAACCGCAAAAATTGATTTTGACGAAAAGACTACCTTAAATGCAGGAGTCAGGTATGAAAACACCAAAACCAACCTGACGACCGTTTCTGGAGAGAAAATCGTTGACAGGCATTACGGGGATTTCTTTCCTACGGCATTTTTATCCAGAAAAATCAATGCCGACAACTTGGTACAGGTGTCTTACGGGCGCAGGATTACAAGGCCCACTTTCAATCAGATGGCGCCCTTTGTGTTTTTTTCTGATCCTTTTACATTTTTCGCTGGAAATGAAAACATTTTGCCTACCTACACCAATACCTTCAAAACAGATTATTCCTATAAGAGTATGCTATTTTTTGTACAGTACAGCCAGGACAAAAATGTAATCGCATCTTTCCAACCTACCCTCGATGAAGAAAGCAATACGGTGTTTTTAAGAACGGAAAATCTTGACCAAAGACAGACTGTTGCCATGATGGTTGCTTTCCCTTTAAAAATAACTTCATGGTGGGAAACCCAAAACAATTTCACGGCCAATTATCAAAGAGTCAATTCAGAGTTGAATGGAGAGATTTATGAAGTTGACCAGAAAGGTATTCAGGTGGTGCTGACCAATACTTTCGCCCTTCCCAAAAAATACACCATTGAGTTGATGGGCAATTATAATTCGCCCACTATCAATGGCTATTTCAATTGGCTTTCCCGGGGCTTTGTCAATCTCGGAATCCAAAAAGACTTTGAAAAGTCTGGGGTGTTGAGGGTATCCTGCAATGATATTTTTGAAACCAGTCAATTTAGATGGCAATCATTTGAGGGTGCTGATTTGGATTTCTCCGGCAGGTTGAAGTTTGAGAAAAGAGTATTCATGGCTACCTACACCTACAAGTTTGGTAACAGCAAAATCAAAGGAACAAGGGACAGAAAAGTAGGATCCCAAGAGGAACAGAGAAGGGTTACCAATTGATCATTTTTTCCTTGGGAAAATAAATCCATGCATTGGGACAAAAAAGGGGTTGTTTCGTCCTTGATCGGTTTCATTTAAAAAATTGAAAGGTTAATTTTTAATATGATTTATTGCTGAAAGTCAGATCATTAAATTCGTCATTTTTTATAAAATCAAAAAATATACTAACCATATAAAAGATTCCTATGAAATCAGAAAAACCAGAGTACTTCTGCTTGAGACCTGAAGTGGAAAAAGCCTACGGATATTCCCATGCCGTCAAGATTGGGAACAGCATCAAAGTCTCCGGTGCAGTCAGTATGGACGATGAAGGTGGTCCGACCGCAGTGGGCGATTTTCTCCAACAGATGAAAAACTGCTATTCCGATCTGGAAAAAGTGCTGAAACACTATGGATGCAGCTTTGAAGATGTAGTGGTGGAGAATGTATTTACGACAGAT
>NZ_JBGSXS010000139.1:0-12478 GCF_041751335.1 Aquiflexum sp.
TGCCCAGATGAGCCAGGAACAGAGTACCGTGATCGAACTGATCAACGGCATGCAGGAAATCAAGATGCATAATGCAGAAAAGCAAAAGCGTTGGAGCTGGGAATTTGTACAGGCCCGACTTTTCCACGTTTCCATTCAGTCCCTATCCCTGGAACAGGCACAGCAAGTAGGTTCATCGGTCATCAATGAACTCAAAAACATATTGATCACCTTTACTTCGGCAGTGTTGGTGATCGAAGGTAACCTCACCCTTGGAATGATGCTTGCCCTCCAATACATCATCGGGCAACTCAACAGCCCGATTTCCGAATTGGTTGGTTTTGTCAGATCATACCAGGATGCGGCAATAAGCCTGGAACGGCTCAATGAAATCCATGATAAGGAAGATGAGGAAAGTGCTGAAAAGCAATTTGTGAGAACATTACAGGCCGGCGGCGAACTGGTGGCCAAAGACCTTTCTTTTCGGTATTTAGGAGCGGAAGAACCCGTATTGGCAGGGATTAATTTAAGCATTCAGCCCAAAAAAGTCACCGCAGTAGTCGGTGCCAGCGGAAGCGGGAAAACCACATTGATGAAATTGTTGTTGAAATTTTACGACCCCACAGCAGGGGAAATCCTCTATGGTAAGCATAATCTCAAAACAATCAGTGCCAAAAGCTGGCGGGACCAATGCGGCGTGGTGATGCAGGAAGGCTATGTCTTCAATGATACCATTGCGGCCAATATTGCCGTAGGACAGGACCATATTGATCAGGAACGGTTGATAGAAGCTTCCCGAATCGCCAATATCCTCTATTTTATCCAGTCCCTTCCTTTGGGTTTCAATACCAAAATAGGCAATGAGGGTATCGGGATGAGCACTGGGCAAAAGCAACGGTTGTTTATTGCCAGAGCAGTATATAAAAATCCCGAAATTTTGTTTTTTGATGAAGCCACCTCGGCCCTTGATGCCAAGAATGAAAGGGAAGTTATGGAGAATCTCCATAGGTTTATGCAGGGGAAAACGGTATTTATCATTGCCCATAGACTGAGTACCGTCAAAAACGCCGACCAAATTGTCGTCATTGATCAAGGAAAAATTGTAGAGCAGGGTACCCATGTGGAATTGCTGTATTCCAAAGGTGTCTATTATGATCTGGTAAAAAACCAACTCGAACTTGAAAAGATAAACGGAAGCTGAACATGCCATCAGAGCCTATACATAGCGGTAACCTTCACCTTCGTTCCGAAGAAGTACAGGAGATCATATCCAGACCACCGGCTTGGCTGATACGATGGGGCATTACCCTGGTGTTTATCCTTATCTCACTGGTTCTTGGGTTATCTTTTTTGATCAGATACCCAGACTTTGTTGAGGCAAAGGTATTGGTGACCACCACAGATCCTACAGAGCGGATAGCCGCCAGAATTTCAGGGCAGATAGAGACTTTATTTGTGAAAAACGGGGAAAAGGTCAGGATGGGACAGCCCTTGGCAGGAATTAAGAGTACGGCAAAACTCGAGGATGTTCTTTTTCTGAAAACTACCATGGAAAACGAGGCCTTTGCCAAGGAATATGATTATTTTTTTCCTATTGAATCACTGGCTGATCTGGTTCTTGGGGAGATAGGACTTCCCTTTTTGGAATTCGAAAGAAGTTACATGGAGTACAGGCTGTTGGGTAAATTGCAGCCCTATGATGGACAATTGGAAGGAAACCGGATCTCTATCGAAGAAATCAAAAAAAGGATTCAAAGTCAGACTGCGCAAAAAGCATTGCTGGACCGTAGGCTAAATCTGGCCAAAATTGATTATGAGAGAAATAAAAACCTCCATCAAGATGGCATCATCGCAGACAAGGATTTTGAGTCCAGAGAGATGGAATACCTTCAGATAGAAGAACAGGTCAATCAAATGGCCATATCCATTTCACAATTACATGAAGCGCTCAGCATTGCCAATCAGACCGTTCGGAGCACCGGCATCAATAAGGAAGAACAGGAAGCCCGCTCACTTAAAAACCTGATTCAATCTTACCAGAGTCTAAAGCGCAGTTTGAGGGATTGGGAATATACCTATCTGATGAAATCCTCCATCAGTGGGGTGGTCAGCTACCAGAAAATCTGGGGAGCCAACCAACAGGTCAACTCCGGTGAGCTGGTATTCACCGTACTCCCGGAAAATACATCGGAGCTCTTGGGTGCCATGAAGATAACCCCTCAGAATGCCGGAAAGGTCAGTGTTGGACAAAAGGTATTGATCAAGTTGGATAACTATCCCTTTCAGGAATATGGGGCTTTGATCGGTAAGATTACCAACATTTCAGTTTCACCGGACGATGAGTTCAACTATTTGGTTTATGCCGCATTGCCCAATGGGACGACCACTTCCTTCAATAGGGAAATCCGATTTAATCAGGAACTTTTGGGTAATGCGGAAATCATCACCGAGGAGTTGAGCGTAGCGGAAAGGCTGTTTTTCAAGTTCAGGTCAATTATGGTTTATTAAAATAAAACTTGTTCAAACATTTTGGATAAATGAAGGCAAAAACCCTTTGGAGCTCATATAGTTCTCACGCTTTTTGTGTTTCTTACGTTCTGTTGAACCGCAATTAAGGTGAATTTTCAGAAAAGGTCACTAATGGGCAGATCAATAAAATTTTGAAAATCGGAATTTGCAGAAAATAAATCGAGATGTGGAAGCAAAACCGGTCCGGATTTGTAGTAGTGAAACTCCTCCGAGATATTCCAGATGGTATTTGCTGTTGTCTGTAAAAATAGTAGAACTTAACTTTGTGGAGAGTATTTCTAATGTGGTAGTGGGCAACATTTTAAAAAAACAACTTTAAGCTTTGGATAGAAAAGGGATGTGTCATACAACCGGACCAGAACAGTTCCTATTTTTGCGAGTATGGAGGAAATACTTGATGTGAACAAGAGGCCTTAGTATTTTCATCCAAAATTGTTTTGGATGAAAATGCAATCAACGGTATCACCTTAAGTCCCATAACAGGGATAATTCCACCATAAGCATAATTATGAAATTTTTGATACTTTCCATGATCAAAACGAAATTTTTGACGATTCAGCGATTTGATATATTTTTTTCAATCGAGAAGAGATAGTTTCATGAGATGGAATTATTATTTTGAGGTTAGCCTTATTAGAATCTTCCCTTATTGAGATAAATGGAAAAATGACTAATTTGTTACTTGTTATTTCCCTAAAGAAGTTCTCGGGTGTCAGATTTTTATTGATAGTTAATTTTAATATTTTTTCAAAAACAGACTTATATAATACAATAAAAGGAGACGATTTAAATGATTTTACCCAAAATTTATCCCGAATTACGGGAATTGGAGTTTCGAAATCATCAACCCCTCCACAGAGTATCTTCGTGTCTAATTGATGTCCTTCAATGATGTGCTTTATCAGGGATATCCTTGAATACTCCTTGGTAAAAAGATGGTTATCATCACAAACAATAATAACATCATCCCCTTCATCGCATGCTTGTTGGACGATTTTATTCAATGTTAACCAGTATGCATTCTCGGGGTTGGTAGGTTCATGTTCATACAGTTTGATAATACGTACATCGAACTCACTTCTCCCTTCAAATTGAGAAAGTATGCGAGACAAATTCCTTTTGCAATCTTTTGAATTAAGTATATAGGTGCTGACTGACATTTTGTCAAAATCGGCAAGTACTTGGTGTTTTACTTGGGTTTCAATCTTTTTTTTATAAAACGAAAGAACCTGTTTTGCTGCGTTTACCAATTCGCAGGAATCCTTAAATAAGTTCACTATTCTCTTTTTCGCATTGTTTTTAAGCGTTACGTCAGAGTATCCAAAATCTTTTTGGACCGAGATGAATGGGTAAATAAAATATATTTGATCACTAAGGAAGGACAGCTTATAGTCTGCTGCATCACTATCCTGAAAATTGGTATTTAGTATTTTAGTGTAGAATTTTTTGAATATTACAGTAAATTGCAACCCTGAAAACTTTTCTACCCAATTTAGCCTTTGGGTCACAGGAAAACAGGTTGAGAACCAACTTACTCCACCCAGAAGCACATCCATTTGAAAATTCATTGCATCAGCCATCGATTTCTGAAAGATTAAAGGCGAATAATGAGAGGTGAAGGTGTGATCATCCTCGCATATTATGACATATTCCAAGTCCTCTTCATATCCTTTTCGAACAATTCCACAAAGAGTTTGCCAAAGTCCTATGGCACCGACCTGATGCTCTATCGCCGGCACAATGGTCAATTGGAACTCTTCCTTATCCGAGAATTCTGAAATAATACTTTCTCTTCGATCTGTCCGTTTTACTAGGTTAATTGCAAATACATTACTTTTATCCACGTCATTTGATTTGATTCGGAAAAACATTGTTTTGTTGTAACTACTCAGGTTGTAATTTAGCTATATGTTTAAGGTTTTCCAATACCTTTTCCGAACGTTTGAGCAGGGTATCAACCACGGATCTGATCACGCAAAAGCTGTCAGCCCCTTTTCTGACTTGAATTGCCCTAACACTTTCTGCTTTACCTTGATGTTTTGTACTGCTCTTTCTCAGGCATTGTTGTCCGGGGGGACTTTTTGTTTGATGATGAAATGAAATTACCTTTTCCTAGATTTCTAAGCTATTCTGTTTTTCCTTAGGGCTTCTGACGTAGATCAGATGGCAGGAATCTAGGATCATGTGGAATACAATGTCATATAAATAGAGGTTTCTCTGTAGTTCCAAAGAAGGTCTCGTATCTGAAAGCGTATAATTACCCCATTCATTCAGGATCTTTAGCAGCTTACCGGGTTCTGAATCCGCAAAAAGATACCTGAGGTTTTTGATGGGATCCAAAGAATCTTGAGGGTCGGATGAAGATGGTAGGTAAGGGAGGATATCTACCATTTTTCTGCCCTTTGCCAATATTTTTGAGGGAACAAGGTTTTCCTTGGTCGTTTTTTCACTTTTAAATTCCCCACGATCATCCCTTGATATCAGGAATGCGGCTTCCAACAGTTTGCGGAAGTTTTGCAAAAAAGAAACGGCTTGGTTTACAGAATTCCAGTAAGTGACCAATCCGCCGTGTGCAATTTTGATGGATAAGGCATTTAAGCATTCCCTGGCTTCAGGTAATGGATGGAGGCTGTCAAAGAAGCAATGGATAAAACCTATCAAGTCCGATTTCTCTGAGGGTGATAACATGACAGGGATATAGATTTCCAGATCAGAAGCATATACCTGATCGGCAACGATTGTGCGGCTATAGGGACCGGTGTTGAAATTGTTAATGATGACCATGGTGGGAAAGGTTTGGTAAAACATGTTCCCAATATTCCAACTTCAACAATTCTAAAAAATTCCAGATTAGGGTAAATTAGGCCTTCTTGGAAAATTCCTTCGGAATTGAGAAGTAGGGTTAAAACTAAACCCTACTTTCTTTTTCTCTTTGATTTTTGGATGATTTTGAATTCAATTTTGGTACGGAAAAGTACAATTTTTTCTTTGTTGCATAGGGAATAGGTGGGTCCTTTACAGTATGGACACACTTATCCCATGAAGATGTCTTCAATTGTGTTTTTTAGGCAGCGTTTTGTTGCGGCGGGCTTTCCTTTTCAGCTCTTCTTTTGGCTATCTTGACAGCATTGGCTGCCATTATCCCGAAAAATATCGCAAACTTCTCCCTCTTGTCTCCTTTTACCCTGATTTTCCTCAGTCCGTAGAACTCTTTGTTTGTACCGAACACTCCCTCCATCACAGTAGCCCTCTGTTTGGATATTTCAGAACTGAGTATGCTTTCTGCCCTGTCATGCTTTTTGGGGCCTTTTTTAGGGAAACAGGTGAAAATCTTGTTGGCAGTACAGAAACTCCGGTTTTTGTTTGTGGCATAGATCCTGTCTGCCCCGAGCTGGTTTACAGGACCGAAAAATCTCCTGTGTTTGGCAACGGAGAGCTTAAGTCTTGTACATTCGTTGAAGGCATTGAAATCAAGTTTGTCTATAAACGTAAGTCCGTCCACCTGAAGGATATGGGCTTTGGCCCCGAACTCAACCGGCCTGTTTTCTTTTCCCCTCACAATAGGTCTGAGATAAGGTTTGTGCAGGGAAACTATTCTGTCTTTTAAAGCCGAAGGCGGGTTGTCCAACAAAAACTCCTGCTGGCGGTGAACCTTTTTTATCACTGCAAACCTTGCAAAATCCTTCAAACCAAGATCTGCGCCCTTAGTACTGTCGAGGATCTGCTGGAGTTGGCCGATCCCTTTACCGAGTAGATATACAAGTGCTTTTCTTCTTCTGAGCGTTTCCCTGAAACTGTTTTTCCTTTTTCTGGAATAAGCCATCTGGGCAATTCTCTGCTCCCTGAATTTAGACCTGGGCCTTTTGACCCCCGTTTGGGAACAGAATCTGAACATCTGTTTTTCAAAAACCCACTCACAACATTCCCACAGCAATTTGACATCGGTTGGAAACCGTATGAATGACTCATAACACGTAGCGTCCATGAGCAATACGTGGGTGTTGTTGACATCACGCTTCCAGTGGTTGATAAGCACTTCCTGAAGTCTCTCCCATTCGCAGTGTTTTTCCAGATATGCCCTGACCCTGGTCATGATGGTCATGTCTCTGATATGCTGGTTTTCGGCCAGTACTTTGCCGCAAAAATACTGTAAGGCCCAGTCTGTGTTGTAACGCTCCAGCAATTGCCTGTCACTGGTGTTGAGATAGGCCTTCAAGAACATCAGTGCAAACATGCCTTTGCCACCGAACCAGCTTGGGGCACCTCTGCCAGAGCGTTCTTCGGGAAGGCAGGAAACCAGATCATCCCAAGGGATGGAATCATGTATCTGGCCCAACAATGAATTCTTGAAAAAATGATATTTTGGAGAATATCCGTCAAAGTCTTTGAAAAGAGGAAGCTGAATCATAACTTTAAATGTATTTAAGTTTGCAACCTTAAAATACAAAAAAGAAAACCCCGAAAAAAGCGAAAAACAGCCAAATTCGGGGTTTTTGTGTTATGTTTTTGTTAAGTTATTAACTGACAATCAGCATCTTAAGGGATTCGCAAGAAGCCCTAAATTATTCTAGGTTGGTATAATAACAATAAGGGTTATTAAAATATCAGGGAATTGATTAGATAAAAAGAAAAATTTTCAATTAATTATTGAAAAATAATAAAACCTAAATACTTCTTTAAAAATATGCCATACGCAGGAGGTCCGGCTAATATAGCAGGTGTTGAATATGAACAATGGTTTGTTGCATTAAAGTTTGCAGAATCTTTCTTTAATCCCAATATCGAAGTTTCAGCTCAGGCCAGATATATTCCCTCAGAGGAACCTGGGAAAGAAGAAACAATTGCTTCAATTGATGATGTTGTTGTATTTAATTGTAACCAACCAACTTTTTTTACAATAAAGAAAAACGCACCTAAAGATGCCTGGACAATAACTTCTCTAATATCACAAGGTGTCTTACCAGCTTTGGTTGCCCAATTTCGAAAAACTCCTGATTCTTCTCTTGTTTTAGTGTCTGAATCAAATTCCAGATTAATTCGTGAAGATTTTTTAAGGATTAGAAAGTGCAATAGCGAAATAGAAATAAAATCTGAACTCGGTGGTAGGTTTAAAGAATGGGAAAAATTAATTGAATATACAGGTCTTGAAATATCTCAACTTATTAAGTTTTGTAAAAATTGCGAAATCAAAGTTATGACCCTTGATAATATCAAGGAGCAAATTGTAGTTCGTTTTGAAGGCAAGGTTTCACATTCAAAATTTGTACCTGAACTTTTATTTAATTTCACTTTTGAGAAGGCTATAAGAAGTTTAAGGACTAAAAATAAAGATATAACAGATTATTTAGCCGATCGAGAGGTAAGAAGCTTGGCTCCTCTGGATATAACAGAACTTGAAGAAATGCTAATTCAAGGTTCAACAAGCCTTGCAAATAATCCTGTTGGGTTATCATTTAAAAATGATTGCTTTATTGAAAGAAAAGAGACTATTGAGATTATTAACTGGATTAATCGTAAAGAAGATGTTGAAAATGATAATTCAATTCTAATCTTAGTAGGAGATGCAGGAACTGGTAAAACAACTGTTTTAAAACATCTTTACGAAAACCTAATAATTCAGGGTACACCAATTCTTGGAATAAAAGCAGATTGTACAACATTTATTACATATGAATTATTTAAAAATGAATTAAATCTTAAAGAAGATTTAGACAGGATATTTGTTTCAATAATTGAAAAGCATGAAAAGGTGGTATTGGTTGTAGATCAGATTGACGCACTTTCTCTATCCCTTTCAAAAGATAGAACCCAAATAAATAAATATTCTGATCTCATCTATAAGCTTTCAAAAATTAAAGGGGTTAGTGTAATCATATCCTGTCGCACCTATGATCTCAATAATGACCCCCGTCTTATTCAGTATAAAAATGCAAAACAAATAGAAATCGGAATATTTACAGAAAAGGAAATAAGCGAAATTTTAGAACAAAAAGGGCTGCAAACAGGGAATTTAAACATCAATTTAATTAACCTTCTAAAAACACCATTACATTTAGAAATTTTCACAAGACTTGAACTTGAACATATTCAACTAGGAGAATTAGAAACTTTACAATCCTTATACTACCACCTCTGGAACCAAAAAATATTAAATTTCACATATCTGGATCCAAAAATCTTGACAGAATTTTTAGCTGTTTTAGTAACGGATTTATTTCAAAATCAATCAATGTCTGCATTTACCATGGAATACGATATGTATTCCAATGAAATGGGATTCCTATTAAGTGAGAATCTTCTTAGATCAACTGGTCCCAATGGTAAATTTTCTTTTTTTCACCAGACATTCTTTGATTATACCTTGGCAAGAACTTTTGTTTCAAGTAGACGGTCGATTTCAAATGAAATAAAAAACATACATCAGGGATTATTTCTCCGAAACAAGGTAAGAACTGTTATTTCATTCTTGAGAGGGAGTAAAAGGGTTGATTACAACAAAGAAATTCAAAAAATTCTTACATCACCGGAATTTAGATTCCATATTAAAACATTGATTATTGGGGATTTATGTTCACAAAGAAACCCCTCAAAAGAAGAGAAAAATCTTGTTAAGGAACTTTTGGCTAACCCTGAACTATATCAAATAGTTGTAGAGTCAATAACTTCAGCAGAAATATTTAGGTATGTTTCTAGCATCTTTATAAGTAAATTACTTCAAAATCCAGAAACCAATTTATCTATAGCTTGGACTGTATGTTCAAAAATTCTTCAAGAAGATGAAATACCTATCTATGATTTTTTAAAAAATCTTCCTGAATTTGAAATTCGAGATCGATTTATCTCAGAAGTGTTATTTCAAGTAAAATTATTTGAAAATGAATCCTTCAAAGAATTTTTCAAACTAGTTGAGGAATTTTTGATTTTAGATAACGAGGGTTTTCTTTATTATCATATTTTAGAGAATGCAGCCTTAAAACATATTGACTGGGTATTAGATCAATTATTTTTGGATTTAAAGAATAGGTTAAATAAAGTTAAAAATGCAAGACATTACCAATTTGAATTATTGGTTCATAGAACTCCATTCATATATAAAAAAGTATATTCCATTTCGCCCGAAAAAACATATCAATTCCTAATAAAATCTGTTCATTATATTCTTGAAAAAACCAAAATTGAATATGAGTCTTGTATGATATTGAAAGATCAGGTTTTCTATGATTTCAACTTAAAAAGTAAAATTGACCATGATTATCATTTTGTTATTGTAACGTTGATTAAAGAACATATTATTTCACAAATAGATCAAAATTCAGATTTTGCATATGAAGAGCTAAGTCAATTTAAAAAAAGTAAGTTTTCTACTTTTAACTATATATATTTTATAGTGATGTTAGAAAGACCTGACTTTGATTTGGAAGGAATTTTTGATTTTGTCCTTTCATGGCTAATAAGATTTAGAATAGACGGCGAAAACAGATTTACTGACGGGATTTCTATTTTTCTAAGAAATTGTTTTTCACAGTTATCACTTAACCAGAAAAATCAATTTATTGATTTTCTAAAAAACCAAAGAGACCCTGTTCGGTTTTACGAGGAAATCAAACTAAACCCATATTTTGGAAGAACTTCATATATTCTGTTAAAACACATTTCTGATTTAGATTTAGAGAATGAGAAATGGTTGAGATCTTACAAACAAGAATTACTAAGAAAGTTTGAACCAATTGAAGAAAAAGCAAGAAAATATGATCAAACTTTTTTTAGAGAAAATGTACCACAATTAAGTCCATCCTCCTTTTCTAAAATTTCTTTTGAAAACTGGCTTAATTATTTTGGTAAATACCCAAATAGTGAAGAATTATATAATCGCCACTTTACAATCGCCTATAATCTTGAAAAAGAAATTAACATAAATAATATTGAATGGTATTTGAAATTGATTCCAAGGTTTGTATCCTCTACCACCATTCCGCAGATTTATTCCGCAAGAATTATAAATGGCTTAATGATAGCAGGGGCAAATTCCCAAGAAGTCATTCAATATTACGAACAACTTCTTGATGGAAAAAAAGTTACCTCAAAAGGAACTCTTGATCTTTTACATCCAATTGACCATTTTATAAAAGAAAAAACTTTTAGTGAAAAAATATTTGATTGGTTTTTATTGTGTTTTGAAAAGGGAGAACAAGGAAGTGCCAATCATAAATGGATTCAAGAGAATAAAGAAAATGCAGATAGTAGTTTCCAATTAGGGTATAATTCAGTAAGTGGATTTGCAGTTTTTAAATTGATCTCATATGTGGATTCATATGAATATTTCTTAAAGTTGGTGTCTACAATCGAAAATAAAATTTCTGAATTGGATGAAGTTGTAATATCTATGATACTCAATAAATTAGCATGGCTAAATATTTTTGACAAAGAGAGGTGCTTAAATTTATTTATAAACTTAACCCGAGGAGGTTCTAGGCAAGTTTTAAATGCAGGGTATATTTCTTCACAATATATGAATAACGTCAATTTTGATAAAATGACAAATTATTATTATGATGTTATTAATAAAGTTACAGACGATCAAAGGATATTTTTTTTCGGCCAAGTATTGACCGTTGCCGCAATAAATAATTATCAAAATGCACAGGAATTGTTAGAAAAAGCCTTTGAAAAAAATGATAAATATAAAGCAGGATCGATAGAAACTATTGTAGAATATATTGTTGAAGGAAGATCCTCTGAATATATAAATAAATTATGGAATCGCTTCCTAAATGAAGAGGGGCGAGATATATCGAATGCATTTTCGAAATTCTTTTTTAAATGTCCGACTGAAAAATTTGATGAATTTTACTATTATATTCAATCTTATACTAGTTCAAGAATCGGTAGAGGAAGAGATTATGAATACTATAAATTTTTGATGGCATTTTCCGCAGACCATCCCGACCAATGCATTGATTTAATTCTAAATTCACCTCAACCAATCATCGATATTCAATATTCCGGATTAATAGGTGAAGAACAATTGCAAATAATAATAAGCTGCTATAATGCTTTAGGAAACTACTCTAAAGAAAATGAGATTTGTGAAAAAGCATTAGATGCATTTGATAATGCATTAAAGCACAAACAGTTTAGATTGAAAAAAAGTGACTTTTTTGATAAGTTAGACAAGTATTAAGACCTATAAACGCAAAATAAGAGAGTATTAAAATTTGATAACTATCTTCCAATCAACCTCTCCAACCTTCCCATCATCTCATCCTTCTCTTTTAGCATCCTTTCATAAAGAGCAATTTTTTCTTCATGGAGTTGGATGATTTTATCAACCGGGTGAATGTTGCAATTTTCGTTTTTCTGGTATCCCACAGACCCATGATTAATAGTGTTAGAAATAATATTCACAGCCTGTTCTTCATCATAATTTTGGAAAGCCTCTACAGGCAGTTTGAGAACATCTGCGATTTGGGAGAGGAGGCTGACTTCTACCTCTTCTTTTTGTTCAAGAAGGGAGATTTTCTTCTGTGACCAATCCTCTCCAAGTTGGAATGCTAAGACCTCCTATTTGAAGCCAAACAATTCGCGGGAATCTTTTGATGTTTCTGCCTTGATGGATTTTCCGGCCATTGTTATTTGTCATAGGCTTAGGTTTGTTTTAAATAAAAAAAGTGTTTTTTACAAAGAATATAAATTATTCAAATTTGACTAAAAATATCTAAAAAAAAATAAATTTTGCATGGAAAGCATAAAAGTGTGAAATAAATTCAATAAATTTAATGTAAGTAAAAATTGAATTAAAACCAATTTTTAGGATTTTATAATCCAAATAAAAAAATTGGATTTTTAGTTAAAATTTGTCCTAACCCCTCATTTTTTATGATTTTAAACACAGTTTGTAAAAATATCGGTAAGTTTTTAGCCTCAATTAGAATGGTTTTTGTCTTTTTCTTCATATTCAATATTGTTCAAC
>NZ_JBGSXS010000140.1:0-25243 GCF_041751335.1 Aquiflexum sp.
AAATCCTTTGATCTTATATGTGCTTTCCGGAATTGTGATCTCGGTGATGCACATCATCCAAATAGGTGATATAAGTCTGAAAGGTGTCATTTACGATGCTGCATTCACATCTTGGCTTGGACCAAAAAATGCTTCACTCCTATTTGCACTTTTTTATATGTTTTTAATTTGGGTGATTGGGCTGTGGATGGATAGGAAAAAGATTTATATTAAGGTTTGATTGAAAATGGAATTGGAAGTACTTGTCCGTGGCGGATTGCAAGATTGAAAAATTGGAAAATTACAAAATTGTTAAAATTCAATTTGGGGATTGAAGATGTATAGCATACATTATCAGTCCCCTTCTATTTCCTTTACCAATTCAGCATACCAATCCTGTCCGTATCGCCTAATCAAAGCATCTTTAAGGAATTTGTAAATCGGAACGCCCAATTTGCTCCCAAGCTTGCAAGCGGCACTACAAATATGCCACCGGTCGTAATTAAGTGCTTCAAACTGATCATATTTGGTAATCCTTATAGGATACATATGGCAGGAAATGGGCTTCTTAAAATCTGTTTTCCCATCCAAATATGCTTGTTCTATGCCACATTTTAGAATCCCTTTTTCATCATACAGGGCATAGGCACATTCCCGGTTATCTCCAATGGTAGGTGTTCCTTTGTCTCCGTCTTTATCAATGACCCATGTTCCTTGTTCTTCAATTACTTTTCTGCCCTCCTCTGTGATATAATCTTTTACTAAAGGATAAATCTGTTCGATAATGGCTGTTTCCTCCTCTTCAAGAGGTGCCCCAGAATCCCCCTCAACACAGCATGCCCCTTTGCATTTTTCTAGATCACAAACAAAAAATTGTTCTTTTATATCATCGCTGATTACAGCATTACCTACAAGTATCATTTTTAAAATTTATTAGGGGCAAAGGTATGCATATAGATTTAAGATTGGGTAAAAAATCATTCCTTAACTTTCCTTCTCACGTAAACATCCTTTGTTAATGAAGCGATGATTTTTCCATCCTTGTCTTTGATATCACATGGGTATCTGAAAATTTTCTTTCCAGTTCTATCTACTTCATTTTTGATTTCGTCAATCTGTGTTTTGTTAATCTCAAATTTAGCATATACCGCCCCTTTTCCTGGTTTGATAAAATCTATTGTAGCTGCTTTATCCCAAACGAGATAATCATCCCCAAGATTGATAATCAAGATAAACATGAAAAAAGGATCACACATGGCGTACAAAGAGCCTCCAAATGCAGTTCCTACCAAATTCCTGTTATACCAAGTTAATTTGAGGCGGACTTTGAAATAGGTAAAATCCTCATTATGATCAATTACTTTGATACCTGAGAAGAAATATGGTGGATAGAAATTCAAGAGTCTGATTAATCTTTTGAATTTTTTTTGTGTCTTGCTGTCCATCTTTAAATTTTATTCCAATATAAAAAAAAGAACCGTCCCAATTTCTTGGAACGGTTCAACCCAGCACTATGAAGAAAAGCTATTTAAGCCTTCGATCTAAATAACAGTGATGTTTTTGAATTGTTTAAAAATTTTTATTTTTTTTTTTAAAATCTAAATTCATATCCAGCTGTGATAAACCTTGGTATCCCTACCCTTATCCCTTGCGGTCTCCTTGATGTAATAAAGCGCTCATCCGTGAGATTTTTGATGCTAAAATTAAACCTTGAATTCCATTTGGAAACATCATAACTGAAAACGGCATCAAAAACTTTATAGGAAGGGATAAGACCTATTCTACCGTCTACAGAAGGATCGATTGAATTAAGTTCATCTGTAAATTGATTTCCAACAAAATTACCAGCTATTCTTAAACCAAAGCCAGCGTTTGTCTGAACTGTAATTGCTGAGTTGACAAACCACTCAGGTGAATATGGTGTTCGGTTACCATTGATATTGATATCCCCTTTGAATCTATCCGATGAGAATGTTGACCTTAAAATTGTCGCATTCAGGTCATATGTCACTTTTACACGACTCATACCAAAAAGATTGCTAAAATCGAAAACCATTGCAGATTCTAATCCTCTATGCAAAGTAGCACCCGCATTGATTACACCAAATCCGATATTTCCTGCTGACTCAGCAACCGGGATAATCTGATTAGTGAAATCCATCACAAAACCTGTAGCCTCTACAAATAACCACTTTGTGGGCTCAGTTCTAAAACCAATTTCATAATTGACACTTCTTTCTGCGTCCAAATCAAGGACATCTCCCAAAGCTGTAATGGCATCTTTGGTCCTAGGAGGTGCATATCCACGATGCACTCCTCCAAATACATTAACAATTGCGCTTGGTCTTATATTAAAACCTATTCCCGGTATCACCTCGTTGATCACATTATTAGCAACCAATGCCGTGTCCCTGATACCAATATTGGCAAAGTTTCTTCTTCTGATATCTCTTTCGTAATCGAAACTTTCAAATCTAACACCGATGTTTAAATCGGCCATTTTTGTAATTTCGATCTTATTCTGCGCATAGGCACTGATGGCATGACCTGTCCTCACTTCGTCCTCCACAAGATTGCCGCTCTTGACACCAGCTTTGGTACCATTGACTCTTTGCTCAAAAGCCCTTTCATACAAAAATCTAGTTCCGACTATCAGTTCATTTTGGGCATTGAAAAGCTTATGGTCTATTTCCAATCTTGGTTCAAAACCCGCTACTTCAAATTGCCTGTTCCTGTTTCCTGTACCGTTTCTCATAAAAACTGCACCGCCCGGTACCTCACGATCGCCCCAAACCACGCCGGTCCAATTTGCCGGAGGAGTATTTGTATCATTGATTGTAAAATCCTGCCTGCTCCAGTTCCTTGTGGTGGTATAACCATATGCAATAGTATTCAACCTAACATTATTATTAAATCTATATTTATGGCTTAAGCTCATTGAAAACCTGCTGACTTCCAATCTGTCATCAGGGGCCATTCTTGTAAAATCTTCTCCTCCCCTGTCAAACATGACCTGATTGATACCAATATAGGTTGAGTTGGAGGTCTCATTGTAAACACCCAATTTCAATCCTAATTCAGATTTCTCATTAAGATTAAATAGAAATTTGGTATTGAAGTCTGTGATATCAAATTCGGTAGGACCTACATTATCAGCTCTCTTTTTCAATAGATTGGCTTGTATTCCTGTATTTCCAAAGGTATTTCCATAGTTGACCATTCCTGAGAAAAATCCTCCCTGACCTCCTTGGATATAAACAGAACCTTCTTCATCTTGAGGTGGATTGGCTGTAATGTAGTTCACCACTCCACCAATTGTTTGTGGTCCAAAAAGTACTTGTCCTGACCCCTTCAAAATTTCCACTCCGGACATTCTATCCATCACAGGTGTATAATATAGCTCAGGTTCTCCATAGGGAGATAACGCCACAGGTACACCATCTTCAAGCACAAGGATACTTCTGCTCCTATCAGGGTCTAGACCTCTGATCCCTATGTTTGCCCGCATACCTACACCTTCTTCATCTACCACATGCACTCCTGGAGATCTTCTCAACACTTCGTTTCCACTTAATGGATTTACTGTTTTGATTTCCTTGGCATCGATATAGGTAACCGAACCTGGTACCCTGCTAAACACCCTGTCTTTACTGGCTATCACCGTAATCTGTGGCATTTCCACACCTATTTCCTCAAAAATTAAATCCAATTCACTCAATTGACCATTGATCACATGAACATTTCTGGTAAAAGTCTTATATCCTACTGCAGACACTTTTACAACATATTCACCATCAGATAAATCATAAATCTGAAATGTTCCATCAAGATTAGTATAGGTTCCCTTTACTGTACCTATTACAATAATGTTGGCAAATGGAATTGTTTCACCTTCCAAGGTGCTTACTTTTCCAGAAAGCACAAGAGATTTACCATCATTATCATTTTTTGGTTGAATGCTGGCAACCGAAACGCTGAAGGATAACAAAAAAAGGAAAATTGCGAAAGTCAAATTTAATTGAGGCAGCATAGGGGCAGGTAATTCTTATTTAGATTTAATTTAATTAACAAGACAAATGTATTTGCTATTTAAACTTAATCCAAATAAGAAGAGCGGTAACTCGATACTTTTTATTTATAACCAATCTAATTATATAGATTTTTTCAATGATGCAATTGGAAATCTTTCAATGCAAGCCACATCACCTGCGGAATTAAATTTAACGTTGACTAAGATTGAATGAAATTGTCTTACTTTGCAAAGTGCAAGCCGACTTGTCGCTGTTTTGTTCCTGATTTGATCAGGGCAAGGAAGAGGAAAGTCCGGGCAACATAGAGCGCCATACTTCCTAACGGGAAGGGGCTAAGCTGGCGACGGCTTGGTTACAGATAGTGCCACAGAAAATATACCGCTCTATTCCGATTGCTATTGGGATAGTGTAAGGGTGAAAAGGTGGAGTAAGAGCCCACCGTTCCGGTGGTGATATCGGAAGCATGGTAAACCTTATGGGTTGAAAGATCAAATAGGTCCCGAGATGAAATCTTGTTTCAAAAAAGGTTGCTCGCCTTTATGCGGGACGGGTAGATCGATAGAGCCATTTTGCGAAGAATGGCCTAGATAAATGACAGGTGATTCATTCATCAGGAATGTTGAACAGAACCCGGCTTATAGGCTTGCACCTATTTTAATCACTTAACTCACATTTATGCCGAAAATTCTGATAATTGATGACGAAAAGATCATCCGGTCTACACTTAGAGAAATTTTAGAATACGAAAAGTACGAGATTTCTGAAGCCCAAGATGGCGAACAAGGGTTAAAGATGTTAAAGGAGGAAGAATTTGACCTTGTCCTTTGTGACATTAAAATGCCCAAAATGGATGGTTTAGAAGTTTTGGAAAAATCATCTGAATTAGAAAAACCGCCGCAATTTATTATGATCTCGGCACATGGATCCATAGAAACTGCGGTAGAGGCTACTAAAAAAGGAGCTTTCGATTTTGTACCCAAGCCACCTGACCTTAACAGGCTCCTATTGACAGTGAGAAATGCCCTAGATAAAAAAAATCTGGTTTCAGAGACAAAGGTTTTAAGAAAGAAATTGTCACAAAAACTTGATATGGTGGGTAAATCTCCTTCCATCAATCATGTGAAAGACACCATAGAAAAAGTAGCCCCAACTGAAGCAAGGGTATTGATTACCGGGCCAAATGGTACAGGAAAGGAATTGGTAGCCCATTGGTTACACAAAAAGAGCAATAGGTCTGATGCACCATTTATCGCTGTCAATTGTGCTGCAATTCCTGCTGAATTGATAGAAAGCGAACTGTTTGGGCATGAAAAGGGCTCCTTTACCTCGGCTATTAAGCAAAGGATAGGTAAATTCGAACAGGCAGATGGGGGTACATTGTTTTTGGATGAGATTGGAGATATGAGTTTATCTGCTCAGTCCAAAGTACTCCGAGCCCTTCAGGAACACAAGATTACCCGTGTCGGTGGTGATAAGGACATCAAAGTCGATGTACGGGTTTTGGCCGCCACCAACAAGGATTTAAGAAAAGAGATTGAAGAAGGTAACTTCAGGGAAGATTTATACCATCGACTCTGCGTCATTTTAATTCAAGTTCCCCCTTTGAAAGATCGAAAAGAAGATATTCCCCTTCTTGTGGACAAATTTCTTGAAGATGTAGCCCATGAATATGGCACAGCCAAAAAAGAAATTTCCAAAGCGGCAATTTCTAAACTTCAAGAATTTCCATGGACTGGAAATATCAGGGAACTACGTAATGTGGTTGAGCGACTGATGATTTTGGGTGAAAAAACCATCAGTTTGGATGATATAAAAAAATATGCTGACTATGAGTAGTCAGCCTATTTTTATCCTTTAATCTCTTTGGAATCTACAGCTTTGGCATAAGCTGGGCATGGCTTACTGGAGGCGCAAGAACTAAGTGCTAATACTCCGACTGCCATAACAACAATTGCTAATCTTTTCATACTTTTCATTTTTTGGAAATCAAATATGTTTAATTCCTAAAGGAATACAAAATTAATTGACCATTAAATTACAGCCCCTAATCTCGCTATTATCAAATCTACCAAGTACTTCTATACTTCCATCAGGCGTAATTTTGCCCAAATCCTGAGTCTCTAAGAATGCACACGAATGAAAATTTGCAAGATCAATAATATTGATCCCTCCCTGTGACCTAAACGTTAAGGAAAATGGATCGTTGATGTCTCTCAATAAAACGCGCATCGTAGAAGGTAAATTGTATTTCCCATTTCCTTTGGAATAAGCCTGAGACATCAATTCAGTCATCCCATATTCAGAATGTACCTCTTTTACATGAAAAGCTTCCTTCAAAATATCATGTAATTCTTCCCTGATCAACTCCCTTCTACGCCCTTTCATACCCCCTGTTTCCATCAAAAAAAAATTTTTATTCAATGGGATTTTTAATCCACTTTCTGCCAAATCCAGAAGTGCGAATGTAACGCCAAGCAATAAAACCTTTTTGGGATCGTTCTTTAACTCCTCTAGTTTTTGGATGAGTTCTTTGTGATTGTAGAGATAGTAACCAGAATGTGGAGAGTTGGATTGCTGTATCAAATGATCGGTCATCCGGACCAAAGAGCTTCCCGGGCGCTCCAGGTATGATGGCAATAGCGCCAAAATATGAAAATTTTCGACAGGGCCATACTCCATTTCAAATAGCTGTTGGGCATGTTTCAAATAAAAAGCTTCATCCCAAAAATAATGCTTGCTCGTGGTGTTTCCTGTAGTACCACTGCTTGAGTAAAATCCTTTAAAATCTTGGATTCCGGAACTAATAACGTTATGGTTTTTGAAAAAACTGATGGGGAGAAATGGGATATGATCCAATTGCCTGACATCTGAAATCTGAATTTTTCTAGCATCAAGGTATTTGCGATACACAAAATTATTCAGGGCTTGAAATCTAAAAATCTCCAAAGCAAATTCCTCAAAATCTATAAAGTCATGGGATAGAATCCTTTGCCCAAAACTTTTGAAATAATTGATCGTTGTATTATTTGTCATCCAAAATAAGTGGTATTTTGACTATACGTAAATTCCTGTAAATTTACAGCCGCATGAGCAATGTAAGAAAATATCTTGTTTTAATATCGCTGATTTCAATTTTCGGATCCTGCATCTCCCCTCCTGAAAACTTCCCTACAGTACCGGAAATTTCATTTAAGGATATTCGCTTTGCGCCTACCGATGGTTCTGATTCTTTGATCGTCAGCGTCAATTTCAAAGATGCTGAAGGTGATCTAGGCCTTAATCCTACTGATATAGACCCCCCTTTCAATCCGGTCACTTTTAGGAGAGATAATGGCGGCAACCTTATAGTTTACAGCACCAGACCAAATGATGCCCCTTCCTTCAATCCAATAGATTGGCAGATCAACCCTATCGTGAACAATGAGCGGGTAAATGATACAGTTTGGGTGGAACAAAACCCTAATCATAATAATATATTTATAAAGTTTTTTATAAAAAGGAATGGGGTTTTTACAGAGTTCAGATGGCAAGATCCACCATTCTTTACAACCTTCAATGGCCGTTTTCCAAGGATTGTTAATAATCCAAATGGACAACCTGTGGAAGGAAGTATCCAATATACCATGCTTTCTTTTGGATGGACATCAATTTTCAGAAATGATACGCTTAGAATAGATGTAGAAATTCAGGATCGGGCATTAAATAAAAGCAATATGGTTTCCAGCCCAGAAGTAACCCTCAATCAAATTAGAAGACCTTGATAAAAAGAATAAGCTCCAGAAATTCCTGAAGCTTTTTTTGCGGTATTTTAGATCAATCTCGGAAATTCATGAGGATTTGATTCTGACATCATTTCATAGATTTTTTCCACGACATCCTCAATCGAAGGTTTTGAAAAATAATCACCATCTGACGAATAGGCCGTCCGGTGTTCTTTTGCAGCAAGTGTTGCTGGTTCAGTATCTAAATGAAAATAACCTTTTTGACCTTCGATTACCTGCTGCATCATGAAAGCTGAGGCGCCGCCCGGAACATCTTCATCTGCAAACAAAACCCTATTGGTCTTTTTGATAGACGCTACAATTCTATGACTGTTATCAAAAGGAATCAAAGTCTGAACATCAATGACTTCAATGTCAATTCCCAACTCCTGAAGGTCAATGGCGGCATCTAATACAATCCTACACATAGATCCATATGTTACCACTGTAAGATCTTTACCTTCTTTCAATATTTCAACTTCTCCCAAAGGCAACCTAAACTCTCCAATATTTGAGGGCATTTTTTCTTTTAATCTATACCCATTAAGGCATTCAATCACAAGTGCAGGTTCATCTGCTTCAAGCAGCGTATTATACATCCCGGCTGCTTGAGTCATGTTTCTGGGAACACAGATCAACATTCCTCTTAAAGAATGTAACAACATGCCCATTTGTGAACCTGCATGCCATACTCCTTCTAAGCGATGACCTCTAGTCCTGACAATCAAAGGGGCTTTTTGTCCTCCTTTGGTCCTATACTGAAGACTGGATAAATCATCTGCCAAAGACATCAACGCATAATAGATATAATCTAAATATTGGATTTCGGCCATTGGTCTCAAACCTCTTAAAGCAGCACCAATTCCTTGGCCTATTATAGTACATTCTCTTATTCCCGTATCAGTAACCCTGAATTCACCATACTTTGCCTGAAGACCAGCAAAGGCTTGATTTACATCTCCAATTTTCCCTACATCCTCCCCAAAAGTAAAAAATCTGGGTTCTCTTTCAAGAATTGTATCAAAACAGGACTGAAGTACCTCCCTGCCATCAACCAAGCTAGCATTCTCTTGATATTCGACTGGAACACCTTTTATATTTCCTACCTTAAATTCTGATTGGCTATATAAATGACTGTTGTATCGGTCTTCATTCTTTATTTTTTGGACTTCGTACCATTGTTCGAGTTCCGACCTGACTTCGTCCGAATCCGCCCTCATAGACCAAAGTGCCCTTCGGACTGTACTGATGACATCTTTGCGAATTGGATTTAAAGTTTTGGTTAATTCTTCGGCTAATTGTTCTAAAACCTGACTATTTAATGATTGTGAAGATGCCTTCTTAAGTGAATTGACTGCTTCTGACAGTTCTGTTTTTATTTCCCCTGAAAAAGCTTTCCATGCAGCATCTTTTTCCTGCTTTACAAAAACTTTAGCTTCTTGATCGATTATATCAAGTTCTTGTTGAGTAGCAAGTTCATTTTGAATGAGATAATCTCTAAATCTGAGGATACAGTCATTTTCTTTTTCCCAATTCAATCGTTCTTTTGATTTATACCTCTCATGAGAACCAGAGGTAGAGTGGCCCTGTGGTTGTGTTACTTCAACAACGTGAATTAGGACAGGCACATGTTCTTCTCTTGCTATTCTTGCAGCATTTTCATAGGTCCAATCTAAGGCCTCATAATCCCACCCTTTTACTACAAATATCTCATAGCCTTTTTGGTCATCATTTCTTTGAAAGCCTCGTAAGATTTCTGAAATACTACTTTTGGTGGTGTGATATTTATTTGGTACTGAAATACCATAACCATCATCCCACACTGATACAACCATCGGAACTTGAAGTACACCCGCAGCATTGATTGATTCAAAAAACATACCTTCAGAAGTAGAGGCATTACCTATTGTACCCCAGGCAACTTCATTCCCATTATTACTGAATTCCGAGAATGATTTTAGACCCGGATTTTCTCTATATAATTTGGAAGCATAGGCCAACCCCAAAAGCTTTGGCATTTGACCCGCTGTAGGCGAAATATCAGCAGAGGAATTCTTCATGGAAGTGAGATTTTTCCATGTTCCGTCATCATTAAGCGATCTTGTAGCAAAATGCCCGTTCATCAATCTTCCAGCAGATGCTGGGTCGAGTTCAACATCTGTATGTGCATACAATTGCGCAAAATATTCCTTTATAGAAAGCTGTTCTATTGCAAACATAAAAGTCTGATCCCTGTAATATCCGGCACGGAAATCCCCATTTTTAAAATATTTGGCCATGACTATTTGAGCAAGCTCTTTCCCATCTCCAAAAATCCCAAACTTAGCTTTTCCCATAAATACTTCTTTCCTTCCCATGAGAGATGCCTGCCTGCTCTCCTGCGCAAGTCGATAATCACCTATAAGGATCTCTCTTTCAAATACTTTGGAATGCTTCTGCTTAGAGTTTGTTGCCACTTCCTTCATTTTAAATAATCATTAAAACTATCTGGATTTAATCTGTAAAAGACCAAGTATCTCAAAAATAAAGAAATTTGCGATTTTTACAAACTACCAAACAGAATAATTCTAATTTTTTTCAAAATAATTTATTGAAAAAATGATTTAAAAATATTATTTACAAAATTTTATTCTTTAAAATTTGCAAATTATTTATTAAAAAAGTTGGTAAAAAGATAAATACAGCTATAACTACTTGCGGAATTCACAATTTTAGAATAACCAAAATTAAAAATTATAAGAATTACATTTTTGAAATTTTATTCATTAAAATTAAATATTATAAAATTAAATTCTGAAAACACTCCGTTTTCTTATATCAATCAAAATAAGTAAGCATATTTTGGTTTGGATTGACCTCCGCTTATTATCTTTGTGTTCTTATTTTACAAACCCAAATTTTAACAAAATGATAATAGGAATTCCAAAGGAAATCAAAAACAACGAAAACAGGGTTGCCATGACTCCTGCCGGTGCAAAAGAACTCGTCAAAAGAGGTCATCAAGTATATGTTCAGCATACAGCTGGTCTAGGCAGTGGTTTTCCAGATGACGAGTATACAGCGGCAGGAGCAGCTATTTTACCCACAATAGAAGATGTGTACGGCATAGCTGACATGATCATCAAAGTTAAGGAGCCTATTGAACCGGAATATAAATTGATCAAAGAAGGACAGTTGTTGTTCACCTATTTTCACTTTGCTTCCTACGAACCATTGACAAGAGCTATGGTTGAGAGCAAAGCTGTTTGTTTAGCATATGAAACAGTAGAAAAATTGGACAGAAGTCTTCCATTATTGGTACCTATGTCAGAAGTAGCCGGGAGAATGGCTATCCAAAAAGGAGCCAATTATCTTGAAAAGCCATTGAAAGGCCGAGGTATTCTCTTGGGAGGAGTTCCAGGTGTTTTACCAGGTAAAGTTTTAATTCTTGGAGGTGGCATCGTGGGAACTCAGGCAGCATGGATGGCTGCGGGTCTGGGTGCAGATGTTGTCATCATGGATGTTTCTATTCCGAGGATGAGATACTTGGCGGATGTAATGCCTGCAAATGTCAAAACCATGATGTCCAACGAATATAATGTCAGGGCAATGATCAAAGATGCCGATTTAATTGTTGGAGCAGTATTGATACCGGGTGCTAAAGCACCTCATTTGATCACTAGAGATATGTTGAAGGATATGAAGCCAGGAACAGTCTTGGTAGATGTAGCAGTTGATCAAGGAGGATGTATCGAAACTTGTAAACCTACTACTCACGAGAACCCAACATATATTATAGATGATGTGGTCCACTATTGTGTTGCGAATATGCCAGGTGCAGTTCCTTACACTTCCACTTTGGCTCTAACCAATGCCACATTGCCTTATGCCATTCAATTGGCAGATAAAGGCTGGAAAAAAGCTGCACAGGATAATGCAGACTTAGTTCCGGGACTTAATGTAATCAACGGAGAGATAGTTTACAAGGCAGTAGCAGAGGCATTTGACTTGTCCTATGTACCAGTTGAAAAATATTTGTTATAAATAATTTAAAGTCAAAAGAAAGTATTAAAATCAAAATAATTTGCTAAAACGCTGATGAAGCTGATAATGGTGATGCACACAGATAATAAAATCAGTGAAAATCCGCCAAATCAGCGTTATAAGCGTTCTAAAAAAAACAATGTAAAGACACTGTAATCAATTCAATCTATCCAAAACTTCGAATCTGGATACACTACTTTTGAACTCAGGAATAATTGATTTCAAATGAAATACAAGGTCGTTTTCTGAGCTTTTCCCAACCATATTAAAAAAAATCTCAAGCTGACCATCTATTTTATAGTAATGCACACTTGACAATTGGGCAATTTTAATTTTTGGGTGATGGGTAATCTTGACAGTTTCAGTCTCATTGAGCAATTCTTCATATAATTTTTCACCATCCCTTAATCCTGTAAATACGATGGATATATCCTCTCCAACCTTTTTTCCACTCAGGTGAATCATATTGACTGCTAGGTCATAAATCTTCAGAGGTTCCCCCATGTCAAAAGCATAAATCTCACCCCCATTGCCCATAATTCCTGCTTCAATCACCAACTGACTTGCCTCAGGAATTGTCATAAAATACCGTGTCACGTCAGGATGTGTCACTGTGATTGGACCTCCTCTTTGGATTTGTTTTTTGAATAATGGAACAACAGAACCATTAGAACCTAGAACGTTCCCAAACCTTGTAGTGATAAATCTTGTGTGTGATTTTTTGTGATGATTTTCCAAGTAGGTATTCAAGGACTGAACATACATTTCCGCAGCTCTTTTGGTAGCCCCCATCACATTCGTAGGATTTACGGCTTTGTCTGTACTGACGAAAACAAACTTTTCTACATGGTACAGGACTGCTAAGTCAGC
Source organism: Aquiflexum sp. (assembly GCF_041751335.1). Taxonomy (GTDB): domain Bacteria; phylum Bacteroidota; class Bacteroidia; order Cytophagales; family Cyclobacteriaceae; genus Aquiflexum. Next base: position 12,665 of record NZ_JBGSXS010000140.1, read on the forward strand.
CAAAATTTTTGTGCCCAAAATATTGCTTTTAATCGCCTCTTCTGGGTAATTTTCGATCATAGGTACATGCTTGTAAGCGGCAGCATGAAAAACAATATCAGGTTTGATCCTGCTGAAAACTGCTTTCATACTGCTTTTATCTCTGATATCTGCAAGGATTCTGATGTGTGGAGTAACCATGCCTGAATCTTTCAGATCCAAATCCAATTCGTAAAGTGCCGATTCAGACATATCCAGCAACACCACCTGTTTAGGACTATAAAACATAATTTGGCGGCACAATTCACTTCCTATAGAACCTGCTGCACCTGTCACCAAAACCACTTTATCCTCTAGGCCAGATTTTATATTTGGATTTTCTAAAGAAATCTGTTCTCTTCCCAAAAGATCTTCAATTTTTAAATCCCTGATTGCCTCAGAATTAAGTCCCCTGCTGATCCATTGATTTAATGGTGGAACTATACTGACATGGATTTTATGAATATAACAAGCATCAATTATTTCTTTTTTCCTTTGAACGGATAAGTCCCTAACTGCAATGATCAATTCGGAAACTCCATGACTTCCTACTAATTTGGTCAGACTTTCTAAACCCTTATGTATTTTTTTGCCTTCAATGATTTTACCCTCTTTTTTGGCGTCATCATCTAAAAAAGCTGCAATTATAAAATTTGAATTACTGTCCCTTTTTATTACATCATTGGCAATGATACCAGCTTCACTTGCTCCAAAAATCACCCCAACTCTTACTTTATTATTCACAAAACCACTCTTAAGGTAGAGAAACAATTCCTTGACCAGTAATCTGTAAAAGACCAAAAGGAAAAGTGATGTCAAAGCAGCAATAATCAAGACTGATGTGGGAATCAAATAGTTTTTAAAAATCAGTTTATAATTAATGATATTGGCCATGGACACCAATATAAAACTAAATAGAATTGTCCTGAAGATAATAATACTATCCCTGAATCCTGTGTGTCTTACAATTCCCTGATAACTTCGGGTCATCAACATCACAATCACACCAAGAATCATAAATACCAAAGATCCAAAAAAAGCATTGTTTTGTTCAACTAACTCCAATTCAAAATTAAACCTAACTAAATAGGCAAAAAAGGCTGACTGGAATAATATAAAGGCATCTAAGGATGCGATAACCCATCTAGGTAAAATTCTGATTTGTTTTAAAAAATCCATAACAAAAGGCAACCATTAATGTAAAATAGTAACATGTAAAGGGGTGATAATTCACCAAATATATAATCGATTCCCAGAAAAACTAATAAAATTGATGACTAATTTAACCTGATTTTTTAACAAACAATTTTAATGATACATACTACAAATAAAAGGTCGGTAATCAAATTGATTACAAAGATTTTTTTGTCAATAGAATTAATTCAAGAAAAAAAGAGAAGTTAAATATAAATGCGGTTTCCCATCCACTTGGCACCATCAGGAACATCTTTAAGGACGACACTACCTGCCCCAATTACGCACCAACTGCCAATAGAAACTCCAGGAATGACTACCGTTCCAGCACCAATAAGAGTTCCCTCTCCCACTTTGATATTGCCACATAGATTTGAACCTGGGCCAATATGAACGAAATCACTGATCCTACAATCATGGTCTATGGAAGATGCAGTATTGACGATAACATGATTTCCAATTACTGAATCCACCTTGATAATGGTACCTTCCATGATGGCTGTACCCTTACCCATTTTAACAAAAGTTGAAACAATTGCTGATTGATGAATAATGGTGTGATATTTTGTTTCAGGCGATAATGATTCAAAAATTTTTTTTCTAGTCCTATTATCTCCTATGGCAATGTGTACTTTGCCCAAGACTTCATTTATTTTGCTTGCAGGACATTGCACTCCAATCCCCATAATTTCCTTGATCTTCGGATTATCATCATAAATACCAGCAATTATTGATTTGTCTTCCAGTAAATCAATAATTGCTTTAGCATGGCCCGAGGCTCCTATAATATATAAATTCTGCTTTTTCATGGGTGGAAATTAAAAAAATAAACCTCAACTTTCGGCTTTGTTCCCTTTAAACTTGGGCATAGTTACATGACCTTGATAATTGACTCCTTCCCGCTTGAAGATCTTTTGAACAGTCAATAAAATGATTTTCAAATCAAGCATAAAAGAAACATTATCCACATACCAAACATCCATTTCAAATCTTTTTTTCCAATCTACATTATTTCTGCCATTTGCTTGTGCCCAACCTGTAATTCCAGGCTTCACAGCGTGTCTCCTTGCCTGACTTTCAGAATATAGACTCAAATATTCTTCCAATAATGGCCTTGGGCCTACAATACTCATTTCCCCTTTAAGAACGTTCCAAAATTGAGGAAGCTCATCTAAAGAAGTTTTCCTTACTATTTTACCAAAGTCTGTCAACCTCTTCTCATCGTCTAACAAATTGCCTTGGCCATCAAAAACATCAGTCATGGTTTTGAATTTAATTAACCTGAAAATATCACCATGTAAGCCCGGTCGTCGTTGAAAGAAAAAGGGACTAGCATTATTTAAAAAAAATAAAGCGAAAGCCACAATGATAAAAATTGGACTGGTCAAAATTATTAAAACCAAAGCTAATATTATATCCACCAATCTTTTTCCAAATGAAATATACATGGCAGCTTCTATTTGTTCAGTAAATCGCTGACTACTTTCACAATTCTTTCCTGATCTGACAAAGTAAGGTCTTCGCTGCTTGGTAAGCAAAGCCCTTTATCAAATAGATCCTCTGACACTCTATTTCCGTAATATAAACAATCTTTGAATGAAGGCTGTGTATGAAGTGGTTTCCAAAGATACCTCGATTCGATATTTTGATTAAGCAAGGAAATTCTAAGATCTTCATTTGTAAACCCCGTCTTGGTTTTGTCTATCAGTATTGACGATAACCACCTGTTTGAATAAAAGCCAGTCGGTTCATCCAAAAAGGTAATCCCATCAAAATTTTTTAGAAACTCAACGTAATTTTGATAGACTGATCTTCTCCTTTCTATTTTATGATCTAATTTAGCGATTTGAGCTAAACCAATGGCCGCTGACATATTGTTCATACAATAGTTAAATCCGACTTCCTTGTGAACATAATATTTATAATTTTCACGTGCCTGAACGGATAAATACTTTGCCTTTTCAATCCTTTCTTGATTTGAAGAAAGTAATGCACCGCCACCACCCGTTGTGATGATTTTATTACCATTGAATGAGAATATCCCAAATTCTCCAAATGTGCCACATAGTTTACCTTCAATTGAAGATCCCATCGCCTCGGCAGCATCTTCGATTAGGGGGATATCATAAGTTTTCGAAATTTGGTATAACGCATCATATTTGGCTGGCATCCCAAAAAGATCTACTGAAATAATTGCTTTAGGTTTTTTTCCTTTCGAAACCCTGTCTTGGATGGCATTTGACAAAGTTTCAGGACATATATTCCAAGTACCTACTTCACTGTCCACAAACACAGGTAAGGCTCCCAAATAGGTGATAGGATTTGCAGTAGCACAAAAGGTCAGGGATTGACACATGACCTCATCACCTTTATCAACACCCAATAACTTCAAAGCTAAATGAATAGCAGCTGTCCCTGAGTTTAGGACAGCTGTATGCATTCCATGATACCTTTGTTGTATGGCTTCTTCAAATCCCTCTATAAACTTCCCACTTGTCGCTAATTTTCCTGCATTGATTGCATCCAGGATATTTTCTTTTTCATCTTTATCAAAAACAGGAGTTGAAAGAGGTATAAATTTTGCCATTTGTATCGCTTTGACTTCTTAGCAAAACTATGCTAAAGTTTAAAGAAAAAAAATAAGCAGCGCTTTATGACCATTTATTGTAAACTAAAAACTCCGGAAAATCCCGGAGTTTTCAAATATTTTACAATTGTAGTTATCAATTCAATTATCACTCATATTTACTTTTTCCAAAACACTTCCCTGAATTTCAGGCTTGGAACCTGATTTTTTCTTTGTTCTTTTGGAAAGTATAGGTGGTGCGTTTTTATTGATTTTTTTAACCCTTTTCAATGTCAAGGCGTCAAGCCTAAATCCAAGTGCAATTGCGCCTAGTACTACTATCGGCAATAAAACATAATCACTCAAACCAGATCCAAGAAAAATCAATCCAATAAATAAACATTTAATAAATACCAACGAAAGCGTCACCTGATCATGCCTCAATCCCATTCTTAACAGAAAATGATGGACATGGCTTTTATCGGGAGTCATTGGGGATTTACCGTTCATCGCCCTTTTGATAAAAATTCTGGAAGTATCATAAATAGGAATAATTAACAAAGCAACTCCAGAGGCGATTGGGGCATTAAATTTCCAACCTTCAAATGAAGCCATGGTTCCGTTTTTATCTATAAAGAGCACTGTAAGTACAGAAAGCGCAAAACCTAAACTAAGGGAGCCGGTATCACCCATAAAGATTTTGGCAGGGTGCCAATTGTACACCAAAAATGATAAAACAGCTCCAACGAGGATAAGTGCAAAAAAAGCATAACTCATTAGTTCTGCCTCAAAAAACCACCAACCCAAAAACAAAAATGTAACTAAGCTGATTGACCCAGCCAAACCGTCTAAGCCATCAATGAGATTAAAAGAGTTGGTCAAAACCAGAATGGTAAAGAAGGATATTCCATAACTTATCCAAAGCGGAAGGTCATAAATTCCCATAAAACCATACAGGCTTGTAAATCGGATATCTGCCATCACTACCACCAAATAAGCTGAGATAAATTGCCCAGCAAGTTTTTGAACAGCGCTCATGTTAACCATGTCATCACGCAGGCCCACAAAAAACATCAATCCAAATGCTGCCAATAGGAATCTGATTTCCATAATATATTGGGCATCCAACCAAGAAAGTACTGCAATGAATGTTGCAATCACAAAAGAAATCCCACCCATTGAGGGAATAAATCCATTGTGGATCTTTCTTCCTCCAGGAGAATCCATCAATTCCATTTTTTTGAGAACAAGGATTACAATAGGGGTTAGAAGGAAACCTATTAGGAATGCGGTGCTTACTGCAAGAAAAATGACCATAAAAATTATTTTTGATCCAAAGTTAGCGATTAGCTAATCTTATATCAAAATTTCATGAATTAAATTGATATTATCTATTTATTAATATCCAAAGTACATTTTGGATAGCATGAAAATCAAATAAAATTTAACTAAAAATACTGTTTTAAGGTTTTTGCAAAAAATCATCCTTATTTTGATTTGACTTTTTTCAATAAATATTCGCCATAATCATTTTTTCTAAGCTGATAAGCCAATTCCAGTAGCTTTTCACTATTGATATATCCCATGTCATATGCTATTTCTTCCAAGCAAGCGACCTTAAGCCCCTGTCTTTTCTCAATGGTTTGTATAAAATTGGAGGCCTCCAACATAGACTCATGTGTACCGGTGTCCAACCACGCATATCCCCTGCCCATCAGTTCCACTTTCAATTTCCCAAGATTAAGGTATTCCTGATTGATCGTGGTAATTTCGAGTTCGCCTCTTTTGCTGGGTTTGATTTTTTTTGCAATATCCACAACCGAGTTAGGGTAAAAATACAATCCAATTACCGCATAATTGCTTTTGGGATCAATTGGCTTTTCCTCAATACTTTTAACTGTTCCTGAATCATCAAATTCAACTACACCATATCGCTGAGGGTCCTGTACATAATAACCGAAAACGCTGGCATTTCCTTCAGATTGAACCGTTTCAACAGACTTTTGTAGAAGTTTGGTAAAACCGTGTCCATAAAAAATATTATCACCTAAAACTAGACAAACAGAATCACTACCTATAAATGTCTCTCCAATGATAAAGGCTTGGGCAAGTCCATCAGGGCTTGGTTGTTCCGCATAGGAAATCTGCAAACCCAAATCAGAACCATCCCCAAAAAGCTTTTCAAAATTTGGAAGATCGTATGGTGTACTGATGATCAATATTTCCCGAATCCCTGCCAACATCAATACCGACAAGGGATAATATATCATCGGTTTATCATAAATTGCCAAAAGCTGTTTGGAGGTACCTTTGGTAATGGGATAAAGTCTTGTTCCGGAGCCACCGGCGAGGATGATGCCTTTCATAGATTTAAATTGGTTTAATGTCAATAAGTAATATGTATTTACACAATTATGCCAGTAAAATTGTAATTCAATATAATTCTCGCAAGGAAACTGAAATGTCCAGTACATCGGACTTCGGACTTCCTACCTGTTTGAAGTAGAATATTGGGTTACTGGGAAAGAAGTAGATAACCATTATAATTTATAAATTTCAATAATTTTATCTACAATTCTTTCTGCTGATTTTCCATCCCATAGGGGTATTCCCTTGTAAGATTTCCATTTACCTTTAAGCAATTTTTCCAGTGGCGCCTTTAAATTTGCAGGATCAGTTCCTATTAGCTCATTTGTACCTAAGGTAACTGTTTCAGGACGTTCGGTATTATTTCTCATAGTGATGCAGGGAACATTCATCACTGAAGACTCCTCTGTAATACCACCCGAGTCGGTGATCACCCCCATTGCATTTTTCACCAAAAAATTAAACTCTAAATAAGACAATGGTTCCACCATCCTTAATCTCGGATGCTTAATACCAATCTTTTCGAGATTTTTGGCTGTCCTGGGATGGACAGGAAAAATCACAGGGTAATTGCTTGTTCCAGTCATGATGGCATCTATCAAAGCTTTAAGCTGTTGTTCTCCATCTACATTAGCCGGCCTATGCATGGTCATTACAAAATAATTCTTTTCCTGAAGGTCATCAAACATCTCTCCTGCCGGACTTATAAATCTGTCTTGGTTGGAAAGTAGCGTATCAATCATGGTATTTCCCACAAAATGAATCCTATTCTCGGCCACTCCTACAGACTTTAGATGTTGGTTGGCAACTTCCGAGGTAGTGAAAAAATGGTCTGTAATGCTGTCAGTAACAATTCGGTTCACTTCTTCGGGCATACTCATATCTCCTGAACGGATACCACCCTCAACATGTGCCACATCGATCACCAATTTCTTGGCTGTAATAGAACAAGCCAAAGTAGAAGTCACATCCCCAACCACTATTACCAAATCAGGCCTATTGGCTATTAGCTCCTTTTCAAAAGCCACCATAATGGCTGCAGTTTGTTCTGCCTGACTCCCACCTCCTGCTTCCAGATTGATATCAGGTTCAGGAATATTCAATTGTTCAAAAAAATCACCTGACATCTTTTTGTCATAGTGTTGGCCAGTGTGGACTAGTCTGAAATCGATCTTTGTTCCATTTTGTTTTTTGTTTTGGATTGCCTTAAGAATAGGGGCAATTTTCATAAAGTTTGGGCGGGCACCTGCGACGATGGTGAGGTTAATCATATTTTAGTTTTTTTGAGAAATTAAATAGATCAAACTCAATTGTGAATGTAATGATGTAAGATTTCTGCCTCTTGGAAAATTTTGTGTACTGGAATGATGTAATTGCCATTGGTAATTCATCCCATTGATAAATTGAACTTTTGAACTGACCAAGAAATTATTCCACTGATGGTCAAAAAGGAAACCTAAACTAAAGTCAATCCAAGGTTTATGTTGGGTATTCTGTAATTGTGCTCTATAATAAAAATCCTGGTGGTTCTCCAATCTTTCGAAAAACAACCCAAATTTATTGAAATCTTGTACAATGGACATTTCAAGGGTTTGAACATTGGAGCCTACCCCTATTCCTACACCTAAAGGCTGCCCCAAATTTGCAAAGCCCCTTGTTGGAGAATGTGTATGCCATGTGATTCCACCTGTTAAACCTGGATACCTTATATATCTATTTATTGATTCTTGTTGGTGAGTCATTTCTCCTCTAACTTGGAAAAACCTATCAGCTCCTTGCAAAGGAAATAGTTTTTTAAACCCCATCAAATAAGCCCTTGCATGTTCGGGATTAAGTATAAATTCCCTCCAATTTAACGCATGGTCCCTTCTCCCAAATTCCCCATAAAATTCAAATTTACTCTTGGGAATTATCCATCTGAAAAAAACACTGATCTGCTGATCTGCCCCATCGCTGTCGAACCCAACCGTATTTCCATCATCAAAAAATTGTTCTTTCGTAACTCCTGTGAAAACTGGGAAATAATCCCTAAATGAATTACCCATTTTTTCTCTATATACTTGAAATGTTCTGGCAAAGCCAAATGATGCTTGAGGTATCCATTTCGGATTATAGGATATATTCAAGGCATTTACATATTTCCAATCGCCGGAAAACTTTCTGAAAAATTGGTCATTTAATTCTGGAATCTGAGTTGGGTCCAATCCTGATTCGTCTATCCTTCCGCTTAGCAATTGACCTTCGAAATTACCTAAAAAGGTCTTTGCTGGTTTTGTTGTATTGAAAGTAAAATGTGCAAATCCTTGTGCATTGTTAGAGAAAGTGAGTGCATTCCATTGTCCGGGTCCCCACCAAATATTTTGGGTTGAAATCCCTGCTTCAAAAGCACCAAATTGACCTGTAAATTTAGATTGTCCCCACCAAATACTTGAATAAATAGATTCTCCAAATCTTTCGGGATAATCCCCTTGGTTCCAATATACAAATCTTGCTCCGATGACAGGATTGGGGAAATCTTTCCGAAAACCAAAATAATATTGATTTTCAGCCACTACAATTTCAGGTTGGAATTGAAGTGCTAAGAACTTCCATCTACCATATACCCCACCTGTCACATATTGCTGTAGACCAACATTGGGGATCATTGGGCCATCACCCCAACCATAAGGCCTTTTTGAATTAAATTGTGAGGTGCTTAATATGGGAAGGAGCTTTAGCGATAAATTATTTATTGGAGTTATAATTTCTCCTAATTTAAAATCAGCATCAAGCCCTTTAAATTGAATTGGACAAAAAAGGAATGAATGGTTGTTGGAGCTGTCAAATTCAGTCAGCTGTTTTCTTCTTAAGTATTCTTCAAAAATCGGAAAGTTTGCAGGGAGCGATTGAGCAGAAAGCAAGTGAATTCCAAAGAAAATTAAAAGCAATAAAATTGAAAAATTTCTCATTTATTTTCAAAGTTTATCCCAATTCAGCCAATTTTTACTTTCAAACTTAAAATTGTCATTTTTTGCTTCATCCAAAGTTAAATCTGAGAATATGGCAACTTTAGAATTTGGCTCAAGGGCTTTCAACCCATTTGCAAATCCATTTGGGATCTGGAGGACAGAATTCTCAGAAGCTTTTATTATAAAATACTCTGCCATTAACTCTTTTGAAGGATTATCAAAATCATCTATTTCAACTATAGCAATTGCAAAAATTCCATGAGTTACATAAAACCATTTACTTTCCTTTTTGTGTCCTTGCCAAGCCCTGACAATCTGGGTGTCCGGAAGGAGGATTGAATACATTCTTTTTATAGGTACTAAAGAAAAATCATTGAAGGCGGTAAGTGTTCCTCTTTTATCATTATAAATTTCTCCCTTATAAAACTTCGTCATTAAATTTCGTATGGTTGATCGTCTTCTTACATAAAACAAGGAACTTTCTTAAAATATTTAATTCAAATGGAATAATTCTATCAAAATTTTTCCATCTGTCTTTTTGGTAAATTTTTGAATAATTGCTCGTAAATTTTTGAGTTTGGGAAAAATATAACCCAAATAGTCAGAAATATTAACAACAAATCCAATCCAAAACTCCTGTGGTTTTTATACCAAACTTCCAATTCGCCTTTATAAGGGGTAATGTCTTCTTCATAACATTGAAGATGAGGTTTAGAAGAATTGGCCAAAATACTTTCCTCATCCCTAAACACTATGGAACCTATTCCCGTTAGTCCTGGCTTTAAGACTTTGATTTCATTTTGGATTTTCTTAGAATAAAACCCGAAGGTCTTTGGAGTCAATGGTCTTGGGCCAACAACGCTAATTTCCCCTCTGAAAATATTCAATAATTGGGGCAATTCATTAATTTTGGTTTTTCTTAATACCCTACCTACAGGTAAAACTCTGGGGTCTTTTCCCATCGTGACATCCCCACCAGGTAAATTTGGACTGTTTTCCAACATGGTGGCAAATTTTAACAAACCGAAAGACTTGCCGTCTTTTCCAATTCTTTGTTGGACATAAAAAACTTTACCCTCTCCAGTAAGTCTTAATAAAATCATTAAAGGTATCAGCAATGGTGATATAAGCAAAATCAGAATTCCAGAAGAAATAATATCAAATATGCGCTTTAACATTCACTTACATTTTTTTATCCAAACTTATTCCTCTTTCAATATGCTCAAATTCAGGGATATATTTTTTAAGCCATCGCACAATTTCTGATTTCTCCAGGTCCTTTTTGTCCATTAACTCGTGAAGTTCATCAAATATTGGAGAAAATTGATTTGAAGTATATAAAGGTTCTTTGGATATTACGCCAAGCGCATTGAATCTATCCAAATCAAATTTCTCAGAATCTGTATAAAATTCCTCGTATAATTTTTCACCTGAAGTTTCTGTTTTAAAAACATAAACAGGATACTTTTTTTGATCTATCAAATCAATACTCTCTCTTGCCTTTTGATCTGAATCGAAAATAACCGGTTCAAAACCCAATTCTTTCAGCAACGGTGGAAATATATCAGCAAAATTCACCAAGTCTTTTTCCATATCAAGCTTTGGGAAAAAGATTTCCCTATTATTCCCTAGGATACAGGCCAATAAACAAATCTCACCTGATTCTTGGGGTGCTACAAAAAATCGCTTGACATCACTTGGACAGGACAAAGGCTGGTTTTTCTCTATTCTTTTTAAGAAGCCTTCCAAAAGAGACCCATTTGAAAATGCGACGTTCGCAAATCTTGCAGTGGAAACTTTGAATTTATCCCCATAGGACATAATCAATTCTTCCATCATTTTTTTACTGGCACCCATGATATTCACCGGATTTGCGGCCTTATCAGTGGAAACACAGAAAAAATGCTTTGGTGGATAGTCTACCAAAAGATCCAAAAGACCTTTTGCTTTCACGAGGTTATTTTCAAGCAATGCTTCTATGGAAAAAACATCCTTTTCACTTCTCACATGTTTATGTGCCGCGAAATTTGCAACAACATCAAATGGTCCGTGGGCTATAAACAATTTTTTAAATGCGGGACTGTCAAAAGAAAGCGGATAAGTATAAAACTCTTCCGGAATATATTGCCCGTCAATACTTCTCAAATCCCTAACCAACTCCGTTAAGCCATTTTCATTGATGTCAATTACAACCAGTTTTTTTGGTTTGAACTCCAGAGCAGCTTTAATAAACGATGAACCAATAGTCCCTGCACCACCTATTACCAAAAAAAATTTACTCGAAATATTCTCCAAGAGAATTTTATGATTGACCGCTATATCTTTCAAGAAAAGACTATTTGACCTATTAAGAAACCTTAGGATGAAATGATTATAATTCATTGTTCTTCAAATTGATGAAACCTAACATTGAGTGAATTAATTTATTTTAAAGGATTGTATGGTTTTGATCATTCCTTTTTCTGAAGAATAAGGTAAAGGTTTTCCTATTGAATTTTTGACTTTCCTATTTGAGACCACATAACTTTGCGTCAACTTCTGAAGATTTTCTGAATTCATTGGCATTTTTATTCTATCTCCAATTCTTGCCATAAACGATATGATTTTAGGGCTGATTTTTAGTAATTTTGTTTTAACTCCAAGAACTCTGGAAATTATATTTATAACCTCATTAGTCGATAAAGCTTCATCATCAGCAACGTTATAGATTCCTGACGGAATATTTCTCGATTTAATCAATTCGTCAATTACAAATAGTAAATTATCTATGCTGCAAAATGATCTTTTATTTTCAAATGCTCCCAAAGGCCAGGGCAATTTCTTTATTACGAGTTTGTAAAGTGCATTTAAATTCCCCTTGTTGTTAGGGCCATGTATCATACAAGGGCGGAGGATAAAATATTTTTTATCTCCACCAATATTGTCAATTATAAATTGCTCTGCAAACAATTTTGACTTACCGTATGGAGTCATGGGTTCACATTTGGTTTCCTCAGTCAGGTCCCCAACCACAACATCTTTGGAAGCTTTAACAGAACTCATAAAAATGAAAATTTGGCTGAAAGGATCTTTCAAAAACCTACCGAAAACTTCTTTTGTTAACTCAAAATTCACATCATAATATTCTTTTTCTTCTGATGTTTTCTTGAGATCATGAGCTTTTCCTGCTAGGTGAATGACCACATGGGCAGATGGGAAATCCAATGGAACACCATTTCTAAGATTGATCTCTATTACTTCATAATCTGATGAATTCTTAAGAAAGCTTACAAGGTTTTGACCAACGAATCCAGATGAGCCAGTCACCAAAATTTTCATGATTTTTCCGTTCCGTTAAAAATATTCAACAATCTATCCAATAATTTTTCTCTTTCGAAATTAGAATCAAAATAATTTCTGGCATTTTCGCTAAGTCTTCTTCTTTCGTTTTTAGAGAGAAAAAACATTTTTAATATGGCATCAGAAAGAGCATATGAATCTCCAGAA
>NZ_JBGSXS010000141.1:0-2046 GCF_041751335.1 Aquiflexum sp.
CCCAATCCTGTTCCCTGGCCCGTAGGTTTGGTGGTAAAGAAAGGTTGGAAGATTTTGTCTTTGATTTCGGTTGGGATGCCGGGGCCGTTGTCTTGGACGGAGATCTGGATTTTGTCACCAAGGTTTTTGGTGGAGACGGTAACTAGAGGTATGAAATTCTCCAAGGGTTCTGAACCCTTGGAGAATTTGCTGCAAGCATACAGCGCATTGTTGATCAGGTTGAGCAGTACCCTGCCAATATCCTGTCTTACAATCTCGATTTTAGGTAAAGCGGAGTCAAAATCGGTTTGGATAAATCCTTTAAAATCCTTGTTTTTGTTTTTAAAGCTTTGGAAAGAAAGATTCAGGTATTCTGCTGCCAGTGTATTTAAATTGGTAAGTTCTTTTTCACCCGATCCGGTTTTGCTATGTTCCAACATCCCCTTCACGATTGCATCCGCACGTTTGCCATGGTGGTTGATTTTTTCTAAATTCTGTTTGATATCCCCAAGTATTTCACTGACTAAAGTCTCGTCTCTCGCTTCTTGGTTCTTGGCTCTTTCTTCTTGAATCTCATCAACCAACTCGGCACTTACCTCACTGAAATTATTCACAAAATTCAGTGGATTCTGAATTTCGTGCGCTATGCCTGCGGTGAGCTCTCCGAGTGAGGCCATTTTCTCGGATTGAATGAGTTGGGATTGGGTGGATTTGAGTTCTATCAGTGATTTTTCTAGCTGACTGGTTCTTTCCTGTACCCTTTCTTCCAATATTCGATTTTCTGCTTTCAGCTTGCTGGAGCGCCATTTGACAATCGCGATGATAATCAAGATTAAAAGTAAGACATAAATCAAATACGCCCACCAAGTGGCATACCAGGGACTTAAAATGATAAACTTGTATGTGACTTCCCCACTTACTGTATTGTAAATATTTTTGGAACGAACATGAAATGTGTAATTCCCTGGAGATAGATTAGTATATTCTTTAAATGTATTTTTTCCCCACAAAGACCAATCTTCCTCAAACCCTTCCAAAAATGTCTGATAAACAGTCCTTTGTTCTTGCTCAAAAAACGGGGAGGCAAAACCAAATCGTATTGAATTATTTTTGAAATCCCTTTCTGGGGTGCTGTTTTTATCCAATTGTGGCCTCCTGCTGAGTGTATCCTTCCCGGCTAAAACCTCTTTAATGTAAATGGAGAAGTTTTTATTTTCCTGAGACTTTTTTTCTCCGTCTATTCTAATCAACCCCTCGTCAGAGCCAAGCCAAATTGTACTATCAGATTCGGAAAAAAACGCTGTGATTATTTCACCTGTAAATAAATTTATTGGATAATCTTCAAGGATATAACTTCCATCTTTCTGAGGAACAGCAAGTTTTTTTTCATTCCCAAACATGACCAGCACTCGGCCTAAATTATCCTCAATCAAAAGAGAATTTTCAACTGATAATTCGACCTTTTCATCCGAAAAACTAAAAACCGAATCTCTTTCAAATTGATTTGTAGTTTTGTTTATCGTAAAAAAGCCTTCTGTCGTAGGAAAATAAACTTTATCCCTGATTTTTGATACAGAACCCGGTGCGTTCTTTAATCCCTGTTCGGGACCTATCAGTTCCACCTTAGTACTTTTCAGGTTATATTCCTTGGAAGCTGTTATTCCTAATTTGATTTTATAAACCGCTTCTGCCTGGGTCCCCCCCCAAATCACCCCATCCTCATCTTCCACCAGACTGTAAATGTCCTTTGAAATACCCGCTATATCTCCCATATATTCCCAACCTTCTTCCTCTCCTGAACCAATTGTTCTTTTTAAAATCGAAATACCGAAGGAACCACTACAAAACATTAAATCAGGATAATATTTGGAAACCAAAATGTCCAATAACTGAAAATTCCCACCAATTGATTCTTTTATGGTAATAACCTTTTCATCCCTGATGGCTACAAGACCTTCGGAGGCTATCAATAAATCCTTCCCATCTTTTGCCATCCTGAATATTTGAGAGTAAGGAACACCGGGAACTGATTTAATCAGCCCGTCTTTATGGTCAAGTTTCAAAACT
>NZ_JBGSXS010000142.1:0-1856 GCF_041751335.1 Aquiflexum sp.
GGCCAATGAAAGAAAGCATACGCCATAAAAAAAGCAAAACAATATGATACTTTTCATAGAAATAATAAGGTGAATCGGTGGCAAAATTAATTTTTTAATTTTAATTCCAATGTTAAAATTTTAAAAATTGATAAGAAATAATTTTGTCATAATGTGGGTATTCAATTGGTATACTCTTAAATGAAATTCAGTGAGCGAAAAGTGAGTGAGACACTCGATTTCAGGTTATAAACTTAGTAGTAAAAAAAGTGAGTGAAGACACTCACTTGGGCGTTTGATATTCCAATAAGGGAAAACAAGAGTCAGACACTCACTTGTTTTTTCATTTTTAACTTACCCTATCTGTGCCCATTTGTGAAATCTGTGGTTAAAAACTCCTTAAACTCCCCAAAATCATTCCCCATAGCCAATACTTGTTTTTCACCTTTCATAAACTCCTTTAACCTATCTGGGATCGGTAGGTCGATGCCCAAGGTTTTATCTACTACATATTTGAATTTGGCAGGATGAGCGGTTTCAAGAAAAATACCGATGTATTCTCCAGGATTCATTTTCATAAAATTTCTCAATCCCAAATATCCAACAGCACCATGGGGATCCAAAATGTAGCCTGACATATCCCTAACTTTTATCATGGCATTTTTGGTATCCTGATCATCAAAGAAAAAACCTTTTACTTTTTGGCGGAACAGTTTTTTATCATTGCCGTACAGCGCCAAGAGCCTATAAAAGTTGCTTGGATTGCCTACATCCATGCTGTTGCTAATGGTACCGATGGAAGGTTTGGAGGCAAAAGGCCCGCCTTCAAGATAATCCGGAACTACCTTATTGATGTTTGTAGATGCAATAAACTGGGCAATGGGCAGACCCATTCTCTCAGCCAAGATACCTGCTCCGAGGTTACCGAAATTACCACTGGGAACAGAAACCGCTATTTTCTTATCTGATTTAGGAAGCCTTGATATGGCATAGAAATAATAAAGGCACTGTGGAATCCACCTGGCGACATTGATCGAGTTGGCTGAGGTCAACAACATTTTCTCATTGAGTTCCTTATCCAAAAATGCCTGCTTCACCAATGTCTGACAATCATCAAAAACCCCATCCACTTCAATAGCTATCACATTTTCACCTAATGTGGTAAACTGCTTTTCCTGCAATTCGCTGACCTTACCTTTGGGATAAAGGACGATGACCTCTACTCCATCCACTTTGAAAAATCCATTGGCCACTGCACTGCCTGTATCCCCTGAGGTGGCAACCAGGACCCGCACTTTCCTTTCTTCCCCTTCCATCAATATCGACATCAATTTGGAACAAAACCTCGCCCCAAAATCCTTGAATGCCAAAGTAGGTCCATGGAAAAGTTCAAGGCTATAAATACCGTCCTCCACTTCTACCAAAGGCGCATCAAATGCCAAGGTATGGTTCACCAATTCCTTGATTTGCTCATTGCTCAATTCATTCCCAAAAAGCTTCCCAATCACCTCATACCCTATTTCCTTAAAGGTCATTTCCGGCAACTGATCAAAAAATGCCTTAGGCATCACCGGGATTTCAACAGGCATATACAATCCCTGATCCGGTGCAAGTCCCTTGACCACAGCTTCTTTGAGGCTGACAAGATGGGTTGGGTTATTGGTGCTGTAGAAGTTCATAGGGGTTTGGTTAGGATTGGAAAATTGAAAAATTTTAAAATTATCTGTCTATTTATAAGCTATGTTTTGATTTCTTGGCTCCCCAAGTTTTTAACATTTTGGAAATGTTCAGAAACGGTAATGACATTTAGGATAATCATTCTGGCCTCGGCAAGCTCGGCCACCGGGGTCGTCTTGTTGGGAGGTGGGGTGGGGGGG
>NZ_JBGSXS010000143.1:0-2362 GCF_041751335.1 Aquiflexum sp.
TTTCAATCAGCTCAGGCTGGTTTTCAAGATTTCCGGCAGATGGATTTACGATTAATAAGGCATGTCTATCCATATAAGTATTGAGGCAAATTTTAAAAAGAAATTATCAAATGCCGTTCCTGAATATTAAGATATGGAAACAAAATGGCTTAGAGGAAATTTTTTGCATGCGCTATTGCCTCGGAGGAATCCTGAACCCAGGCAATGGGGATTTTGGGGTTGTATTTATTCAGTAGATTTTCCCTTTCTTTATCTTCTTTTTTTATCCTACGGATATAAACAGCTTTGATTCGGTCGGGAAACTTCTCAATTATTTCTCTATAAAGTTCCGGATCATGTTGCCCACTGTCTCCGATCAGGATAAATTTCATGTTAGAATACAGAGACATGATTAATGTAATCTTCTCCAGTTTATGGTCATGATTACCCCCCCCTGATTTCCAGATGTTTTTTAGATTGACATGGGGGTCTTTTAACAATAAAGGGCCTTTTGGAATGTTTCTATAATTTAGAAAATCCTGTATAAGGTCGAAAAGATTCCAGTCACTGCTAGAAACATAAAATACAGGATGTTGTCCATTGTTGGTCAGAAGGACATAAAAATCACTCACTCCGGGAAATGGCCTACGGGTATAGGCATTCTTTGATACTGACAACCATAGTTTTTTCCCCAATGTAGTAGCGTGAGAAATAATAATTGTGTCATCAATATCTGATATAATACCTAGCGGATGATCTTCCGGTACCCTTGTAATTTCAGTCCGAACAGTTTTTTCTTCTGCTTTGATTCCTTCATCTTCCAATAAAGTAAGTGTGGCAATGTCTGGTTGACCGTTCTTGAGAGCATCTTTCATTAATCTCTTTTCAAAAAGCCCCTCTTCGTTACTGATCAAAATTTCTTCCAGATCCTGATAGACCAATTTAATCCTTGCATCAGGAATACTGCTTCCTGCATATCTCCGTATGGATGCCAAAATATTTTGCAGGGCATTTTTGTCTTCGGAAGGTCGGCTTTGCTTGTAGGCTTCTATTACTCTGCCTTTTATAAAAATTTCCCTGTCATTGCCAAAGGCCAGAAAGAGCTCCATCCGAACCAGATCCAGTTTTCCTATCCTTCTTTTAAATTTTGAATAGGCATAGCGAAGTGGGAAAGTTATCCAACGAATGATACTCATCTACAATATTTGGTTAGCACGGTTTTTAAATTTAGGTCATTGAGATTGGGCAAGAAATGAACTTCTAATTTATGTAATTATTTTTATCCCTTGGATTTATAGGTGTGGCTATCTCGCCACACTTGAGTTTAAAAGACATCTCATTATCTACAAATTTTCATACATCATATTCCACATACTTAAAAATGGGTACCATCCTCAAAAAGTTCAAATAGACCATAGCCCTTATTGGTAAGCTCATAAGGTTCCTCATTCCACCAATTACCACAGACAGCACCGCTACAATGGTAATGGACATCATGGTAAACCAGTGTTTCTACCAAAATTATGCAAACCTTTCCGTTGATTTTCCAAGCTTCCTTCCTATATGTTGGATAAGAAAGGTAAATTAAGCCAATAATTTCAAAAGGCTGATCTTAAAAGTTAAAAATGACTTTGGATTAAAGTATTTGGAAAGCCAAAACCCAACATTAAAACACCTTAATAACCAAAATATGTCCACCAATCGTAGAGACTTTCTGAAAACCGGAGCTACTGCCGCTTTAGGCCTATCCGGCTTCACCTTGATTTCCCCCACTGTCTTAGGCAAATCCATGGGCCATGTAGCGCCATCTGACAAGGTCAACCTGGCCTGTGTAGGAATAGGCAACCGGGGAAATGAAATCATCAAGGCGCTGGATAAAACCGGCCTTTGTAATATCGTGGCCCTATGTGATGTCGATATGGGTGCCATTCAGACTTTGGAAATCATGAATATGTTTCCAAAATCAAAAAAATATCAGGACTTCCGAAAAATGTTTGATGAAATAGGTGGTGATTTTGACGCGATAAGCATTGCCACGCCGGACTTTTCCCACTTCCCTGTGACGATGATGGCATTAGCTGAAGGAAAGCATGTTTATGTAGAAAAACCAATGGCGCGCACCTTCCAGGAAGTGGATCTGATGATGGCCGCAGCAAAGAAAAATCCAAAACTTGCCACGCAAATGGGTAACCAAGGACATTCCGAGGCCAATTATTTTCAGTTTAAAGCCTATACAGAAGCTGGCATTATCAAAGATGTCACAGACATAACTGCGCATATGAACAGCCGACGTCGCTGGCATGGCTGGGACCCTAATATATCTCGTAATCCTTCAGCCGAACCTGTCCCTTCTACCTTGGATTGGGATGTATGGTTGAGTCAG
>NZ_JBGSXS010000144.1:0-11200 GCF_041751335.1 Aquiflexum sp.
TCCCTGCAAAAAACCGAAATCTAAGATCATGCTTAAAGAAGAACGTCAAAAATATATCCTAGACCAAGTTTACTTACATCACAGGGTTTTATTAAATGATTTATCTGAATCTTTGAATGTTTCTATAGACACAGTCAGGAGAGACGTAAAGGAATTGCACAAAGAAAAAAAGCTGAAGAAAGTGCATGGGGGAGCGACTTCCTTTGGTTTTATGACCTTTTCCAAAAATGATGGAAATGTCTATTTGCAATCAAAAAAAATTGTAATTGCGGAGAAGGCCGTTTCTCTTTTGAGGTCCGGTCAGATTATTCTAATGAGTGGAGGAACTACCAATCTTGAATTGGTAAAGGTATTTCCGAGAAAGATTGAATTGACAGTGTTTACGCCCAGTCTGCATATTGCTTTGGAGTTGATGGAGTTCCCTAATGTGGAAGTGATTTTTTTGGGTGGAAAATTGCTCCATGAAGCAAAATTTGCAATAGGGGGTACGGTGGTCAACTCACTCTCACAGATACGGGTGGACATGTTGTTTTTGGGAACAGGTTATCTTGATCCTAAGTTTGGACTTACGGAGTTTGATTGGGAGGTAGTGCAGGTAAAAAAGGCGATGATTGAATCTGCAAAAAAAACGGTCATCCTTTCCGTTTCGGATAAGCTACATTCTGTACAACGCTATCAAACCTGTGATTTGAATGCCATTGATGTGCTTGTGACAGAATTGAATCCAAGTGATGGTCTTTTGGATACTTTTAGGGAGTTTCCGATTGAGTTGTTATAGTTTAAGAAATACATAATGGTTATCCGCTTCTATGCCAGTAACCCAATATTCTATTGCAAACAGGTCGGAAGTCGGAAGTCCGATGTACTGGACATTTCAGTTTCCTAGCGAGATTTATATTGAATTACCATTTTATTGGCATCATTGCATACATACATGATGCAAATTATGAAATTGAGGACCATGTCTTGTTTCATATAGTTCTTACTCCTTTGTTTTTAGGGTTTTTGTGTAACGCTGATTTGACGGATTTACGCAGGTAAAAAAAATCAGCGAAAATCTGTTACATCAGCGTCATCAGCGTTCAATCCAATTGATTGATATCAAAAATTACAAATGTTTCCTCAAAACGAATTCAACACACCTCGCTGCAAGTCTAGCGGTGGCATTGTCTTGGTCAAACTCGGGATTTAATTCTACTACATCCATGCTGATCAATTTCCCGGAACGTGCAATCCAGTCGAGTACTTTAAAAGCAAGTTCAGGAGAAAAACCCATAGGGGAGGGGGCACTGACGCCGGGTGCGTAGGCGGATGAAAACCCATCCAAGTCAATGGTCAAATAGATTTTATTGACACTGTTGCAAAAATCATTTAAAACCAGCACGATATTTTCCCAATTGGAAAGTTTAAAATCTTCCATCTCCATCCAAGAAACTTTCAATTGTTTGGCTGTTGTGAAAAGGGAGGCGGGATTGGCTGCACTTTGGATTCCGAAGCATAAATAATGAAAATCAGAAGTAGAATCTTTGGCCAATTGAAAGAAGGGAGAACCTGAATGTCCCTTGCCATCCACCATAGGCCTAAGGTCAAAATGCGCATCCAGGTTGATGATGCCCAGTTTTTCACCTTTGGCTTTCACATGATTAAATACCCCACGTCCATGTGCAAATGCCAGGTCATGTCCACCACCCAGCAAAACCGGAAAAACTTTATTGCCCAGAAGATGTGATACAGTTTCGGAAATGACGTCATGACTTTGCTCCATATTATTTCCCATGGAGACAATATCACCAAGATCAAACAGCTGAGATTCGTCAGGCAGGTGATAGGCCATTGGCGCCATCATTTTTCGAATGGCATTGGGTCCGTTTGCAGCACCTTTCCTTCCTCGATTTCGGGTTACTCCTTCTTCTCCTGCATATCCGAGTATTCCCACCTTTTTTCCTTTGGCATCCATGGGGATGTTCAAGTCCGGGAGGCATTGAATAGCCTGATGCCAATATTGCAGGTCATCGGATGTGCGACCGGTCCAGATGGATTTTGAGGTGGGTTGGTGTAGTTTATTGAATTTCATTTAGGAAGCTATTAAATTAAAAGCTCACAGATATCACAGATTTCCAAAGACAATAATGATACTATCTGTGGATATCTGAGAAATCTGTGAGAGAATTTTTCTAATTTTAATTTCAGTGGTAGGGATAATTTTTAACTCCTAAATTCTACATCCCAAATCCTTCTCTATGTTCTCTTCCCACAAACTGATTAGCTTCTTCTAGGTTAGTAATCAACATGTTTTCTCCATCCCATAGCAGCTTCTTTCGACCATAAAATTCCATTTGGCCTTTGCTGTTTTCTCTTCTTAGCATATAGCTTCGGATCGCCAAATTGCCCATCAAAACGGTTTCTGTCATCGGACCGGCATAATCAAAGGAAGAAGTCAATGCTTTGTGTTCGGCACTTCCAAATCCCGCTTTACAGGCATCAACCCATTTTCTTTGGTGTCCATATTCAGGTTCAATGTTTTCCTCTGTTTCGGGTCCGAATTCAGTGGTGCCATCATTGAGGTAGAGTTTGGGCATCAGCGGGGAACTGTCATTGATGTTGGTAGAGATAATCCCTTTTTCGCCGATAATGAGTACACCATTGGCACTGTCTCTTCCACCGATATCATGATCGGCAGGTATGATATCGGGATGGGAAGGTCTGATGCCCCCATCGCTCCATGTCATTTCTATTGGAGACTTGCTTTTGTCAGTTGCATCAAAGTGAAGCGTGATGAAGGAGGAAGCAGGACAACCCTCAGGATGGTAATCAGGGGTCCACATGCGGGTGAATACGGTACCTACACTACATTCTGCGCTTTTGGGGTAATGTAGTCCCAAAGTTCTGAAAGGGATATCTATCAAGTGACAGCCAACGTCCCCAAGTGCACCTGTTCCATAATCCCACCAACCCCTCCAATTGAATGGATGTAAATTGGGCGTGTACGGAATCTCAGGGGCAGGTCCAAGCCACAGATTCCAGTTTAGGTCATTGGGTTTTTTACTTGGTTCGGGTTGGGGAAAGGCAAAACCCTGGGGCCAAACGGGACGGTTTGTCCAGACCTGTACTTTGGATATTTTTCCCAATTTGCCTGAATCCACCCATTTTTGGACCAGGTTCAAATATTCATTAGATCCGCCCTGATTGCCCATTTGTGTTACTACTTTTTGCTTTCTGGCCATTTCGGTCAAAATCCTTGCTTCTTGAATATTGTGTGTCAGGGGCTTTTGTACATAGACATGGATACCCTTTTGCATTGCCATAGCAGCCGCAGGTCCATGGACATGGTCAGGGGTGGAAATGGTCACCGCATCAATATCTTTTTCTTTGTCCAGCATTTCCCGGTAATCGGCATACAATTTGGCTTTTGGGAAATTTCCGACTGATGTTTTCGCAGATCCGGAGAAATCCACATCGCAAAGTGCAATTACTCTTTCTCTGCCTTTAACTGAAGCATTCATAATGTCACTTGACCCTTTTCCCCCTGCACCTATGGCTGCCAGGTTCAATTGGTCTGATGGTGCCGTAAAGCCAACTCCTCCAAGTACATGTCTGGGGACGATAAAAATGGATGAGGCAATGGCTGCATTTTTGATAAATTCCCGACGGGAAGGGTTATTGTTCTTGGTTTTTTTCATGGGTTTGTAAGGGTTAGGGTCTTCTCCTGCTTACAAGATAGAAACCCGAGTGTTTAAATCCAATTGGATAATCACTTAGGAAATTTTATTTGATCCACAAAAGAAACAAAAGGGAACAAAAGACTTTTTTACTCTAAGTTGATTTTCATTAACTTTTGTTTTCTTTTGTCACTTTTGTGGTTCCATTATTTTTTTGTTAATACAATAAAGCCAGCCAATTCGGATAAACGCAAAATCGACCACTTACATTACTTCATTAATGGATAAAAAGCTTTTTGGTCTCGGAGATGTTTCGGCTCGTGATTTTGATGATAAATAAACCTTTGGAGAAATTTCTGGAACTAAAGGAATATGTTTGGTTGAGGGTATTTGGATAGTCCACATCATGGACCAAAGCACCATTTGAGCTGATGATCTGAATATTGACATTTTCAAAACTCCTTAGGTTAAATGCCAAATTGAATACATCTCTGGCAGGGTTCGGGTAAAGAACTGGACTGCCAAGTTCAGGTCTAACTGGTTCGGGATTGGCACTGAGGAAGAATTCAAAATTATCCAGGTAAATTGGGCTGTTGTTTTGATCCCCATTTTCCAAAACAAATGCAACCCTTCCGTTTTGATTTCCCCTACCAGCAAACTCTGACAGGTCTATAAATTCTTCTCTATAACTTTCTCTGCTGTTTCGGTCAACATCCGGGGTGCTTACAGTTGAAATTTCAGAACCGGTTTTTCTCCATAATTCTTTATAAGTATTTCCAGCATCCTGACTTCCAAGAACTCTAAATACAGTATTTGGACTTACCTGACCTGCGGCCAATTCAAAAAGAATACTTGCCTGTGAACTTCTCGACAAATCCAAGATAGGCGTGCCAAACCAATAGCTATTATTGGTCAATGTATTCTGGATCACTACGGAATTATCCGCTTGAATTCCTGATTGGACCGGAGCCAAAGTAAAAGCCGTTATATTACCTTCGGGATTGACCGAAATCCAGGGACGTATATTTGGAACATTGATGAAGCTTTCCCGCCATGGTGACAGCAGTCTTTCCGAATCATGAATTACATAGCGGATGAGTTCAATTTGACCACGCATATTCTGGTCAAAACTCGGGAAAAAAATAGAGTAATCGAGTCTATTGTTTCCTTCGGTGGTGGATTTGGGCAAAATAAGATCCACCGTTTCACCTGGAGAAACAAGGCCCCGGAACACATAAAGCTGAGCTGGGGAGGCATTTGTCCTTCTTCTGAAAATAAATCCGGTTAAGGGTAAATTGCCCGTATTGGTGATGCTGAGGTTTTCTTCTGTATTCAAATTGGCGCTGATCGGCAATGGTGTATTCAGATTATCAATAGATACATCATACCTAAATTGCTCCTGATCTAATAATTGAATGTCTTTGATGTAAATGTTATTCCCATTGTCATTTTGATTGATGATGGCAATCCTGACATTTGGATTTCCCGCATAGGGACTGAGGTCCAGGATTTCTCTTCTAAACTGATCGTTGCGTGTTGGAATAAATTCGGTTGAAGTAGGATCTGAAGTGGATAAAAACAATGGATCCTTTTCATACGGGGGATCTAAGATGTCAAAATTATTGCCGCAATCCGTGGACACCGCTACTACCAACACATCAGAGATATTGACATCTGGCCTCGGGGCATGTGCTACAAGGAAGGTAAGCTGGGCGTTGGGAATATTGGTCAGGTCTATTCTAGGAGAAATCAACAAATCACTTGTTCCTTCATTTTCATAAATAAAATTCCTGACTACCAATGCCTTGGTGCTTTGTCCATCCAAGGTTAAATCAGTTTCTTCCCAAGTTAGGCCTTCGTCAGGATTGGAAATGATCCAATCTTGTCCAATATCATCAAAATCCAGTGAATAAGGCAAACCAATTTCTGGTTGGATCACCGGTGCGGAAGTAAATTCATTGTTTGAGGGATTGGGGTCAACGACATTGTTTACCAATACAATCCTGATCACAAAATTATTACCTGCGGGCGGAAGGGAGACAGGATCAAAAGATAGGGTTTGTGCTTCAAATTCACCCAAGTCCAGTTCAAAGTCTTTTGTTTCTAAAATAACGCCGTTGTTACTAATGGTAATACGTGCGGAATTGACCCTGTTGAGCCCATTGTTGAAAACCTCAACCATGGGAGTAAACTCGAGGTTGCAGAGCAGGTCCAATGGTTCGATCACCCTTTCTATGCCCATGTCATTTTCAAAGCGATCCGGAGCAATTGTTGCCCGGCCATTTACCAAACTTGCTCTAAAAGGACTTTCCGCTAATACGACATTAAATCGGTCTACCTGGCCTTGGGTAAATAAATTTTGACAGGCATCAGACGTGTAATCCATGTAATTTTCGGTCATGTCCCTGCTACCACAGGTAAACCTAGGCTGTCCAATTCTACAAACAAAGTTGTTATTTCCTTCTTGGAGCGGGGTATCATCCACAAAATCATCCACATTACATCCTCCATCTCCCCAAATATGACGCAAACTAAAAAAATGGCCTACTTCATGGGTTGCAATTCGACCCCTTGATTCAGGTACAGCATTCCCACCCTCTCCAAACCACCTATAATCTACCCAAATCCCATTGGACTCCCTTGGGAAAATAAGATTTCCCCAACCGGGCAAACTTGATATTGGAGGTGAACCTACACCCAAAGGACCTGAGATGGGCATTACCCATATATTTAAATAGTCTTCTGGCGGCCATAGAGAAATTTGCCCTGAAAGAAGCAGGTTTTCAATGGAATATGAAGCTCTGGGGCCCTCAACTCTGACCACGCCATTTGTCGGCCTTCCACGGGGATCTTGCTTTGCCAAAACGAATTCTATATGTGCATCGGCTGCCACCGGGAGGTATTGGGTTGGCGTTTGATTGGCATCTTGATTCAGTCTTCGGAAATCCTCATTTAGAACCCTCATCTGGGATTCAATCTGTACCATAGGTATATTTGCGCCTTCACCGATCTCGGTGCCGTTGTGTATGACATGGATAACAACTGGTATTAACCTGACTTCCTGTTGATTTCTTTGAATTGCCGGATTGGATTTTCTATCCCTGATCTTTTCCTGCATCCAAGCCTCAAACGTTTCATTGACATCCTGCCTGCCATATTTTTCCTGTAGCATCATTTCAAAATCCACAGCACCACAATGCTCATCATGGACATGATCTGTTTTATAAAGTGTGCCGAAAAAATTCTGGGCTTGACTATTTTCACCAATGGAAAAAAATAAAAATAGAAGTGGAATAATGCGGAGATATTTAGGGAGGAAAGGGTATTTCATGGTAATTTTATACTACTCAAATATGTGATTTTTCTGACTTAATAAATCCATCTGTTTGATTTAATGAATTTTATTAAATGGCATGTAAACTAATCCAAAAACATAAATAATAAAAATGTTTTTTTGATTGGTACTAAGAAATTAAAACTTAAAAGGCTTTTTTATGCAAAAACCACTTTTAACTCTTTGTATTTCAGATTTATTTTTTCAAAAAAAAAGTATTGAAAAATAGCATGTTTGAATGTTATTTTGGACAAATTAAAAATCAGTTCAAAATATTTGGATTAGAAAATTTTGGATATTTTAGCCAAATATTAATCACTCATAAATTTACAGATTTGCAGCGAGGTATTTTTATTTCAGTGTTACTGGCAATTGTCATTTTCCAGATTTTGGGAGAAAAAGTACCCATCAATGAAGGGGCTTATGGCGATGGCTTATTTTTCAGAGAGGTAGCAGTTTCCTTTTTGGATAAAATAGAAAATGAAAGCTATAATGTAGTTCAGATTCAACGCTTGCTGCCATTTGCCATGGTCAATATGATATTCTCGATGTTTGGGTTTGACCATGATTATGATAGCCTGATGAGTGGGATGTTGATATTTCATTTCTTGATGCTGATTCCGGGGATTTACTGGTATTTTTCGCTGACCAAAAAAATGCGGTTAAGAAGCTCCATGACCTTTTTGGGATTTTTCCTTTTGTTTGCCAATTTTGCCATTTTGAAAGAGACTTGGTACAATCCTTTTGCCACTGATTTTACCGCTTTGATTTTAGGAATAGGACAGGTCAATTATTTTGTAAGGCATGAGCGGCAAAAGCTATTTTTGGTCTCTATCGTAGGTGGGTTTGTTTGGCCCACATTATTGTTAACGGGCTTGATTCTGATCTTTTTGCCTAGTGATGCCATGCAACTGCATGAGGGGCCCAGGCCAAAATCCTTTTTCCCAATTTTGGCTTCGGCCATATTCCTGTTTCTCCTGATACTTATCAGCGCTTTTACAGGACGATTTGCAAACGGCCAAACTTGGGACATAATTCTGCATAAGCTTTCTCTATTGTCAATGGTCGCTTTTGTTTTTGTGTTTATGATCAAAAATCCCATTCAATGGAAACAAAGTTGGCTGCTGTTCAGAAAAAAGCTTAAATCACCAAAAGTCATCAGACTGGTATCTATCCTGTTGGCCTTTGTTTTTATTGTTTTTCTGTTGTCAGGGAGCAACAATAATTTCAATACGGAGGGGCTTGCACAGGCTTATTTTGGGAACATGCTGCGGTTTCCACTGGATTTTCTTGTTGGGCATTTGATGTATTTTGGATTCCTTATCCCGCTTTCCCTGGTGTTTTTCCCCAGGATGCTCAAAGAAATGGCCAAGTTGGGAATGGGATTTACAGTGGTCTGTCTTATCCTGTTTGTTTTGGTATTGCATCCTGAATCCAGGTTGCTGATGCCTTTGATTCCTTTTCTGGTGTTTTTGTTGCTGAAGGCATTGAGGACCTACCGGATATTGGATAAGGATTTGTACGTTGTTGGAGGCTTGAATTTATTGCTTTCGGCCTTTTGGTGGCCTCTGAATGTGAATGGGATGTCTGATGCGCTGCTGTCAATCCAAAGGGAAGTCATCCAAGCATTTCCTGCCCAAAGGTATTGGATGCATTTTGGGGAGATGATGTCATTTACCGTGTATTTTGTAGGGGGAGTGTTATTCAGTCTTTTGGTCTTATTGGCATGGCGGGGGAAAGGTAGGTACATTAGGATGGCGAAGGGGGAGGTGCGGTAGGGAGTGTTCAGTCTCAGAAGGCAAAAGAGGATGGATGAAGGATGTTGGTATATTTTAGAAGCGAGAAGCGAGAAGCGAGAAACGAGAAACGAGATTTTAGAGCCAAGAGCAAACAAACAAAAAAGGATGGATGAAGGGTGTAGGTAGATTTTAGAAGCGAGAGGCGAGAAACGAGATTTTAGAGCCAAGATGCAAGAAACAAAAACCAAGAGACAAACCCTGCCTGGTTGCAGGAAGCTAGAGAAAAAATTCCGTAGGAATGACCGAAATTATAGCCCGGTAATTTATTGCCGGGATTATAAGGAAAAAAGGTTGCCATGAGTGCCATAGGCACGGACGATATGGAAATGGGGGAAATGAGTCTACACATCCACGGTTTAATTTGAGTAACCTTACACAGATAGGATGATTTTAGAGTGTAGATTTGGGAAAGAAGAAGGGTGAGGGTAGAAGAAGGCGTCATTCCTCAGTTAACCAAATCATCCGTTCCCCGAGCTTGCCGAGGGGTATTTTAAGGTTCACGTCATTGGTAGGCACGAGGGATCTCAAGAGGTTCTATTTATGTTTATTATACATTTCCTGATTGGCGATCGAAGCCAAGGATCCATTAAAATTAGAAAAAGCAATCAACATGTCATCATCTTTGATTTTAAAGCCTTATCAGTCTGAATTTAAAGCCGATTGGGATGCTGTAGTTGGTTCAAGTATCAATGGTACTTTTATCCATCAAAGGGATTTTATAACCTACCATGGAGATCGATTCGATGAATGTTCTTTGATTTTCTTTGACCGAGAAAAACCTGTGGCTGTATTTCCGGCAGAAAAATCAGGTAATCAGGTTTATTCCCATAGGGGACTTACCCATTCGGGTTGGATTTTCCGCAAGGATCTGGAAGAGGAACTGCTTACGATTGTTATAAATGACACCTTACAATACTTTCGAACCAAAGGCTGTCAATCTTTGGAAGTCAGGTTGGTACCTGATTTTTTTTGCTCGGGAAGTACTTTAACCATGAAAACAATAATCCGAAAACTTGAGCCTGAATTGGTCAAAAAATCTATTTTTCATGCCACAACTTTACCTTTTGAGATTTCGGCCAGGGGAAGGAAATGGGGGAGAAAGAAAGCAGAATCCTTGGGGTTAATGGTTGAGGAGTCACCTGATTTTGAAGGTTTTTGGAAAAAAGTTCTTGAACCCCATCTTTTTGAAAAATTCCATAACCAACCTGTCCATAGTTTGGAAGAGATACTGTATTTGAAGTCCCGTTTTCAAAAAAATATCAAACTTTATGTGGTGTATCAGGAAACCGAAATGTTGGCAGGAACGGTCCTCTTCTTTCAAAATGAGGTTGTTCATTGTCAATATATAGCGAGTACAGCCAAAGGAAGGGAAAGCAGGGCATTGGACCTGCTTTTTGGAGTCTTGCTGGATAAATTCAATTTAGACAAATCTTATCTGAGTTTGGGGACTTCCTTGGATACCAGAACAGGAAATCCAATCGCAAGCTTGATCAAATGGAAGGAGAGTCTTGGGGGGAATGGGGTTGAGGTGGGGGTTTGGGAGTTTGGATTTTAGAGTTTAGAGTTTAGATTTTAGAGTTTAGATTTGAAGGATAAAGGGTTAAGGATGAAGGAGAAGGGATGAAGGATGAAGGCAAATAATGAGCCGAGAACCGAGAAACGAGAGCCGAGAGAGAAAGCCTGCATTGAGTATCGGGGAGCCAAGACCGGGCAGCAGGAACCAAAAGAAAAATTCCGTGGGCATGAACGATATACTAGCCCGGTAATTTATTGCCGATATAAAAAGGAAGTAGCGTTGACATGAAGTGCCATCGGCACGGACGATATGGATATGAATGAGATCAGACATGGGTGAGGATACACCATATGGGTTGGATGTGAGTGGAGACACTCACATGGGCGAAGAAAATATAGGCGTACAAACGCCCTACTCAGGAGTCACAAAGCCAGAGGCTTCGAATAACGAGAAATCCCGGAGGGATTGAATCCCGCTAGAGTATTTGCCCCGGGTGGAACCCGGTGGAATAAGAGGAGGCGTAAGGGACCCAAAACCCTGTAAGGGTTTAATTAGTGCTGTGGGATTATGGACATGTCAGACTACGCTGTTTAGATGGATGAGAGAGGTGGTACCCACATGGGCTGGAGGCTCAGGGCAGAATTCAACCCCTGTCGGGGTTGGTGGGTAGTGACCGGATAGTGGACCTGCTACATTTGAATAGACATTAAGTTAAGCTCTTTTCTTAAATTTGGATCAATGAGTAAAAGAAAAAGAAGAAAATTTGACGATTCCTTCAAAAGAATGGCAGTAGAGTTGCATCTGAGCGGTAAGACCAGTACTGCCATAGGCAAGGAATTGGGGATAGGCGCTGATTTGATCAGACGGTGGACGCGTGAATTTAAATCAGAGG
>NZ_JBGSXS010000145.1:0-2318 GCF_041751335.1 Aquiflexum sp.
GCCTTGGGCAAAATGAAGGATCCGGCCATGCTAGATAACTTCAGGAGAATATACGAAGCAGATGAAAGCTATCTGGTAAAGGCACAAGCACTTATAGCGATAGGTGAAAATGGCAATCAATCACAATTGAGATTTCTCACCGAAGCATCAAAAGTCAGATCGCCTAGAAATACATTGAAAATTGCTGCAGAGCGGGCAATGGAGCTGATCCGAAATCCAAACCCCTAGGCTGATATGATGAAGCTTTTCGATTTTTCAACAGCTCTTATAGAAATGTTTCTGGGTAAGCCTAGCTTCGATTTCCTTGGCAGTCTTGGTAATGGATAGTCCTCCCAAATTGGTACATCTCAAAGTGTTGGGGATACTTTTTCCTACCTCATACATGGTCTCGATGACTTCATCCAAAGGAATCAAATGGTCATAATCCGCCAGGGCCATATTGGCACAAGAGAGGGCATTGGAGGCAGCCATCACATTTCTGTTCAGACAAGGGGCCTCAACCCTATTGCCAATGGGGTCACAGATCATTCCCAAGGAACTCTGCAGGGCCATGGAGGCGGCAGAAATACTTTGGTTTAGGTTGCCACCCGCTAAATGGACAATCGCTGCGGCAGCCATTGTGGCACCTGAACCGCATTCAGCCTGACAGCCGCCCACCTCTGCCGCAAAAGTGGAATGTGCGGCAATGAATACTCCTATAAGTCCAGCAATCATTAAAGCTTTGACAGTATCTTCATCTGAAAGTCCCAAAGCATCTGACACACCTAGGACTGCACCCGGCATCGCCCCGCAGGATCCTGCTGTTGGTGCTGCCACGATTACACCCATGGAACTTTTGACTTCCATGATGGCAGATACATACATGATAATCCGGTTCAAAACATCGCCACTGATCAGTTTCCGGTCTTCCATCATGGATTTGAATTTCACAGATTGGGGACCCAATATCCGATCCTCAAACTTGGTTCCTTTCAAGCCCGTTTCTACAGCATTCTTGAGGATAATTCGGATATCATCCATTTTTGAGAGCACTTCTGTTTCAGGGATATTGCCTCGGATGCTTTCATATCTTACTGCCAATTCCCATAAATTCAGATTCTTGTCCTGATTATAGGCCAACATCTCATCGCAGGTAATGAATGGCACGGTTTGATTTTTCCTGGTAAGAACCGGTAACACTGGCCTGATCTGTTTGACTTGTGAGACTTCATCTATTGCTTTCAGTTCCTCAAGAAGAACCTCATCTAAAAAATTCTGGGATGTCAATGCTATAAAAGTACTTGCTCCTGCTTGGATTTCCACTTCCTCAAGGATGTCGGATTGTTGGAGGTAAGTATTTAATTTTTGGGGGGCAGAAGTATACACCAAAGTAACAAAGCTATCTCCTGCTAAGGAAACTTTTACCCCATCTATTTCAATGACTTCAATCATCCCGCCCCCTGTGGAAATGGCGATGACCTGATGCGTTTCCCAAGGATTCCTTAAAGTAATTTGATAGGTATTGGGATGTTCTGCCTGAATGTCTTTGATGTTGATTTTTACCTTAATCCCGGCAGCGCCTATATGCATTTCGGAGTTGACCAATCGCTCGTCATAAGCCTCCCATCCCAAAAAACCCCCAAACAATCCCATATCGGAACCTTGTTCTTTATGCGTAGTGGCCAAAGATCCGCTGGGATCAAAATCAATTTCGATTTCAGAAATCCTTCCATCCATCAGATCATGGCAGATTCTTCCTATTCTCAAAGAAGCTGCACAATGGGAACTGGATGGGCCTCTCATAACCGGACCTACTACATCATTGAAAATACTTGGGAATTTCATATCAGTGTTAATTTATTCTCAATCTAAAATTAATCAAACTTAAGGAAGTCTTTAATATTTAATTTTAACATTTATGTATTCTATCTTACCAATTTCAAATTATTTTATATACTTTTTTGCTAATTCTCATATTTTTTTAATAGATTATATGACATAAATCATTTATTAAAAAGATTTACTATGCAGCCTCTATATTTCAAAGTTCCGAGACTTAAAGAAGAAACAGTACATGTGGAATGTTGGGAATTGGACAGTTTTTTTGAACCAATTCACTATCATGAGGAATTTCAAATCACACTGATTCAGGAGGGAGATGGATCCCTATTTGTTGCTGAAAGCGTAATAGATTTTAAAAAAAATGACATTTATTTATTTGGGAAAAATTTACCTCATGTTTTTAGAAATAATGAATATAGTTTTAAGAGTAGTGGTTTAAAGAAAGCCAAAGCGATTTCTGTTTTTTTCAATCAAGATGTCCTTAAAAATTCTTTAGG
>NZ_JBGSXS010000146.1:0-10816 GCF_041751335.1 Aquiflexum sp.
CAAATCACTGAATACCAATTTTTCGACATCAGGGTCATAGACATAGAGTTCATCCATCTTCTTTGCCGGTATGTCCATTATACCCCCAGCCACTCCCCAATAGTCGCCGCAATCACCTTCCTGCACCTGTAACTCCTGTGAGCGCATCCAAAAACCACCGTCTGCCCCATGTGTGCCCCCGGCATGGTATAGTAACCCACTGTCCCTTTTATTTTTATCGCGAGGTTTGTGTTTGGCTTCGCCCCATTTAAATTGAAGACTGAGGTGGTAATTGCTGTAATCTTGCGTTGTGGACAAGCCGCCCCATTGCTCCCCGGATATGCGGATAGCGGGCTCTCCATCCACCTCCACCACACTGAATACACTTTGTGGATCGATATTCAGGCCGAGGGGACTGTCAGACTTTTTAACAGTGGAGTCGGACGTGGCTACCCATGCGGGCCCCAAGTAGGTATCCCAACCCGTGAGGTCTTTGTCATTAAAAAGTGCGTCCCACTGCTTTTCAGGTTTACAGGAAATTGTTATTAGGATTGATAATACGAGAAGAATGATTTTGGCTTTGGACATTTATTTTGGGTTTGGTTAAAGGTAGTCATTCTTCAAGAAAAGAAAAGGGCAAAAGCCTAACCTAAATCGGAAAGAATTTGAAAATGACTACATTGAATGGTTAAGTTTTTAGAGCATTTAAAAAAAAACTATGAAGCGGTCAATTGTTTTAATCCTACTTATCCTGAACCTATCTATCGCCTATGCCCAAAAACCACGTGCCCGAGATTTAGGAGTTCCATTTAACGGCTCTACAGGAGTATTCAATGCTATCACGGATGTAAAGGGCGTGGAAGTCGGCTATAGCACGATCATATCAGGAACCGGTGAAAATATCGTTGGCAAAGGTCCTGTAAGAACAGGCGTCACTGCCATTTTCCCAAGAGGCAAAGACCAAAAGTTCAGCCCTGTATTTGCCAATTGGTACAGCCTAAATGGAAACGGGGAAATGACCGGAACCACTTGGGTGACCGAATCGGGATTCTTGGAAACCCCAATTATGATTACCAATACCAACAGCGTGGGCGTGGTCAGGGATGCTGTATTGAAATGGTATGTGGACACCGATTGGTATATGGCGGAGGATTGGTGGTACACTTATCCTGTGGTAGGCGAGACTTATGATGGATTTTTGAATGATATTTATGGTTTTCACATCAAAGAAGAACATGTATTGGAGGCTATTGACAATGCCACATCAGGAAAGATTGCCGAAGGAAATGTAGGCGGAGGCACCGGGATGATGTGTTTGGGTTTCAAAGGCGGAACTGGCACATCTTCCCGGATTGTCAAAGTCAAAGATTCCTCTTACACTGTTGGTACTTTGGTACAGGCTAATTTTGGTAGAAAACCTTCATTGACCATCGCCGGCGTTCCGGTTGGCAGGGAGTTGATGGATACCTTGAACAACGAACTGAAATTGCCGCCACAGTCCTACCGAAAGGAAGGGGATGGTTCCATTATCGTAGTGGTAGCGACTGACGCACCTTTACTTCCACATCAGTTGAAAAGGATTGCACAGAGGGTTCCGTTGGGAATTGGCAATACGGGCGGATATGCAAGTAATGGTTCAGGTGATATTTTTATTGCTTTTTCTACTGCCAATCCGGATGCTTTTCAGCGCTATGATTTCTCGGAAGTGGAGATGCTGCCCAATGATCTGATCGATCCTTTATTTGAAGCGACAGTGCAGTCCGTCGAAGAAGCCATCATCAATGCCATGATTGCAGCAGAAACCATGGAAGGTATCAATGGGAACAAGTCTTATGCATTGCCTCATGGACTGTTGGTAGAATTACTTAAAAAATATAATAGGCTGAAAGAATAGAATTCGATCAGATTATCTTAGGTAAAATAAGTGACAGGGAATACAATCTAAACTATTGCCAATCCTAAAAATGATCAAATAATCCATTTCTCTTTTTCATATCCGAATTTGCCAATTTGATATCTATGATCTATGATGAAACTGGTAAACTGAAAGTGATTTGACAAATTATGATTGATATAAGTTTGTGCACATTAATTTCATTAAAATTAGGAATAGAATAAAAGCCAAAATCCTTAACTTTCAAAGAAACTTTTGTTAACAGGCTATGAAAACACAAAAACCATTCAATCATTTCAAAGGTATTATTCATGGTATCAGCAGTGATGGAAGAATAACCCGGGGGCAATTCGAAGAAATGAAACTTTGGTGCCAAGCCCATAAAGGACTCTGCCAGGAATCACCGTTTAAGGAATTTTTTGAAGAAATAAAATCCATTCTTGATGGGGGTACTATGACATCTGAGGAAATAGATGAAATGAAGACCATCCTCAAAAAATATGAATCTCAGCTGAGCATCTCTGAAACTGTAGAATCCAGAATCCAAATGCTCCAAGGGATCTGTTATGGTATCCTGGCCGATGAGCAGATCAATAAATATGAAATTTATGTCCTAAAAAAGTGGCTGGAAGAAAATAATTCAATGCTAAGTTTATCCCCTTTTAAAGAAATGCATGCTATCCTTACTGTTGTAATGGATGATGGTCAGGTAGATATCAAAGAAGAAAAGGAGCTTAAAAAACGCTTTTTGGAAATATTGAAATTAGAAGTGTAGTAAAGTCCATCCAAATTCTTCTCCGGAAAATAAAACTCCTACCAGGGGAAGAAATACATGCCTTTCGTCCTAAGTCAAGGTTAATGTAATATTTATTTATTTACCTTTTTATCAAATGTTATGGTTGAACAATTGACTATTAAAACTGGACTGATTTCTATACAATAATAATTTTTAATTATTTCTTCCCACCACTGAATGAAAACTAAAAAATCAATTCTGCTTATAGTATTTGCAATACTTGCCTCACTCACCATAGCAGGTTGCGGTCAAAACAGCAAAGGTCTTTCTGAAGTTAAGAAAATAGTACCCACCATCAGTAAAACCGAACTGGAGGATGAAGCCTGGCACATGGAAGAACTGTATTGGGAGTATGTTCAGAAAAGTGATACTGTTACCTACAAAACCCTTTGGCACACCGATTTTATCGGCTATCCGAGTTTTGGGGATGGAGTGTCTGACGTAAGCAAAATTGCCAGTTGGATCCCTGATTTACACAAAGACCCGAATCTCAAATACAGCTATGTCCTTCATAAAAAGGCCTCAAATGCCATTGAAGATGTGGTGATGGTATTTTACGACACAGATTATTTCTGGACGGACACGAATAATCAAGTAGTCAGAAATGAGACTTACAAATTTACCCATACCTGGAAAAAAGTGGATGGTAAATGGGTGATTCTTGGAGGCATGGCTGCGCTCAAAGATCAGGATGTCCTTGGGGATTAAAAAAGTTAGATTTTATTGTCAGATTTTTGGTAATTATTGAATAAAAAATCTCCTCCTTCTCTATAAAGAAAAGGAGGAGTTGGTCACCCATCTAGTTTTTAAAAAATGTTTTAATCCAGCGGGAATTTTCTTAAAAAGTCCCTTACTGATGTATTCGCTCTGCTTAGATTCTTTCCGAAAGAGTTAGACTTTAAGAAAGTTTCCAGTTCTCCTAGAAATTCCTCAACTGTCTCATCAGAAATTTCGACAGGCTAAGGTTTTTTTGAATCTCAATTTTTAGAGATGCGATAAATCACATTTTTGCCACCTCCCGAAACATAAATATCACCCGATTGGCCGACAGCTACCCCATCAAAGAAGTAGGTAGGAGGTAAGGCAAAATCCTGACCGAAAGCAGGTTTACTCAAGCTGAGGCCATCTGCGATTTTGCTCACCGTTCCTGTCGCCAAATCTATGCGTGATAACCGTGAAGCACCCGTTTCAACGACCAACAAGCCACCTTCTTTATCCCAAGCCAATCCCTCAGGACTCATCAATCCGAATACAATAGGTACGGCCGGCATTGGAGTGTCACCGTCAAATCCTATCTGCCAAACAATGCCGGTTCCCCAATCTGCAACCCATAGCGTTTCTCCATCAGTCGCCAAACCACTCGGGGCAAACACTGTCGCATTATCTATTTGCAAGATTACCGAATGGTCACTTGCCCGGACGACGCCGCCTAGTCCAAGATCAGATACTGCAATATCATTCTTAAATCGGATAGCATCGATTGGAATCTCCATCGGGTAGGTTTGAAGTACCTGATTAGCTTGTGGGTTCCAGATTTGAACTACCGCGCCGAAATACGAAGACACGATCAGATTATCACCATCTGCAGAAAGCGTGAAAGGAGTTGTCAGGTTACCCGGACGGCCAAGTAAGTCACCTTTATAAACATTTTCCTCTTTGCCGGTGAGGCCATTGATTTGGTACAACCGGAACAGGTCGGCCACAAACAAAGCGTCTTTTTTATTCGCTCCCGGTAACACTGCCATGCCTTGGGGTGCTATCATACCTCCTTCACTAATGGTCCGTGCCTGTCCGCTTGGAAGAATTTCTACGATCGATCCAAAATCAGCATTAGAGATGTAAAGCGTTCCATTTGAGTCAAATGCCAGATTGTCTAATCCAGGTTGGATTTTTACAAAAAGTGTTTTTACTCCGGTAGTGATATTTACTTTAAATACTTCACCTGTTTGATCCAAGACATGCAGGACGCCATTAGAATCAAACTTCGCCGCTACCGGGACAGTGAACCCTTCAGCTACTACTTCTGCAGTTCCATCTTCAAAAGGTTTGGTGGAAGGAGGGGTTCCTGTTCCGCCGACATTTACCCTGATTAGTTTCCCTCCTGCAAATTGAGGACCGTACAATTTCCCATCAGGACCGAAATCAAATGCGTTAAAAAATGCGAGAGGGAAAAATTCATTTTCGGCGGAAGCAACGATAATCGGTCTTGGTGGTTCGTTTAACTCAGGATCCAGCTCGTACAACCCATCACCCAAAAAGCAAAGCCCTACAAAAAGACGTCCGTCTTCAGAAAACGTAATAGGATTGACTCCCGGTGCTACAGGCTGTTTGGTCAAAGTTCCGTCAGGAGCAATTCGGCCCACCTCACCAATATTGATATCGGTCCAATAGAGCGAGCCATCCGGTCCAAATGCCAAATCATCAGGGGAGATTACCCCCTTGTCTGTTCCAATCTTCTTGATGATTTTGCCGTTTTGCTTGTTCATGACGATTATTTCCTGACCACCAAAACTGGCAATATAAAGATTGCCATCTGGGCCAAAGTTTACACCATTGGCACTTTTTATGGGAGATCCGGTGTAAATCTCCTTCACAAGGACTTTTGAATCCTTCTTCCTGGCATTCATATTAGTAAGTTCCTCTAATTCATAACATGCTGTCACGGTCGTTAAAATAGCTAAGACAGTCAAAATGGTAATCAGTTTAAGTTTCATTTTTTTTGGGGTTAAATGGTTAGAATTTTGAAAAGCATTATTAATAGTATGGATTTTTTCCCTGCTCATATTGAGTTAGATGAAAACGCTTTATTAACAAGAATCTAAGCTACATTTAAGGAAAGAATAGGGCCGTAGCTATTATTGCCAATGCTTTAGACATTGTTCCAAATCAGACAAAAGTATTGTTTAGGAAAAATTATTTCGCTTGGAGAAAGATGTGTGTGCTAGTTTGAATCCCCAGATCAGTTTTAAGAATTAGGGTTTAGGCTTGGAAGAAGAATTACCCTTTTCTAAAAAAGCTCGGGGCTTCCCCAAATTCTTTGGTAAACTCCTGTGTAAAATGGCTGGGATTGCCATATCCCACCGCATAACCGATTTCCGAAATATTTAAATCTGGATTGAGCAAAAGTTTCTTTGCTTCCTGCATTCGGATCGTCCGGATGACTTGGGAAGTGGACTTATTGGTCAAGGCCTTTAGTTTACGATGAAGCTGAGTCCGGCTTACTGCTAGTTCCCTGCATAACTCGACAATGCCAAACTCCTCACTATCCAAATGCGCGTCTACGATGGAGCGAAGCTTTTTCAGGAAAGTATCTTCCTGTATTTCAGCTGGAGTTTTGGGTTTTCCTTCAGGGTCGAGTTTCCCATAGCGGGAAATCAGCTTTTGTCGTGCCTCAATCAATTTCCGCAAACGGACTTCCAGCTCTTTCTTTTCAAAGGGCTTGGAAAGGTAGGCATCCGCTCCTCTTTCAAGACCTTCCAATCGTGATTCCAGATCTGCTTTGGCAGTGAGCAGGATGATCGGAATATGGCTGGTCCGCACATCACCTTTTAGCATTTCGACGACTTCATAGCCATCCTTTTCAGGCATCATTACATCACTGACGATGATGTCGGGAATCATCTCAATGGCCATTTGGATTCCGTGGAGGCCATTTCTGGCTTTTTGGATTCTGTATTTACCTTGGAGACAGAGTTCCAGATAGCTCAATACATCTTCATTGTCTTCTACCAGAAGGGCAAGTGGGTGGCTTTCATCGTAATCTTCGGCTTCATCAAAAGCAGTTGAATTCACCAAATCATTGACGTTAGATAACGGTCCTAGGGCCAATTCGCCTGCACTCCCGTTTGGTGCCTTATTTTGTATGGGAATCCTAAGGGTAAATTCAGAACCTTTTCCTAACTGACTGCTGACTTCTATAGAGCCTGACATCAGCTGCACCAGCTCTTTGGTGAGCGCCAAGCCAATCCCACTTCCCTCATTTGATCGGGTTGATGAATTTTCCACCTGATAAAAACGGTCAAAAATATAGGGCAAATGCTCTGAGGAAATTCCTTTGCCAGTATCCTTCACTTTTATTTCCAAAAACACATCCAATTCTCTGGAGGTAATCTTTTCTATTTTAATATAAATGTTGCCTCCCGGCGGGGTGAATTTCACTGCATTTCCCACAAGGTTGGAAAAAATGGCTTGTATTTTCTCCGGATCAAAGTCCATGTATAACTCTTCGAAACTTGGGAGTAGATGAAGGCGAATATTCTTGGAATCGGCATAGGAATGGAAGGACTCTGTCAGATATTTTAAATACCTAATAATATCATCCTGAATCATTTTTGTAGCCATACTCCCTGATTGCAGCTTGGACAAATCCAGCATTTGATTGATCAGACGAAGCAATTGCCTGCTATTCCGCTTAATCATGGGCAGCCCTTCATTTATGGTATCCACTGTCGGGTGATCCAACAAGTGTTCAGTAATTCCCGAAATAACCGTTAGCGGAGTCCGGAATTCATGGGTCAAATTGGTGTACAGCCTAGTTTTGACCAGGTCCAAGTCTTGCAAACGTATGACCTCAGCTTGGGCCAGTTTTCTGCGAAGCAAAAAACTATAGACCCAATACAGCAGTGAAAACAGCAGCAGAGCATAGGACAGCCAAGCCCACCATTGGGTAAACCAAGGCGGCATCACTGTAATGGATAGCGATCGCTGCCCCAATTTCCCATATCGATTAGTCGCCTGTACATGAAAAATATATTCTCCTGGCGGCAAAGCAAAATAATAGGCAGTGTATGAAGCTCCACTCCTCCAATTTTGATCATAGTTTTCCAGCTTATAGCGGAGGTTTTTCTCAGACTCCATTGTTACGAAATCAATACTGCCGAATTCAAGTGTAAAGGTATTTTGATGGTGAGCCAATTTGATCTCACTGGTTTCATTGAGATCCTTAGGGATAATTTTTTTATTCGTTTGGGATGAAATATTACGGTCTTCCAGAAAAAAAGTGGCCAAATATAGGACAGGTTCAATGGGATATTGCTTATCCAAATCTGCCGGCATGAAAGAAAAATAACCTGATGCATTGCCAACAAAAATCTCTTTATTTTTAGAAATAAACGTGTTTAAAGAGTAAAAGCCGGTTTGGCTAGATTTTTTCCAACTGTTCCCGAATAGGGCAGCGTTATGAGTTTCAGGGTCCAGGCGTATGAAGCCAATATCCGTATACAGCCAAAGCAATTTTGATTCATCCTCTACTATCCCGGTGATAAGGAGCAAATCCGTAATCAGTCCGGTGTTGTCGTAGTAGGGATTGAAAACTTCTGTTTCCAGATCTAATAAAAAAAACCCTGACCTGTAGGAACTGGCCCAAATTCTCTTGTTGCTATCCTCATCAATTCCGATAACAGGCACACCGGCGCTATCCAAAAATCTTTTAAAATCAGCCGACTCTTCACAATACATGTTAAGACCATTACTTGTACCTATCCAAATTCTTCCATTTGAATCCTGAAGCAGACTGTATACATCGTTTGAACTTAAACTGTTAGGGTTGGATGGATCATGTCGGTAATGGGTAAATTTTCCACTTTTTGAATTCAGGTGGTCTAAGCCTTCCGCTGTACCTATCCAAGTATTGCCATCATGGTCAGGCAGTACCACAGAGGTCATAGGAGATATGAACCCGTTTTTATCCTTCTGCTCAGAACTGTAGAAACTGTATGCCAATGACTTTCGATCGAAAAAGTATGCCCCAAACGGGATGGTAACCCATAGATTATCCAGATTGTCAAATTCTAGATCAGTAATAGGTTTGGATCCTACGGTATTTCGGACAAAAGTGAAAAAACTATCAGGAGATTCATTCACATCCTGACCGTACAGGCCAACTTGGGTTCCAATCCAAATTCCGGCTTCTTGGCCTTGAGCAAATACATATGCCCTCGAACCGATATCTGTATGATAAAAGTGATTCTGAAAGGTAGAGATTTGAAATAGCACCTGATTTTCTGTCTCTGGCTCCCATCCTGAAACCCACATGAG
The DNA here is from genome assembly GCF_041751335.1 of Aquiflexum sp. Classification (GTDB taxonomy): domain Bacteria; phylum Bacteroidota; class Bacteroidia; order Cytophagales; family Cyclobacteriaceae; genus Aquiflexum. Next base: position 8,706 of record NZ_JBGSXS010000146.1, read on the forward strand.
ATTATCCTTGGTTTTTAGTAAAGTCCAGAAGTCGTTTTTTTCCAAATAATGCGCCCCAATTCCGGAACTTCCAAAAAACTCCATAGTCTTCGATTTCGGATTGTAGCGGTTGATCCCTCCAGCATAGGTTCCGATCCAAATGCACCCCTGAAAATCCTCATTGATGAAGGTGATGTGATCCACTGCATAGCTGGCGTTTAGATTTACGGGCGGGCGGGCAAGTGCATTTGTGTTATCGGGGAGGTTGGGTAACCGCTCGAAAGTGCTCTGTGCCCGATTCATGATATGAAGCCCGTCCCCATCTGTCCCAACATAAAAGTTTCCCTTACTGTCCTCAAATAAAGCCCGTATCCGATTGCCAATAAGCGACATGGGATCTTCCGGATCATGTCTAAAATGTGTGATCAAACCGGACTCTTTTTCAAATTTGTACAATCCTGACGAAGGATGATCAGGAAAGTCGAAAGCGTTTCCTGCGCCAATCCAAATCTGGCCGGCATAATCCTCGTAGATGCTTCTTACTGCTGCCTCGGTGATGGAGCGACCGCCGGGAGTATCGTCACCGATATGAACAAAATGCCCTGTCTCCCTGTCCAAGGTATCGAGTCCTCTGGCCGTCCCAATCCATAAAGTACCCGAGCGATCTTCCAGAAGGGCAAATACATTATTATCACGAAGACTGTGAGGATTGGCTGGATCATGTTGGTAATGGGTGAAAGTTTCAGTAATTGGGTTAAGTCTATCCAAACCTTCAAACTTGCTCCCAATCCATATAAATCCACTCTTCCCGGCATAAATGCATTCTAGCTTGTTCGTGTAAAGCGTGTTACTGTCATTGGGCTTGGACTTGAAATACTTTTTATTGGTCCCGTCGTATTTTACCAAACCATTGTAGTTATCAGCAAGCCAGATGAATCCATTCTCGTCCTGGCACATACCCACTATATTGGTAAGTGATGGATCAAATTGGAAAGGAACTGGTGTGATTTTGACTTCTTGACTTTTACATAGAAAAGATGTGGTTGCAAAAAAGACAAAGAATAAAAATTTTGGGTTTACCATTAGTAGTCAAGTGGTTTATTACTATCAACTTATATCATATTTATGGAAATTCCTAAATCAAATTTTTCAAATTTAAAAATTTAAATGGAGGTATATTCCCCATTTAAGAGTTCCAAGAATAACCCTCTACCGTTCGGAAAGAAATTCCAATCATTCGGGAAGAAAATCATGCAGTTCGTCCTAAATCAGCAGTCTTGGACCATTGAGTTTTTTCACCTTAAGAGAAGAATATCAGATTCAATTGTATAATCAATTCATTTTCTAACTCAATTTAAAAACAATGAAAAAGCTCCTATTAACTTTTCTCGCCATCAAATTCAACCGCTACCTGAGGGCATGCATGCCCTTTTTAGTTGTGTAAAATCAAGACTATTCTTTCTCAATCTGATTTGAAATTGAAAAACTGCCCGAACAAGAGGAGAAATTTTTCTAATAGCAATTTTTGAATTGGCAGACTCCCATTATTTTTGTTTAAAAGGTATTTTACATTAAATTCAAAAACCTTCTTTACATTAACTTTTGAGTATAAGCTATTAAATCACCCAACCAAAACCCATGAATCATTTTGTAAAAATCTTTTGGCTACTGTCAATTTGCTTCTGCCAGGTTGCTTTTGGGCAGACCTCTGAAATAGATAGCCTAAAGCAATTATTATCTGTAGAACAACAAAATGATAAAAAAACTGAACTGATCAGGAGTTTGGTGAATCTTACAACTAATGTTGGTTTAAACTTAGGATTGGAATATGCCCGCATAGGGGTAGCACATGTAGATAAGACAAATGATAAAACGGCTCAACCTGAGTTCTATGAGATGCTGGGCCGCATCCATGCCAACCTGCTTGAATTGGACTCGGCTGCTTATTATTTTGACAAAGCCATGCAGGGGTATAATGCCATCAATAATAAAAAAGGCCAAGCTACTTCATGGTTTAAAATAGGCTGGTTACACAAAAAACGGGGCAAATTGGATGATGCCATGCAGGCCGACCTGAACGCTCTCGCTCTCATGGAGGAACTTGATGACAAGCTCGGAATTGCAGGTGCCTA
>NZ_JBGSXS010000147.1:0-2948 GCF_041751335.1 Aquiflexum sp.
TTATTCGGATGAAGTTATCAATAAACTAGCTAAGCTTCAAGATCTGTTTGAGGCCAACGAGGGATATACTATTAAAGCCAAGGCCGAAGCAGTTTTAGAAGGTATAGGATTCAATACAAAAGACCTGAACAGGCCTTTGAAGACTTTTTCGGGAGGCTGGAGAATGCGTGTGATGTTGGCCAAATTACTTTTGGAAAAACCTGCACTCTTGATGCTTGATGAACCTACCAACCACTTGGACTTACCATCTATACAATGGGTAGAAAACTACCTCAAAAACTATGAAGGAGCTGTGGTGGTCGTTTCCCATGATCAGGAGTTTTTGGATAATTGTATCGATACCACTGTGGAAGTTTCCAATGGGACGTTGACCACTTACTCCGGAAATTATTCTTTTTACAAGGAGGAGAAAGTGGAGCGAATGGAAATCCAGCAAAATGCTTATGAAAACCAACAGCAGATGATCAAACAAACGGAGCGTTTTATTGAGCGTTTCCGTGCCAAAGCAACCAAGTCCAATCAGGTCCAATCGAGGGTCAAAGCCTTGGATAGGTTGGACCGAGTCAATGAGGTGGTGGATGACAATATTTCTGTGAATTTCAAATTCAGATTTTCCCAAAAATCCGGAAGAGATGTTGTGGTTTTAGACCACGTGTCCAAAGCGTATGGAGATTTGGTGATATTGAGGGATACCACTGCAAGGATTGAGCGGGGAGATAAAATTGCCCTGATCGGGGCCAATGGAAAAGGTAAATCCACTTTGCTCAGAATTATCGATGGTACAGAACCTATCAAGGGAAAAAGGGAACAAGGTCACAATGTCATCAAATCTTTTTATGCACAGCATCAGTTAGAAGCCCTCAATGTGGACAATGAGATCTTGCAGGAAATGGTACAGGCAGGTTCTAAGAAAACCGAAACTGAATTACGAAATGTTTTGGGCTGTTTTTTATTCACCAACGAGGACGTATTCAAGAAAATAAAGGTCCTTTCAGGAGGAGAAAAATCAAGGGTGGCTTTGGCCAAAACCATGATTTCCGAAGCCAATTTCCTGCTTTTGGATGAACCTACCAACCACTTGGACATGCAGTCTGTCAATATTCTGATACAGGCCATGGAGCAGTATGAAGGTACTTTCATCACAGTTTCCCACGACAGACATTTTATCAGAGGCGTTGCGAACAAAATCTGGTATATCGAAAACAGTCAGATCAAAGAATATCCAGGAACTTATGATGAATATGTATTTTGGAAATCCCAACAAGATTTGATTCCAGCGGAATCCAAAAACCTGATAACACTCCAAAACCTGAGGTGAAAAAAAGAGAATTCAATCCTACTGAAAGTTTGCAGGCCAAAAAAGATCTCAAAAAGAAAGAACAGGAGCTTGAGTTGATTGAAGGAAAAATTCTAGAGTTGGAGGAAAAGAAAAAAAATCTTGAGGCCCAAATGGCAGACAGTGAAGTTTATGAAGACAGTGAAAAACTCTCACATATCAATCAGGATTATAACAAGCTGAAAGAAAATGAAGCAAAGTTAAATACCGATTGGGAAACTTTGGTAGAAGAAATTGGCCAACTTCAGGAAACGATTTCCTGATTTTGGCATAGTTTTTTATATTGAAGCTTATTAAAACCTAAAGTATAATGCAGATCAGAATTTTATTACTTCTCACGCTTTTGACTTTTTCATTTTCCGTTTCAGCCCAAAAGGTTTATGAGGACCGCGTTTTTGAAGAGAATATACAATCAGTAAGGTTATTTCCACGATCAGGGGAATTTGCAGCCCAAATGAACTCCCCAGTTATTGAGTTGAACAGCGGCGTCCTCAACCTGACATTTGATGATTTGGCATACGACCCAGATATGTATTCTGTCAAGGTGGTCCACTGTAATTTTGACTGGACACCTTCGGACCTCAAAGAACCCGAGTACCTCAATGAATACAATGAATTCAATATTCTCGATTACAATTATTCCATTGACACCCGGGTACCCTATATTCATTATAATTTTGTTACGCCCAGGGTTACCAAATCAGGTAACTATGTTTTGATTGTCTACAGAGGAAGAGACCAAAATAAGGTTGTTTTGACCAAAAGGTTTATGGTATTTGAGAAAATCGCCAATATGGCCGCAAGGGTAGTTCCACCCAGCCAAACAGAAAATAGGAGACAGGTTCAACAGATCAATATTAATCTGAATTACAAGGCACGTGAGCTTTTTGATCCAAAGAATAACCTTCGTGTCATGATTCGTCAAAATCAACGATGGGACAACAGCAGGGTTCTTGGAAATCCCACCATGATCAGGGAAGATACCAAGATGTTAGAATACCAGCTTTTTGATGGAAGCAATGTTTTTTGGGGTGGCAATGAATTCCGGTTTGTAGACCTTAGATTTGTTCGGGCCAAAGGAATGAATATCGCTTGGGTAAGAATGGAGGATGATATTGTTTATGCAGAGGCTGTTGTCGACAAGCCAAGGCCACAAGGTGTTTATTCTGAATATTTGGATATGAACGGGCAGTTTGCCATCATGAACCTGGAGCGACAAAATCATGAACGCGAAAGCGAATACATGCTTGTCACTTTTAATTTGGCTGCTGACAACCTTAAACAAACCCCATACATCATCGGCGCATTTACACAATGGGGCAATGAACCTTCTTCCAAAATGGTGCTTGATAAAAAAACAAATACCTATCAGGCCACCTTATTGCTGAAGCAGGGATGGTATGATTATCAATATGCTTTTAAGACTGATGATGGCTGGGATATGAGTGCTTTTGAAGGAAATTATTTTGAAACAGAAAACGAATATGAAGTCTTCGTCTATTACAGAGACATGGCTTCAAGATATGACGAGTTGATCAGTTACCTGAATCTGAATCCTAATAAAAGGAGGTTGTGATTTTTAATAATGGCCATTTGATAAATTAGGTTATTC
>NZ_JBGSXS010000148.1:0-72280 GCF_041751335.1 Aquiflexum sp.
ATTATTCAGTGGGCTTGACTGATGATTGAAATAAATCATTCAGGAAATCAACAAAACCCTAATTGACAAGCTGTTAGAAAAAAAATAGTTTCAAAGGTTTCAAAAGCCCATACTGAACAAGGTGACAGATGGCCCATTAAACTCCAAGGAAGGCTGCTTGACTATCGGGACAAGACGATCACCGAAATTATACCTGTCCAAAGCATGCCTGGTCAAGTTCCTGGCACTTCTCCTATATTGACTGGAAGCTATACCTAAGCCTATATTGGTAAAGATCAAAGGTATCAATAGGTTGCTTGGGGTGGAGGACTGGAACTGAGGAGAAATAATATAAGCAATCACCACAATATCCACCGCCAAACTAGTCATATCTAAACCAAAACTGATTTTTTGTTGGTTCAGGGCTTTTCGATAATCTGCATAAACTTTTGGTTTTTCTTCCATCAGGGTTCTTATCCTCGCTTTATCCAATAGATTTGGACCATCATAGATATCAATTTTTTCTCCAAAGAAGTTTTGTCTGAAATCCATTTTCAGATAAACACTTCCCAATTGGTCCTGATTAACCAAATAATTGTGGTTTTCAATAAGGCCATTGATTTTTCTGACCCCTTGCCTGTTCATTTGCCTTCCGATCCCCGATGTGATTCCACCACCAATAGTCATAAAGAACCAATTTCTTACAATATCATTGTTCAGCCCGCTTCTGTTGTTATACACATAACCCAAGGCACCAAGTACTAGTGCTTGCCCACCAATTCCAAGAAAAGTACCTGAGATAGTCTTGGTATGGGTTTGCGCAAATAAATTGGCGTCACCCGGAATGATCTCCATATATGCCCTGACTTCCTTGGAACCGGCCTTAGTCCCTTCAATAAAATAAACTGGATTTCCAAAAAAGTTTTCCCTCAAACTGATGATCGGATAATCCTTGTATTTGCTTTCAGAGAAATATTCAAAGCTTGTGTCTTGGCCGTGCGATACTATTGAAAAAAAACATAAAAATAATACACTCAAGATTTTTCTGGATTTGAATAAAAATTGGGAATTGAAATGAAGAATACGGAAAGTCTTCAAAATGTTACTCCCAAAAAAAGATATACCAGTCTGATTATTTAACATACCAATAACAAATGATTAATATAACTTTTAACTAATATCAACTATAAATATAAAAAAATTAAAACCTTAATTAGAAACCCGACAAATTTAATTTTTCCCTAAATTAGGCCTATGGAAAATGAGGAAGAAAAAAACATGGTCAAAGAACCCTATTCCCGTTATGGGCTCTATTCCTATGCCGATTATCTAACTTGGGACATAGACCATATGGTGGAACTGATCAAAGGAAAAGTATTCAGACAGGCCGCAGCAGCACCTAGGAGGTTACATCAGGAAGTCTCCGGGAGAATATTTGCCAAATTGTTTATCCATTTGGAAAAAAAAGAATGCAAGGTCTACTCAGCCCCCTTCGATGTCCGCCTTCCTGCGAAATCCAAAAGGCATGAGGACATCCGAACCGTTGTACAGCCTGATATCTGTGTGGTATGCGATGCGGAAAAACTGGATGAATTGGGCTGTGTAGGTGCCCCTGACCTGATTATGGAAATTCTATCCCCAAGCAATAATAAAAAAGAGCTCCAGAACAAATATGAGGTATATGAGGAAAGTGGTGTCAGGGAATACTGGATTATCCATCCTTATGAAAAAACACTGTTGGTCTATACGCTTGCTGATGGAAAATATATTCCTTCCAAACTTTTCACTTTAGGTGATCATGTGGCTTCCGGATGTATAGAAGGATTTGTGTTGGATTTGGAGGAATTGTTTACAGGGCTTGATTGATAATGAATTCTTCTTACTATTTATTTGATCCGATTTAAAAACTCCTGCTGAATAAGGTGAACGAAGGCCCTGAAAACTCCATGGATGGTTGCCTGACTACAGGTACATAACGATTACCGAAATTATACCTGTCAAGTGCATGTCTAGTCAGGTTCCTTGCGCTTCTTTTAAATTGGTTGGATGCAATACCCAAGCCAAGACCGGTAAAAACAAATGGAATCAACAGGCTGTTTTGAGTGGAGGGTTGAGACCGGGGAGAAACTATATATGTAAGGGTCAATAGACTCACAACCAATCCGGTCAGGTCCAAGCCTAAAACAACTTTCTGTTTGTTCAATGCCTTTTTGTAATCTGCATACATTTCTGGCTTTTCTTCCATCAGTGTTCTTATCCTCGCTTTATCCAACAGGTTTGGACCATCATAGATATCTATTTTTTCTCCTATAAAATTTAATCTCACATCCATCCTGAGGTAAGGCCCGGTAATGTTCTCTCTTGCTACAAGATAATTATAGTTTTCAATCAATTTTGAATTTTTGCGCTTGGCATTTGTCACCATAGATGAACCTATTGTAGTTAATGTAACTCCTGACGCATTAGTAAAAAGCCAGGGACGTATATTTTGTGGGGTAAGTTCATTTGTAAATAAAAATACCCCTGTCCCTGTTATTACTGCAAGTGCGGCATAGCGCAAGGCTGAACCTACTGCCAGTTTTGTATTGTTGTTGCCAAACTCATTGGCATCACCCGGCATGATTTCCATAAATGCCCTAACTTCCTTAGGTCTTGATTTGACCCCATCAATTAAGTAGACAGGCTGGTTAAAGAAATTTTCTTTGAAAGTGATAATTGGATAGCCGGAATATTTCTGATCGGAGAAATATTCAAAACTTGTATCCTGGGCATTTAGATTGATGGGAGAATAGAAAAGAATAATCATCACAATCATAAGCCAAAAAACGCCAAATCCGATTTTCAGGAAATTGGCGAGAGCTTTTGAAAATGAAATTTTTGCAATTTTATTTAGTGGAAAATCCATGAATTTTTAATTATTGTTTCAATAAATCTTTATGATGAATTTAAAACCAATAGTTTAAAAGACCTAAGTTTCATATTCTCAAAGAAAGTAATTTTCTACAAAACCATTGTATCCCTATAAGCCAATGACAGCAGATTATCTTTTTGAAGGAGCTCAGAAGGAAGTCCTTTATTCGATATAACTCCATTTTCAAGTATATATACAAAATCAGATTGCAAAGCTGGACGGATTTTATGGGTAACCAATAACATCGGCATGATAGCCTTTAGTTTTTGGAGCAACTCCAACATCATGTTTTCTGTATTTCTATCCATGGCTCCGGTAAATTCATCCAATAACAGAATTTTGGGTTGGTGGTAGAGCGCTCTAGCCAGTGCCACAAGTTGTTTCTGTCCTCCCGATAGATTTATTCCTTCTTCGCCTACCAAAGTCATATACCCCTGTGGCATGGATTCAAAAAAATTACCCATACCTATTTCCTTACAAAACCCCATAACAGCATCCCCATGTGTATTGATGTCATCAAGACATATGTTTTCCAATAAAGTTCCATTAAAAATCTTTGTCTCCTGAGCAACGTAACCTATAGATCTTCTCCAATCACCTGTATTTAGGTCTCCCAATTTCAGGCTTCCATTGATAAAAATATTTCCCGAACCGGCATCGTAGAATTTCATCAAGATCTGAAGTAAGGTACTTTTCCCTCCACCACTTTCTCCCAACAGGGTAATAAGTTTTCCTTTTTCGATGGAAAGATTTATATCTTTCAACAAACTTTTTCTACCCGGAAATCTGAAATTAATGTTTTTTACATCAAGGGTATGAATATTCTCCGGAACAGGATGTACAGCATGTATAGATTCCGGTTTGGCCGACACAAACTCATACATCCGGTCAAAAGCTATTTTTGCCTCCTGAAGCTGAATATTGGCCATGGCGAGTTTGCCCACAGCCGGAATGATCATTCCGGAAAAACCAAGTATGGCCACCATTTCACCAATCTGAAGTTCGGTCAGTAAAACCAAATGGGAAGAATATGCCAATACCGAAACCATAAAAACAATTCCCAGTAAATTGGAAACCAAACCAAAGCTAATCCCAAGATTACCTAGCTTAAATACCTGTTCCTGAAAATATCCATAAATATTTCCATTTAGTTTTTCATAGTTAACTTCTTTGTTCAGTGCCTTTATGCTTCCAACCCCTTGTAAAGTATCGATGTAGTGGCTCTCAGTAAGGGAATAAGATTTCATCACAGATTGCTGATGGGAACTGATAGGCTTATGGAAATGATACACCAAGAAAAAATAAAATGGCAAGACCACTGATACCAAAAGACCAATCGGATTTGAATACAAATAAACTGCCATTAGAGTGACTATCACAAGCAAAACTTCCACTACTATTTCACTGACAAGAAAAGATACTGCCTGCTGGATCCTCCGCGTATCATTCATTCTGGCAACCATGTCTCCGGTTTTCCGGTTATCAAAAAAACTTTTCGGAAGTCGAAGTAAGCTACCATAAAATCCTGAAATCATCCGTAAGTTAAAATCCTTACTTTGCTTGACCAATAACCTCCCTCTTACATAGCTAATAAGCGACCTTCCCAGCAACAAAATACCCACCAAAACCATCCCTACTACCAGTTTTTCAGTCTGCCTTTCAGGTAGAATCTCGTCAATAAGCTTTTGGGAAAAAATGGAAGTCGTCAAACCCAATACGGTGACCATAATACCCAACACAATCGAGGCTCCAAATACAGGCATATCCTCATGGACCATATCAATGATCCATTTTTTCTTCTGTGAATTTTGTGTGCTTTTTAGCTCAAATGATTCATTAGGATAAAGTGAGAGCAATGCTTTTGACTTCCATAGCATGTCCAATTCTGCCAATTCCATAAAGACCAGTCCTTTATCAGGATCCAAAAAAATATACTTCCCATTCAGAAATCCATGGTAAATGACATAATGTTGCCTTTTTTCCTCCAAGACTACATGCAAAATCGCAGGTGAATTCAGAGATTTCAATTGTGTTGTTTCCGTAGCCTCCAAGGGTTCTGCCTGCAATCCTAAAACCCGGGCCGTTTGATAAAGTCCCAATAATGTAGTACCCTGTTTGTTGGTCCCGCTTGCTTCCCTTAAGCTCTCCAAACTACAATCTCCCCCAAAAAACCGGACAAGGGAAACCATACAGGCGACTCCACAATCAGATTGATCCTGTTGCTTTACATATGACTTTCGGATTGCCTTCAGATCAACCATTTTCTATTCAATTAATTCCAATAATTTTTCAGCCTTAACCGCTCCTTTGAATGTTGCCAAATGCTTCCTGTCCTTACCGTAAACAATTGTGCCTGGAATAGATTGAAAACCGAAAATATTGGAAAACTCCAAGGAGACATCCTGCAAAAAAACTACCTGAGGTATATTCCAGAGACTAAATTCTCTGGCAAATTCCATCATATCTTTTTTCTCTTCTGAGGATACAAAAACCAATGTGCTTCCTCGAAAACTGTCAATATTTTTAGCTATCTGCATAGCCTCATACCGGCAGAAATCACATGTGGAATTAACATGGAAAATAAAAACCATTTTCCCTTGAGGCAAATCTCTATCACTATAATATTCATCACTTGAAATGGATTGGAATTGAAAAGGCGGTAAAACGGATATTCGGTCCAAGGTTTCATTCTTTTCCTCAATTTTCCCAATAATCATAATACCCATAATGGAAACAAAAATGAAAGGGACTATTACCAAAATAAATTTAACCTGTTTCTTCATGGGCTAATATTCAATATTAAATAAGTCACAAAAACAACCCAGCATGCCATTAAGGAACCATAAGAAAAAAAAGTGGTTTTAAGGGACTTTGAAAAACCCAAGTCGAGATTGTCGGATATCAAAAAGGCCAATACCAATATGTATACTATTTCATAAAGATTAATAGATTTCAGAAAATAATTCAGGTAATCTATACCAATTTCCTGACCAAGCAAACCATATAGCGATACCGGTGAAAAATGTTGGATAAACGCAAGGGTAAGGTCAGGTTTTGCTATAAAAACAAGCAAATTTACCGCCTTCTCTATCACAAAAATAAGCTCGGCAATACAAACAGAACTGAAGATAATTGCCAAAGATTTGGTTCCTTCTATGGAATTAACGAAAAACAAACCTGTATATATTATAAGGCTAATTGCTGTGGTCTTTATTATAAGTTGTATGAAAATAAATATAGTTGGAAACAAATATTTATACTTCCAGTTTAAATTTTCTTTGTTTTTATTTATAATATCTAATACCTCATCATCATAAGAAGCATAAAATAAAGATTCATAATCGATATTGAACCTTAAAAAATAAAATATTGTAAATTTCAGCAAAATCAGAATTAAAAATGTTTTCACAGCTATTATTTTCTAATTTGGATGATTAAAATAATCGGGTTTTAAATCAAACTGCTTAATTCCTAATAAGAATATATTTAATGTCCTCTTTCTCAAGAATTAAAGTATCATTTACTATTAAATATTCATATATCAAATTTGAACCTGAAGCCGGATGGCCAGTTTCTATTGATAATATCAGTTTGTTTGATACAGTCCGCCAATTCATATCTGGGACAAATTGAGTAATACCAAGTTTTTTCATTTCAGAAAGTGTTCTAATATCTGAAACAACTCTACCATCTTCAAGGTATGTCCTCTTATATCCTTGTTTTACTTCTTTACTATTAAATTTTACATTTTTTTTATAGGCTTCAACTGTTTTCCAAGTACCAACTAAATTCCAATCTTTATCATTTGTATTTTTAAATAGGGCAAATAAATCCAAATCAAGTTTTTTCGAAATTTTTTTTAATTGATATTGCTTTTCACCTAAAATTGAAGTCAAAACCATATATTTTCCATTTAATTCTATTGAAGTTGGTGTTTCTTCTATTATCAAACCTTCATGATCTTGAAATTGAATTATACCATCTTCAATAAACCCAAAAAATGGAGTTTTATCAATACCATTGAAAGAATAGGATCCAAATACAAGATTTGATTCTACTTTTAGTATGATACAAATTTTCTTATTTAGGAAATTCCCAAAATAAACCCCACTCTCATCATTTGGCGTGAATCCAAATAAAATATTGTAAAATACAAATATATTAATCAATAATTTCATATCTATTTTAAATATAAAATAAGAGTGGGGATTTCAAATCATTGGTAAGATGTAGTACAATGAACAAGGGCAGCAAAGGATGCCGCCCAATAAAGGAAATTTTCCTCAGAGGGATCATTTTGGAAGGCATCCCACATTTGATCATGGATTACTGCGAAACCAAAACAAACAGTTCCTCCACTCAAATTCTCCATTTTTTCAATACTTAAAGTTTTCATGATTTTTGTTTGTAAAAAGTGAATAATAATTAAAAGACAATTGAACTTAAGGATTGGGAATCAATAATCCAAATCCTTAACTTGCTGATCATCAATAACTCATATGAATTTGTACTATTTCAATAGTAATAAGCAGAACAATATTCTAATTACTTCGTTTTCACCCCCCCCATTCAAACGAATAATTATGTAAATTAAAAAATAACAGAACAATCAATCTTATTTAAATTATTTTAAAAATATTTATAGTACAATTTAAATGGATATTGGATTTTAGAACCTTATTTGGTCTTTTATTACTATTACTTGGTTAATCCAAAAATCATTTTCATTAACTTAGATATATGGAAGAGGATGAAGAAAAAAACATGGTTAAAGAACCCTATTCCCATTACGGATTGTATACCTATGCCGATTACCTGACTTGGGAAATAGACCATATGGTCGAACTGATCAAAGGAAAGGTTTTTAAACAGGCTGCAGCTGCACCAAGAAGGATCCATCAGGAGCTCTCTGGGAGAATATTTGCCAAATTGTTTATCCATTTGGAAAAATAAAGAATACAAGGTTTATTCAGCCCCCTTTGATGTCCGCCTTCCTGCGAAATCCAAAAAGCATGAAGACATTACCACTGTAGTGCAGCCGGATATCTGTGTAGTCTGTGATCCGGAAAAACTGGATGAATTGGGCTATGTTGGTGCCTCTGACCTGATTATGGAAATCCTCTCCCCAAGCAACAATAAAAAAGAACTCCAAAACAAATATGAGGTATATGAGGAAAGTGGTGTCAGGGAATATTGGATTATCCATCCTTATGAAAAAACGCTTTTGGTCTATACACTGTCCGACGGAAAATATATTCCTTCCAAACTTTTTACTTTGGGGGACCATGTGGAATCTGGGTGTATAGATGGATTTGTGTTGGATTTGGATGAGTTGTTTGAGGGACTGGATGGGGTTTAATACTTTTTTGGCTATTAAATAATTCAAAAACAATAAATCAGTATATTGAGAAATTAAATAATATGAGTTTTCAAAATCTCTTGAATGATTTAAATCGTTATTTATCCTATGAATGACATATTAGAAAAATATAATCAGTTGTCACCAGACTATCAGAAACAAGTGAATGATTTCCTTGACTTCATATTGGATAAATCCAAAGATGATAAATCCTTTGAAATGAAAAATTGGAAAAATAAAATTTTGAATATTTCAACTTGGACAGATGAAGACATTAAGTCATTTGATGAAGTACAACAACATTTTAATCAATGGAAAGTTAAAGAATGGTAATTGATACTGGAATATTTATTGATTTTTTGCGGGCAAAAGACAAATCCAAAACCCAGCTATATGACTTGTCAAATGAAACCAAGATTTTTATCAGTTCCGTCACATTATATGAGCTTTACATTGGAGCAACAAGTCCTCAAAAATGGCTAGATGTAAAAATGCTTACGGAAGATATTCCGGTCCTATCTTTTACAAAATCCATTTCAGAAAAATCAGCAATGATTTATCAGCAATTATAGAAAGAAAATAAATTGATCGAGTTTAGGGATATTTTTATCGCTGCAACTGCAATGATGAACGATTTGCCAGTCTTGACGAAAAATAAAAAACACTTTTCAAGAATAAAAGGCTTAATGCTTAAGTAATATCTTTTCGAGGGAATTGGTTGTGATTGGAATGAAAAATTAATTTCTGTTAAATTTTTACCTGACAACATCAATTTAAGAAAATATTGATTTACTTTGTATTTCAAAGTACTTTTAAAATGAAAAATGCTGAAAAAGAATTAGCCGAGATCAAATCCATGATGGAGCGGAGTACCCGCTTTCTGTCATTGAGCGGGCTGTCCGGAGTATTGGCCGGAATCTATGCCCTTATAGGTGCCACCATTGCTTATTTATGGATTTATTTCCCGAATCCACCTTATGGATTTCGTACCACCTTTATTGATGATTCCGTTGTTTTCCCCAAACTCATTGTATTGGCTTTAATCATTTTATCGCTGTCTGTAGGAAGTGCATACCTACTTAGTCAAAAGAAAAGTAAACGCATCGCCACCAAGCTTTGGAATCCGGCAGGAAAGCGATTCTTACAGGCCCTGTTCATTCCGGTATTGGTCGGAGGGATTTTTTGTTTGGCCTTAGTACTTAGGGGTTATCTGATTGTGGTCGCACCTGCCACATTGATTTTCTACGGCTTAGCTTTGGTCAATGCCTCCCAATTCACACTGGGTGACATCAAATATTTGGGATATGGCCAACTGATTCTAGGGATTATCTCTGCTTTCTTTCCAGGTTATGGATTGATCACTTGGGCGCTTGGTTTTGGTGTGTTACATGTGATTTATGGATCGATGATGTATTATAAATACGACCGATAACGTGAAGGGGAATTACGACAAAGCGTTTGAAAATGTCATCCGGCTGCGGATTATGTCCATTCTGATGGTCAATGAGCAGTTCGATTTTAACTCATTCAAAGAGCTGTTGGAAGTTACGGACGGCAACCTTGCCTCTCACTTAAAAAATCTTGAAAATTCATCATATATCATGGTAGAAAAATCATTTCAAGGCAGAAAGCCATTGACCAATTATTCGGCTACAAATGCTGGCAAAGAGGCTTTCAAATCACACCTGGAGTTTCTGGAAAATCTAATCAAGGAAAATAAACCTTAAAAAAATTTAAATACTTACTTTGAAATACAAAGTACTTTCAATTAATCAAAATACTAGAAAACAAACAAAACTATGAATCCTTCATCTTCAATCCATCCATTGTCCATCAAAGAATTGCTTATTCCTGCCGCCCTCGGTGCTAGCCTTCCTTTGGCTTGCCTGCTGTTCTTGATCCTAACCAAAGAGGATATCTTCGAATCCTGGATGTATTTCCCGCTCACCATTATTCCAATCGGTGGAGCATTTGCTGGAGCGTTTTTCTACCTGATGGGTTTCCACTGGTTTCCTGCTGGAAACAGGAAGCTTATAGCCATCATTTTCAGCACCATACTATACTTCGGGGCGATTTGGATCAGTGCGGTAATGGCTTTCGCAGTCACAGGACATTGGGATTGATCACCAGCAATAAAACATCAACCCTAACTTCTTTTTCAAAAAATTGAAATTCAAAGGTAAATGACACTACTCAGTATTTCCTCAACTTTGGAGGGGTATTATATCAAAATCAAGCAAAATCGATGGCATTGGATATTTTCCATCCTTTGCAGATTTCTATTGGCCTATGCATTCATTGTAGCAGGCATGGTAAAAATCCTAGGGGAAAGATTTGCAAGTGGATTGTCGGAATTACATCCCATGGGAGCCTATCTGGAAGCATTGCATCACACGGGATTTTATTACACGTTTATCGGAGTCGCCCAAGTTATAGCAGGGGTATTTTTATTAATTCCCGGCACTGTGCTCTTAGGCGCTTTATTGTACTTACCTATTATTGTTAATATTTGGATTCTTTCCTTTGCAGTTCGATTTGAAGGTTCTATTGTGAGCTCACCTTTGATGGTTTTGGCCAATCTTTACATCCTAGCTTGGCATTTTGATAAATTGAAATACATCTTTCCATTTAGCCGCTTTTCCAAAAAAGTAACCTTGCCTAAACCAAATAAATATGAATACAAATTCCCCTTTCTGTTTTTTATCGGGGTGATTTCTATTATGGGTTTTACCGTTTGGTTTGCAAATTATGGATATCAAGTGATGCCCAGAAATTCCTTGGAAGATTGTAAATCCCAATTTATTAATACCGATTATGAGCAAGTGGGAATAGAGATTTGCGAATGTATTCATGTCTCAGGCAAACCCCTAAACGAATGTTTGGAAAATCTTGAAAAAAGTAAGCTATAAAACGACTATGAAGAATGGCTTTTTAATAAAATAACCTAAATCCAACTACCTTAAACTTACAAGAACATGCATGAAGAAATCATTACCCATATCGAAGATCCGGCATACCTGGAAACTCTTTACAGAAAAAATAAATCTGACTTCAAAAAGTCTTTTGACCGGGTTTATCCAGAAGTCCAGGGCAATAAGCTAGCTGAATTTTGGCAAGAAAGACTAAGCTACGAATCCGATTCCATCTTTTGGGGAACCAAGAATGAACTATGGTTAGTAGCACTGCTCTCCCTTATTGCTGGAATATTCATCAAATTTCCCGCAATCTTCTCCATTGATGAGGAATTCTTTTATCCAAGGAATACCAGCATCATTGCCCTCACTGCTTTAACAGCCTATTTTGTCAAAAATAACAAATTACCTGCTAACAAAATTTTCATGATTGCCGCTGTTGTTTTGATCAGTTTAGTGTTCATCAATTCACTTCCAAATAACCCCGAAAGCAACACTTTGATTTTGGCCTGCATCCATTTGCCACTGGTGCTATGGGGAATGTTTGGATTTTCATTTTTGGGCAATGAACCTCGAAATTATCTGAAAAGACTTGAATTCCTTAGGTTCAATGGGGATTTGGCGGTCATGTCAGGGCTTTTGCTGATCGCAGGTGGATTGATGACCGGCATTACTTTGGGATTATTTGAATTGATAGGATTAAAGATTGAAGAATTTTATTTTCAATATATCGTGATTTTCGGGCTGCCCATGGTCCCTGTTGTTGCTGCTTTTCTAACCCAAAATAATCCTCAATTGGTAAATAAAGTCTCTCCTGTCATTGCCAAACTGTTCAGTCCTTTGGTTTTAGTGATGCTTGTTGTGTATTTATCTGCCATTGTCATCTCTGGAAAGGACCCATATAACGACCGGGAATTTCTTTTGATTTTCAATCTGCTATTGATTGGTGTAATGGCATTGATCTTTTTTTCTGTTGCAGAAAGTGCTAACAGGAATAAAAATCAATTCGGAACTTGGATTCTTCTATTCTTGGCTGTGGTTACTACAGTGGTAAATCTAATCGCACTCTCAGCAATTATCTACCGTATTTCGGAATGGGGAATTTCCCCTAACAGGATAGCTGTTCTTGGTGCCAATGCATTGATGCTAATCCATCTGCTGATTGTTGCAAAAAATCTAACGAAAACGGTCTTGCACAAAAGTGAAATATCAACGGTTGGAAAATCAATCGTCCAATATATTCCGATTTACATGGTTTGGGCTATTTTGATGGTTTTTATACTTCCTCTTATTTTTGGATTTCAATAAAAAAAGCCAGAAAACCTACCAATAGGAAGGTCTTCTGGCTTTTTACCTTCAGGTTGACTAAACATCATTTATTATTTCTCAAAAACAATTCCTTCCGGGTTGGCCCCAAGTTCTTCCAAACTTAGACTGATTGCCTTGACCATACCTTCCGGTCCACAAACATAAAACTCCTGTGAAAAATCGGTTACATTTTCTTTAAGAAAATTCTTGTCTATCCGACCATATTTATGGCCCACCTTCACTTCTTGATCCAAAACTGAAATAAAATCCTTCCCTAATAAATCACTGAAATAGGATTCAAGGATTACATCTTTGCCTGTTTTGTTGGCGAAAAACAAACGGTTTCCTTTTATTTCACCTTTGGATTGGAGCGATCTGATTATGGATATAAATGGAGTGATACCTGCACCACCTGCTATAAATGTACCTTTACCTTTATATTGAATAGCTCCCCAAGCATCATCAATCAATAACTCATCTCCAATGGAAAGGGTCTCCAATTTCTTAGTGACCCCATCGTGGTCCCGATAAGATTTGATCACAAATTCCAAATGCTCCTCTTCTGGTAAAGAGGTAAATGTAAATGGTCGTTTTTCTTCTTTCCAACCTTCTTGGTTGATCGCCACCTCGGTAGCCTGTCCGGGTAAAAAATCATAATCAGCAGGCTTATTGGTTTTGAACAGTTTCACATCGTGGGTAATCCTTTGAATATTCAAAATTTCAACTATATCTGACATGTTTTTATCTTTTGGTTCTATTATAGTAAACGTCTCACTGAGATATTGTTTGATTTTATTTCCACCAGACAATATTCTAAGACTCTTTCATTTTCTTTTACTTTCCATGGGGCATATTAGTTTTAATGTCACCAAACATATCAAGGGTTAATTGGGACATGATAGAAATTTCATCGGGGAAGGTTATCGTTCAATGATACCAGGCATCCAGCTTTATGGTCAGTGTGCATTGGATGAGTTTGTCTTTGAGGACTTTTTGGTATCAACAGCAAGAACTCCATTATACAAACATAACACTATTCAAAATTGGTCAAAAATTCCAAGGCATTCAAATGCCTGATACCTTCCCAATCCCCTGTCCCAAAAGGATCGTTCCAAGTCACTACATATTTCGGATAATTATCTTCAATTAACACCAGATTTCCCAATTCCCTTTGTTTGGTGCATTCCTCCACCATCGACAGAGTCACTTGAAAATACATTTTTACTCCTTCTTTCTCAGCTACAAAATCAACCTCTTTATCTCCCAATTTACCAACAAAAACAGAATACCCTTTCCTTTTTAGGTGTAAATAGACAAGGTTTTCCAAAAGTTTATGTAAATCCCTCGCAGGATTAAATGACCTAATAGCATTCTGTAATCCCAAATCTTCGTAATAATATTTTTCTCTTACTTCGGAAATTTTCAGTCCCCCTATCTCAGACCTCGGAACTTTATGAACTATATAAGCATTGGTAAGGGCATATAAATAGTTGATGATTCCAGGGACTGAAATATTAATTTTTTGAGATTTTAAATATTTATGGATATTCATTTTACTTTACTTTTTTTAGCTTTACAGCGATTTAGCTTCACCCCGTATGAAAAAAGAATTGGTTTTCGCTTTTTCCTTATTGCTACTTTTTGGCTCGCAATCATATGGGCAAGGTGCCTATGTCCCTTACAATCGGGATTATTACCATATGATAGAAAGATATGAGATCAAAAACGGTAAAAACAATGAGAGTTTCCAGACAGGTTTCAAACCCTTTAGAAGGGATCATTTAGCTGGATTCTTGGATTCATTGGATTATGTTCCTTCACAAGAGGCGTTGGTACATTTTTCCCATGCAGACCAATTTAATTTCGATTATCTGAGAAAGGACAATTGGGAATTTGTCAGCTGGGAAACAGCAGATTCCAAAAATCCGATATTCAAAAAGCTCTACAGAAAACCCTCAGACTTTTTACACTATCGAGATGAAGTTTTTGATGTTCATCTCAACCCTGTACTTTACCTATCTGCAGGATTTGAACCGGGACAGGAAAATATGCGGTTCAGAAATTCGAGAGGTGTGGAACTTAGGGGAAGCATTGATAGAAAAGTGGCATTTTACTCCTACTTCACCACAACACAGACTATTTTCCCTTCTTGGGTTAAAGAATATACCGAGCTTAACGGGGCAGTTCCGGGAGAAGGATTTTGGAAAAGATACGATGGTGAGGGCTATGGTTATTTCTCAGCCATGGGGCATATCAGCTTTAATGTCACCAAACATATTGAGGCCCAAT
This sequence comes from Aquiflexum sp., assembly GCF_041751335.1. GTDB lineage: Bacteria > Bacteroidota > Bacteroidia > Cytophagales > Cyclobacteriaceae > Aquiflexum. Next base: position 14,759 of record NZ_JBGSXS010000148.1, read on the forward strand.
TGGGGCATGATAGAAATTTCATCGGGGAAGGTTACCGATCTATGATCTTATCTGATTTTTCCAACCCGTATGCTTTTGTCAAGATCAACACCAAAATCTGGCGGTTCCAACTGACCAACCTATGGGCTCAGCAAACTGCTGACATCATCCTTGATGGTCAGGGAAGACCAACAGATGGACGGTATCCACAAAAATGGTTTTCGCTATACCGATTGGGTACCAATATTGGAAAAAACTTCAATTTGGGCTTATTCCAATCGGTGATGAAAAACCAGTTTGATTGGAATTACCTGAATCCCATTATTTTCTACAGATGGGTGGAACATCAATTGGGCACGCCGGATAAGGTGATGATGGGCACAGATTTCAAATGGAATTTTACTCCTGGCATGCAGCTATACGGGCAGTTTGCTTTGGATGAATTTGTCTTTGGGGAATTTTTTGGAATCGATGGGAAAAACTCCATCAGGAACAAACATGCCATTCAAACCGGATACAAATACATAGAAGTCTTTGGCGCAAGGAACTTGGACCTTCAATTGGAATACAATCAGGTAAGACCTTATACCTTCCAGGAAAAATTCGATTTACAATCCTACACCAATTACCGGACCCCACTGACACATCCATTGGGTGCCAACTTCAGGGAAGTGATCGGGATACTCAGATATCAGCCTGAATTCTTGCCAAGACTGTTTGGGACATTTACAGGGCTATATCAGTTTTATGGGGATGATCCTTCCCCTGATGTAAATTATGGCAAAAATCTCCTTAAAAACAGAACCAATCCTAACACAGGAATCGGTCTTTTCGGCAATGTAATCGGTCAGGGAATAGAAAACAGGGTAGCCATGGCCAATCTCAACCTCAGCTACATGATCAAGCAGAATGTTTTTTTGGATTTCAGCCAAAGTTACAGAAGAAGAACCGCACAGGATTTATCAGCTCCGGAATCCACAACTTTCACCCAGTTTTCTTTGAGGATGAATATGGTGAGGAATGATTTTAATTATTGAGAGCACAATCCGCCGCGGCGGACGAGTTGAACAATGTACCAAGTACCAAGTACCAAGATAAGCGGAATTAGACCTTATTCGGATTTGAAACTTGAATTGAGTTATATTCCTTAACTTGCGCGAAAATCAGAAAATAGAGCATGAATACCTATCTCAGGATTTTATCATACGCCAGGCCCTACCGTCGATATTTTCCAATTTATGTGATTTACACCCTTTTAGCAATCATTTTTGGATTGCTGAACTTCACCCTTTTAAAGCCCCTTTTTGATGTCATCTTTGAACAGGTCGAACCTGCTGATTTGACTAAATTCCTGGAAAAACCTGATTTTTCATTTTCCATTGATTATTTCCTCCACTTATTCAACTATTATTTTTTACATATCTCTGATACCTATGGCAAGTTTGGAACGCTGCTTTATGTCTGTCTCATAATCGTATTATCAGTGTTCCTCGCCAATCTTTTCACATACCTTTCTGGGGTAGTTTTGGCGAAAGTTAGGGCAGAAGTGATCAAAAAAATGAGATTGAATATCTTTGAACAGGTCACCAAGATGCACATTGGCTATTTCTCCAACGAAAGAAAAGGCGACCTGATGTCCAAAATGACCAATGACATTCAGGAAGTGGAAAACAGCATTGTGCAGTCCCTTCGTGTGGTTTTCAAAGAACCCGCTACCATCATCCTATATTTTGCAGTACTGTTTTTTATGTCTGTCAAGCTGACCCTTTTCACCATTATTTTGATCCCGGTCTCGGGTGCAATTATTGGTGGAATTACCAGAAGATTAAAGAAAAACGCCATCGAAAGCCAGGAATCATTGGGCAGGATCGTCAATATTCTTGATGAGACTATTGGAGGGATGCGGGTCATCAAAGCATTTGGAGCACAAAAATACATCAGGGATAAATTTGATTCAGAAACTGACTTTTATTCTGATGTGAATATTTCCATGGCCCGGAAAAATGAACTGGCCTCACCTATTTCACAGTTTTTGGGTGTCACTGTGGTGGCCGGAATATTGGTTTATGGAGGGAGTCTGGTTTTGAGCAACAATTCTGATTTAGGCGCTTCGGATTTTATCACATATATCATCATCTTCACCCAAGTTTTAAATCCCGCGAAAGAAATCTCAAGAGCAGCAAGCAGTATTCAAAGAGGTTTGGCTTCAGCAGAAAGAATATTTGAGGTAGTGGACACACAGACCAGGATTCAAAATATTGATAACCCTACGGAAATAGATGGATTTCATGAGGGGATTGTTTTTGACCAAGTGTCGTTCAGCTATGAAAAAGATCAAATACTGAAAGAAATCAGTTTCAAACTCGAAAAAGGTAAAACCATTGCATTAGTCGGACCATCAGGAGGTGGTAAGTCTACCTTGGCGGATTTGGTTCCTCGTTTCTATGACCCTTCAGTAGGATCCATCACCTTAGATGGAAGAGAATTAAGGTCAATAGAAATCGAAAGTTTGAGAAAACAGATGGGTATAGTCACCCAAGAATCCATCTTATTCAATGATACTGTATTCAACAATATTGCCTTTGGTCTTGAGGGAATTTCAGAAGAAAAGGTCATCGAAGCGGCCACAATTGCCAATGCTCATGAATTTATAGTACAATTGGAAAAGGGGTATCAAACCTCAATTGGAGAAAGGGGATCCAAACTATCAGGTGGACAGCGTCAAAGGCTGAGTATTGCAAGGGCGGTGTTGAAAAATCCCCCAATCCTAATCCTGGATGAAGCAACTTCAGCTTTGGACTCCGAATCTGAAAAATTGGTGCAGGAAGCACTGACCAACCTAATGAACAACAGAACCACCCTAGTTATCGCCCATAGACTAAGCACTATCCAACATGCAGACGAAATTCTCGTTATCAAGAAAGGACAAATTGTACAACGAGGAACCCATCAGAAGTTGATGGAAGTAGAAGGACTTTACAGGAAACTTTCCACAATGCAGTCTGTTTAGTATATTAGACAAAAATATTAAGACATACACCTATGAGACAAATCAATAAAATCATGCACCTTACCGTAGCGCTTTTTTTTGCTGTAAGTTTGGTTTTTTTTCTGTCATTCAACAGCCTCAAAGGGCTTTTTGGAATTGATGAACTGAATACAGGAACGATAGTTTCTTTCTTATTGGTGGGAACAGTCCTTTTCCTTATTGCTTGGGGAACAGGGAAAATAGTTAGGAATGGGTTGGAAGGTGAAATCTCATTAAAAGAAAATGAAAAAAAGGAACTGAAAGCAAAACTTTACGATCTGGAACAGGGAGTCAAACTCAAAAATATTGAAAGAAAAATTGATCAAGTGGAAGATGACAAAGACCCTTCTGTTATCAAACCCCGACAAAATTTTAAATAAGCCAATTATATTTTGGCTAAATTCAGTATCTTCGGAAACCGCTTAGGTTTCCTTTTTTTATACCCAAAATTTTAAAACATGGTAGCAAAAACTTTTGGCAGTGCGGTTTCAGGTGTAGATGCCAAGCTAATTACGATTGAGGTCAATGTCGGTCAAGGCACAAGTTTTTATATGGTAGGCCTACCGGATAGTGCTGTAAAAGAAAGTCAGCAAAGAGTAGAATCTGCACTTAAATATTACGGTTACCGCATGCCAAGACAAAAAGTCGTGGTAAATCTCGCTCCTGCTGATATCAGAAAAGAGGGTTCATCTTATGATTTGCCCATCGCTTTGGGAATATTGAAAGGTTCCGAACAGGTCCTATTTCCAGAATTGGAAAATTACATCATCATGGGAGAACTTTCCCTTGATGGTAATCTCAGGCCTGTTAAGGGGGCATTGCCCATAGCTATTGAGGCAAGAAAAAACGGCTTCAAAGGATTTATACTTCCTGAGGAAAATGCTTCTGAGGCTTCAATTGTGAATAATATTGATATCATAGGAGTCAGTACATTGGAAGACGCCATTCGCTTTCTTGAAGGGGAATTGGATATTCCTCCTTTGATTACAGATACAAGGGATATTTTCTATAGTTCTCTGGAGCAGTTTGAATTTGATTTTGCAGATGTGCAGGGTCAGGAAAATATCAAAAGGGCCATGGAAATAGCTGCTGCCGGTGGGCACAATGTCATCATGATAGGTCCTCCTGGTGCAGGTAAAACCATGTTGGCCAAACGACTGCCTTCAATCCTTCCTCCATTATCATTACAGGAGGCATTGGAAACAACCAAAATCCATTCGGTAGCAGGTAAGTTGGGAAAAAATGCCTCCTTGGTTGCCCAAAGACCATTTAGATCACCCCACCATACCATCAGTGATGTGGCTTTGGTCGGTGGGGGCGGGAATCCCCAACCAGGAGAAATCTCTCTTTCTCATAATGGCGTGCTCTTCTTAGATGAACTTCCGGAATTCAAACGAACTGTTTTGGAAGTGATGCGGCAACCTTTGGAAGAAAGAAAAGTGACCATTTCCAGGGCAAAAGTCTCTGTGGATTATCCTGCCAATTTTATGCTGATAGCGAGTATGAACCCTTGCCCATGCGGTTATTATAACCATCCGGAGAAGGAATGTGTATGTGGTCCGGGTATTGTACAGCGTTATTTGAACAAAATAAGTGGGCCCTTATTGGACAGGATTGACCTTCATGTAGAAGTGACACCGGTTAAATTTGAAGAGATGACTTCCACCAGAAAATCTGAATCCAGTAAATCTATTCGGGAGCGGGTGATTATAGGTAGGGAAGTTCAGATTGAAAGATTTAAGAGTCAGCCTGACATCTTTTGCAATGCCATGATGCCTTCCCATATGGTAAAGGAAATCTGTCAGATCAATGAAGCCGGAAAAGCATTGTTGAAAACCGCAATGGAAAGATTGGGACTGTCTGCTAGGGCTTATGACCGTATCCTGAAAGTTTCCAGAACTATAGCAGATTTGACCCAAAGTGAGGGAATCAAAGTAGAGCATCTTGCAGAGGCAATACAGTACAGGAGTCTGGATAGAGAAGGTTGGGCAGGTTAGTTTAAACCAACAATTACTCCATTAATCAAATAGTGTTGTTAAAACTTTCATAATTAAATATCTTTAATTACTTTCGGAGAAATACGAATAAGTTGCTTTTTTGGTCACCCTTTTTAAGCTTACCCTTAATAAAAGTTTAAAGGCTGTTTCTGGACAGCCTTTATTTATCTAAAGCCTGATCTAAATCCTCCAATAAGTCGTCCAAATGCTCTAGTCCTACTGAAACTCGAAGCAGGTTCTGAGGGGTTTTTGTATCTGAACCTTCCACAGCCGCTCTTCTTTCAATCAGACTTTCTACCCCGCCCAAACTTGTTGCATTGGTAAAATATTCCAAATGTGAAATCACCCTATCAGCATCATCTGCCGTTCCTGATACTTCAAAAGACAACATTCCTCCAAAACCGGACATCTGGGCAGCCGCAGTCAGGTGATTGGGATGGGAAATCAGCCCAGGGTAATATACCTTATCCACTTTGGGATGTTGCTGCAAAAAAGTCGCTAAGATTGCAGCATGTTCAGCATGTCCTTTCATGCGATAAGGCAGCGTCTTAATACTTCTGGTAAGCATGTAGCAATCAAATGGGGAAGGCACTGCACCTCCGACTTGTTGCACCATTTTAATTTTTTCCCAAATACCCTCTTTGGATTTTGTAATTAAAGCACCTCCCAATATGTCACTGTGACCCCCAAGATATTTTGTCGTGCTGTGCATCACTATATCAGCGCCCAACAACAAAGGATTTTGGTAAACCGGGGTGGCAAAGGTATTGTCACAGGCTACTTTGATCTTTTTATCATTCGCTATTTCACAAATTCTTCTGATATCTGAAACCTGCAACAATGGATTGGAGGGGGTCTCTACCCAAATCAGGTTTGTTTTCGAAGTAATGGCATCCTCCACATTTTGAACATTGGTCATGTCCACAAATGTCACTTCAAGTATTCCCTTGAAAACATTGACGAGCAAACTCCTCAACCCATGGTACATGTCATCCGGAGCTACGATATGGCTACCTGGTTCCAAAGATTGAAAAACCGCCATTCCAGCAGCATTCCCAGAAGAGAAGGCCGCTGCCGCCTCTCCGTGTTCCAATCTTGCCAAGACCTGCTCCAATGCCAAACGGTTGGGATTATTAGCCCTTGAATAAATCGGTGATCCTTCTACATGTTCGAAAGTTGTAGAAAGTGTGATGGGTTGGACAGCAGGTCTATTTTTGTCTTCAATGATAGTACCTGCATGGATGGCAATCGTCTCTAATTTCATGGTTGGGTTGATTTTAACGGATTCTGTCAACAGACCTTACCAGCATCTCATCTTTTCTGATAAACCTATTCGCCAATAAATTCATGATCATCCCAGCAAAAATTGCCCAAAAACCAATCACAAATGCACCATTGACTTGAGGATTGATTACTTCATTGGCATTATGGGAAAACCAAATAATGATACCAACATTGATGACCATCGCCAATGAATTCATCATATTTACAAACATCTGTCGGGTTCTATTTTTATATTGAAATATACTGAATAGTGCTAATCCCATAGATATAAATGCCAGTATGGCTATTGCTACCTTCGAACTGGACTGTACTAGACCACCTGATTCAACATCTATTGTATTCAAAGCCCATGCAGTAAGCGTGGCTATTTGAGTTTGACTAGGGTTGACCTGATGCCAAATGGGAAATATCAATACCAATACCATGGCCACAGCCACCAAAAACATAAAAACAGTTTGAATTCGTTGTATCATCTTTGTGCTAAATTTTGACAAAGAAACAGGGTTATTTGTTGAATCGCAAGGAATGGATAAATGGTCATTTGAAATTGATAGGGATTGGTATCTTTGTAGCACCAAAATGATAAAATTCAGATACTTTCTTGAACTAGCTTATAAAGGGACCCGATACCATGGATGGCAAATCCAAAAAAATGCACATTCTGTTCAGGCTGAATTGGAAAATGCAATCTCCATCATTTTGGGTCAGCCAACTTCCATCATGGGTAGTGGCAGGACTGATACAGGTGTTCATGCCAGTCAGCAGTTCGTACATTTTGATGCACAGGAAGAATTGGTTGAAAAGGATTTTATCAAAAAACTCAATGCCATTATACCTAAGGATATATCAGGATATTCCCTAAAAAGAGTCCATGAGGATGCTCACACAAGATTTGATGCACTTTGGAGAAGTTATGTTTATAAAATCAGCCTCCGGAAAAATCCTTTTGAACAGGAATATTCTTGGCTGTTCCACAAAAATGTAGACATCGAAAAAATGAACGAAGCCGCTTCAATGCTTCTCCGATATGAAGATTTTCAGTGCTTCAGTAAAGTTCGAACAGATGTAACCCATTTCAACTGTAAAATAAAAGAGGCTTATTGGGAACAAATTGACCAGCAATTGTTATTTCATATAACTGCCAACAGGTTTTTGCGTGGAATGGTACGGGCCATTGTCGGCACTTTGACAAATGTGGGGACAGATAAGCTCAGCATTGATCAATTTGTTGATATTTTGGAAAGCAAAGACAGAACACAAGCAAAATCGTCTGCGCCTGCCCATGGATTATACCTTTGTAAAATCATATATTCCGAAAATTTATTTAAATCGACAAACTTTTGAGCCTGGAAAAAGAAAATATCAAAAGCGGTGACATTATTGACACCCAGGTATTGAGGAAACTTTACAAGTTTGTCAAACCCTATCAACCACAATTCTATTTTTTGGTTTTTTTGACCATTACTTTGGCTATATTGGCTCCTACAAGGCCCTACTTTATCCAAGTTGCCATAGATGATTATGTAGCAGTGGGAGATGGGAACGGTCTTGTCAGAATTATTTATTTGCTCATTTTTCTAATGGTACTGCAGGCTGTTGTTCAGTTTGCACACACATATCTATCAGGATGGATTGGTCAGGTAATTATCAAGGATATCCGAATCAAGTTATATAGGCATCTACTGAAAATGCGTCTCAAGTTTTTTGATAATACTCCCATTGGAAGGTTGGTTACTAGAAACATCTCAGACATTGAAACACTTGCTGAGGTTTTCAGTGAAGGTCTTGCAGCCATCATCGGTGACCTGTTACAGTTGGTGACAATCCTCGCCGTGATGTTTTATGTGGACTGGAAACTCACCTTGGTGAGTTTGTGTACCCTGCCTTTATTGCTCATTTCTACTTATGTGTTCAAAGAGAAAATAAAATTCGCTTTCAATGAGGTAAGAAATGCCGTCTCCAACCTAAATTCATTCTTACAGGAACATATTACAGGAATGAATATTGTCCAAATATTCAACCGGGAGCAGCGGGAATATGAAAAATTCAAGGACATCAATAGAGACCATAAAAAAGCCCACATCAAATCCGTTCTGTATTATTCCATTTATTTCCCTGTAGCTGAAATCATACAGGCCATTGGTATAGGATTAGTAGTTTGGTATGGTGCCACAGGCGTCTTTGACCTGGATATTCAAGTCGGTGTATTGATTTCATTTATTATGTACCTACAGCTGTTTTTCAGGCCAATCCGGATGATTGCTGACAGGTATAATACCCTGCAAATGGGAGTGGTCAGCTCTTCAAGAATTTTCAAATTACTTGAAAGTGATGACCAAATTCCCAATGAAGGCAACTTAAAGCCCGAAAAATTGAAAGGTAATATCAAGCTTGAAAATGTTTGGTTTGCCTATATTGATGAAGATTGGGTCTTGAAAAATATCAACTTTGAGGCCAAACATGGGGAATCCATCGCATTGGTAGGTGCGACAGGTGCAGGCAAATCCTCGATCATCAACCTGATCAATAGGTTTTACGAAATCAACCAAGGGACTATCAAAATAGATGATACGGATATTCGGGATTTTGAATTAGGCTCATTGAGAAGGCATATTGGAGTAGTTTTACAGGATGTGTTCCTGTTTTCAGAAACCATCTTCTACAACATTACTTTAGGCAATCCTGACATCAGTAGAGAAGAAGTCATGAAAGCGGCCAAATTAGTCGGTGCCAAAAAGTTTATAGAAAGACTTCCCGGTGGTTTAGATTATAATGTCATGGAAAGAGGCGCTACGCTTTCGGTGGGCCAACGGCAATTGATTTCATTTGTACGGGCCATGGTCTATAATCCTGAAATCATCATCCTTGATGAGGCAACATCTTCCGTGGATACAGAAACAGAAGAAATGATCCAAAAAGCAATTTCAAAAATGATGAAAGGAAGAACTTCCATCGTAATTGCCCACAGACTATCTACCATCCAAAAAGCAGATAAAATCATCGTATTGCACCATGGTGAAATCAAGGAAATGGGTACCCATGAAAGCTTGCTTGAATTGGGAGGTTTTTATTCTCAATTACATCAAATGCAAATGAAGTCAATGGCCATCGGGGAAGGGTTGGGGTAATTAAAGGATGAAGGATAAAGGATAAGGGATGAAGGATAAAGGATAAGGGATGAAGGGTGAAGGGTAAAGGCAGAATTCAGATTTTAGATTTGAGTCAGATAACTTCCTAAGATTTGATTTGGATGTCATCATTTGTAATTAGCGGTAGGAGATGTAACAAATGTGGCAATTCTGTTAAAATAAATCCATAATTAATGCCGTAGGCATGACCGAAATAGCAGCCCGGCAATTTATTGCCGGGATCAAATCGATAACACGTCACCAAAAGTACCGTAGGTAAGGACGATTTAATGAATCCGAGAAGGGTTTAGAGATACTTATTCAGCATTGTTTCCATTTCCTGTTGCAATTTTTTAGCTTCGGTTCCGGCTACTTTTGCGAAGTCCTTATCATTACCTGCATATATAATCCCTCTCGATGAATTGACCAAAAGACCGCATTGACTGTTCATACCGAATTTAGCTACTTCTGCAAGGCTGCCTCCCTGGGCGCCAACACCTGGAACTAAAAAAAAATGTTCAGGTACAATTTTCCTGACCTCTGCGATCTTCTCTCCTCTTGTGGCACCGACCACATACATCATATTATCTGGATTTCCCCAACCGCTGCTTTTCTCCAAAACTTCCTGAAAGAATGGTTTCCCCGATTGGGATGTAGAGAGTTGAAAATCTGCACTTCCTTCATTGGAAGTTAAAGCCAATAGGATCACCCATTTATTTTCAAATTCCAAAAAAGGTCTGACACTGTCCACTCCCATATAAGGCGCCACAGTGATCGAATCAAAATCCATGGTTTCAAAAAAGGCTTTGGCATACAAGCCGGAAGTATTTCCTATATCCCCTCTTTTAGCATCGGCAATGGTGAAAATTTCTTTCGGGATAAACTCCAAAGTCTTTTGAAGACTTTCCCATCCTTTGGGACCAAGAGCCTCATAGAAAGCAATGTTGGGTTTGTAGGCGACAGCAAAATCGGCAGTCTGTTCGATGATCTGCTTATTGAATTCAAAAATAGGATCCGATTCTTTGAGCAGGTGCGAAGGTATTTTAGAAAGGTCCGTATCTAGACCCACACACAAAAAAGATTTTTTATCACTGATTTGCTGAAAGAGTTCTTTTCGATTCATGAAGGGTTAAATTTTCCTAAAAGTAGGCATAAAAAATATTTCAATCCCTCCCTGAATATTAATTTCAGCGCAGATCAATGATTTCTACCTTTCCGAATTTCTGCGGATTAAATGTGAAATAAGAATCTTGCAAATCAACTTCTGTATTTACCGATGTGAATTTATATTTAAATACTCCTCCCTGATCATCATATATTTCCCAACCCATCAAATCTTTTTTGTTTTTGTCAACAAATAATTTAACCCTTTTGAAAGGGGCATTGGATTTTTCAGCTAAGAGCTCAATTTCCTGTATGACAGTCCCTTTTTCATTTTTTTCACCGATCAATCTATAATTATATCCTTTTTGATATATCGTGTATACAGAAGAGGGTGTCAGTTCATCCTCCATATCGCCCGCATTGTTGACAGTTACCTCTTTGTAATTTCCGGATTCTATATATGTCCAAACAGTTTTGCCATTGTTGAAAATCTCCTGTTCTGGTAATTTCAAATGATATTTATCCCCTTTTATGGCTATGTCTCCACTTTGTGACTGACTTTTTCCATCTTCAAATTCGGCATAGGAAAATTCAAAACTGGCTTGAAGACCTTTCAATGATTTGTATTTCTGGCTCATGCCGTCCAAAATGGTTTTTGCTTTTGGGTCCTTTTGTGCAAAAACAGTTGGGGACATATAAGCTGAAAAAAGAAATACGACAAGGGTGATTATGTTTTTCATTTTGATTGTAGGTTTTCTCCTTTGTATAAATCAAGAAGAATTATAGATTGTTCAATAACCGTTCCAAACTGGCTTCATCCTGTATCAAAACCTCCCTGGCTTTACTTCCTTCAAACGGTCCCACTATACCTGCTGCTTCCAATTGGTCAACAATCCTCCCTGCACGGTTATAGCCGAGCTTCAACTTCCTTTGAATCAGAGAAGTACTTCCCTGCTGATGCAACACAATCAATTTGGCCGCGTCGTCAAAAAGAGGGTCTCTGTCCGCCAAGTCAATACTTGACAAGTTACCTTCTCCTTCCTCCCCTTCAAACTCAGGCAAAAGATAGGCATCTGAATAGCCTTTTTGTTCCCCAATCCAATCACAAATAGAATCCACCTCGGGAGTATCCAAAAAAGCACATTGCAATCGGGTCATTTCAGAACCATGGGAAAGCAACATATCTCCCATCCCAATCAATTGGTCTGCTCCACCTGCATCCAAAATAGTCCTGCTGTCAATCTTGGAAGTCACCCGGAAGGAAAGCCTTGCCGGGAAGTTGGCTTTGATAATACCTGTGATTACATTGACGGATGGACGCTGGGTGGCCACGACGAGGTGAATCCCGATAGCCCTTGCCAATTGTGCCAAACGGGCTATAGGGGCTTCTATCTCTTTGCCAGCGGTCATCATCAGATCAGCCAACTCATCAATAACCAATACGATGTAAGGCATAAACTTATGCCCCTTTTCAGGATTCAACTTACGGGCTACAAATTTGGCATTGTATTCTTTGAGATTTCTACACCCGGCATCTTTGAGTAGATCGTAGCGTTTATCCATCTCTATACAAAGAGAATTCAGAGTATAGATAACCTTTTTGGTATCCGTGATAATCGCTTCTTCCGCTCCTGGTAGCTTAGCTAAAAAGTGTCTTTCTATTTTATTGAAAAGCGTTAATTCAACTTTTTTAGGATCAACCAAAACAAACTTCAGTTGGGATGGATGCTTTTTGTACACCAAAGATGCCAAGATCATATTCAACCCCACAGATTTACCCTGACCGGTCGCACCAGCCATCAGCAAGTGTGGCATTTTTGCCAAATCCATCACGAACACTTCATTGGAAATAGTTTTGCCTAAAGCGACAGGAAGATCCTTATCACTTTTCATAAATTTCTCCGTACCTATGACTGACCTAGCAGGCACAAGTTCTCTGTTTTTGTTGGGAACTTCTATACCAATTGTTCCTTTGCCAGGAATAGGCGCAATGATACGGATACCCAATGCAGCCAAACTCAGTGCTATATCATCCTCAAGATTTTTGATCTTGGAAATCTTGACCCCTGGATCAGGTACTATCTCGTAAAGTGTTACAGTAGGGCCTATTGTAGCTTTAATTTCTTGAATACCGATTTTAAAATTGACCAGCGTTTCTACAATCTTATTTTTATTCTCTTCCAACTCCTGTCTTGAAACGGTGACTTTTTGGAAGTCATAGTCATTGAGCAGGTCAAGCGTTGGATACTTATAATGAGGCAAATCCAGCGTTGGGTCATAAGGATCGAGGTTTTCTACCTCTTCGGCTGTTTTCTCCTCCCTTTCGGATTTGCTGACCGAAAACTTTTTCTCCTCAATTCGGGATGTTATTTCAAGTTTATTTTCTTCATCCACCAAATCTTCTCCTTCTATGTTGAAAACAGGTGAAGTACCCAATTTTTTATTTTCCTCTTTTTCAGATTTAATGGTCCAGCTACTTACATCTTCTTCAATTTCTTCTTCATCTAACTCCCCTTCTATTCCTAATTCATCTCTTTCTTCTTCTACATCATCTAAACTGTCCTCAAAAGGTGAATTTTTGGAAACCCTTTCTTCCACAGATCCAGTTATTCCTTCGCTCAAAGACCAGTTGAATTGATGAATATTGAAGAAAAAAACAAGAAAAATCAATTGGGAACCCACAATGAGGAGGATACTACCCCAGCCAAGAAATTCACTGGATAACAATCCAAGTTCGTAACCAAAGCCCCCACTCAAAAACCCAAGGGTATTAAAACCATCGGCCAACTGAACAAGGTAACCTGTGACGAGGCCTATCCAAAAGACAAAGAACAAAGCAAAAGCGCTATACCTGGACAGAGAAATCAAAGATTTTTTGAACGCTAGTTTGAAACCCAAAAGAAACAGGTAAGGAGGAAAGAGAAAAGCTGCCAATCCAAACCACCTTCGGATAAAAAGGTCCGACATTTGGGCGCCAACCAGACCAAGCCAATTTCTTGTTTCTGCAGCGGTACTTCTTACGCCCTGTTCCAACTCAGAGGCTACAAGACTTTGGTCAGCTTTACCTGAAAACAGATAACTAAAGAATGCAAACAAAAGGAATATCGCTACAAGAATAAAGACTATTCCCAAGGTCAACGGTATTCTTTTATCCTTCACAAAATCCAGGGAAAAGCGACTTGGACTCTTTTCCTTGGATTTGGATTTGGGGTCACTTTTCTTTCTAAAGGTGTTTGTTCTGGGTGTTTCGGAAGCCATAATGTATATTCTATCAGTCCCAAATAAATGGAAGATCGCGGAAATATACAGATTTCCGAACAATCAGTCCCACAATTTGATGAAAAGCCTATTGGTTAAAATGTAAGCGGAAGATTCAAAATCATTTATACTTTAACTTTCGAATTGCTCAAATATTTGGCCAAACCCTTATTGATTTGTTTGACTAAACCCGGACCCTTATAGACCATCCCTGTATAAATCTGTACCAAAGACGCCCCCGCTTCCAATTTATCAATGGCATCCTGTGCTGAAAATATCCCTCCGACACCAATAATAGGAAAAGCATTATTGGATTGTTTGGCCAAAAAGCGGATCACTTCAGTACTTCTTTTTGCCAATACTTTTCCACTTACCCCTCCTGCACCAATTTCTTCGATTTGCTTGACATCTGTAGTCAACAGACTTCGATCAATCGTCGTATTCGTAGCAATCACACCGTCAATTTCGGTTTCCAGGACTATTTCCACAATATCATCCAACTGTCCCACAGTCAGGTCAGGTGCAATCTTGAGAAGGATGGGTTTGGGTTTGTTTTTGTTTAGATTGGCTTTTTTAACTGCCAATAACAGCTTTTTGAGTGGTTCTTTTTCCTGTAGGTCCCTAAGATTCGGTGTGTTCGGAGAACTGACATTGACTACAAAATAGTCCACATAGGGAAAAAGTGCTTCAAAGCAGTAGAGGTAATCATCGACAGCTTTTTCATTGCTTGTTACTTTGTTTTTACCAATATTCCCACCTATCAATACGTTTGAATTTCTCTCTTTAAGACGAATGATGGCTTCGTCCACCCCCCCATTGTTGAAACCCATTCTATTGATCAATGACTCATCGGATGGAAGCCTGAATAACCTCGGTTTTGGATTACCTTCTTGGGGCTGCGGAGTGAGCGTACCAATCTCAATAAATCCAAATCCCAACATGGCCATCTCATCTATCAATTTAGCATCTTTGTCAAAACCTGCGGCCAATCCAACGGGATTTTTGAATTTCAACCCAAATACTTCCCTTTCCAAAACTGGATTTTGATAATCGTAAATTCCTTCTATGATGTTCCTAACAAGTGGGAGGTTAAAGCTTTTTTTGATCAGGTCAAAAGTAAGGTGGTGGGCGTCCTCCGGGTTTTTCCTAAAAAGTATTGGCTTGACGATAGATTTGTACACTTTGCTGTCTTTTTTTCAAAGCGCTAAATTAAACCAAATGGATTACAAATAATACCTTTATTCTCAGAGAATATTATTGCCTAAAATGAAGTAATTATCCAACTTTTCTTTTTTGAAACTCCGGAGTTGGAAGACCGAAGGCAACATTCAAACTTTAGCTATCTAGAATCTTATATTATTCTGTAACTAACTGAAAAATCCAATTCCGTTCATTAAAGGACCTTTTGATCAAGAAGAATGGAATTCCAGTAGCTGCTATTATTAATCCCGTTCCACTATGCGAAATTTTATTATCACTAAATGGAGTAATACCTACAACAACAGTTGAAATCAGAAGTTCTAACATCGTAACTGCCCCTCCAAGGGCTATTATTCCTACTCCTACTACTTTTGGTCCAATAGGGTTTGACTTAAATTTAGCAATTTCATTGATATCAACTTCATCACCTTTTACAAAAATCCTTCCATCATTTAATATAACCATTTCCCCTTTGAAGCGCTTCCCATCAAATGTCCGCACAATCACTCTTTTCCCATTATTGATATATTGAATATTTCCATTGGACTTATGGAACAGACCAAGTTGATATTTTTCTACCTGTTGACCGAACGAAATACCTGTACCCAATAAAAAGAATAAAATGGTTAGTCTGAGTATATACATAAAGAATAAAATTTATAACAAAGGTGAATTCATTTCTTCGAAAACTAACTTTTTTTTTAAAAAGAATGCAAATCATCATGGGTTATTAAATCTTTATAATTCTTCCTCTAATTATCCCCGCGGATGAAACTCATTCAGTACTTGCCTAAGGTAATCCCTGTCAAGATGGGTGTAGATTTCAGTAGTGGTGATGCTTTCATGTCCGAGCATCTCCTGAACGGCCCTCAAATCAGCGCCTCCTTCGATCATGTGGGTAGCAAAACTATGACGGAAAGTATGGGGACTTACATTTTTTTTCAAACCAATCAATTCTACTTGTTTTTTGATAATTAGGAAAACCATCACCCGGGTGAGTTTTTTGCCTCTTTGGTTAAGGAATACATATTGCTCATGGCCTTTGGCCGGTGTCATATGGTTGCGAACTTCTTCTGCGTATAACTTCAAATACTTCAGCGCATCTTTTCCAATAGGCACAAGTCTTTCCTTATTTCCTTTTCCAATGACTCTTAAAAAACCCACGTCTGCGTAGACATTGCCAATTTTTAATTCGATCAATTCCGTAACCCTCAATCCAGAGCTATACAGAACTTCCAACATTGCCCTGTTGCGATGACCTTGAGCTTCTCCTAGAGGAATACTTTCCAAAATCTGATTGATCTCATGAAAACTTAAAGTATCCGGAAGTTTTCTTCCCAATTTAGGTGCTTCCAAAAGTTGAGCTGGATCTTCAGAAATTCTGTCCTCATACATCAGAAATCGGTAGAATGCTTTGATCCCTGAGATGATGCGGGCTTGGGTGTATTCCGAGATTTCAAGTTCGGCCAGTCCATTTACAAAATACCTGAGGTGCTCCAATTTAACCTGTGTAGGTTGTACATCGGGGAAATTATTCTCCATATACCTGCTGAGCTTTTCCATGTCCTGCTGATAGGCAAGCATGGAATTTTTACTTAATGACCTTTCGATTTTCAGGTGATGTTGAAATTGGCGGAGAATTGGGGTCCAAGTGGCCATATATTTTTCTTATTAAAATATCAAGTGAATAATTGAAGATTGCTTCCTAAAGCAATGTGGTCAAAATCTCTATCTCTGTGCCAAATTGGAATGTTGAAATAAATTGCAATCCATAATGCAGTACGATTAAAACCATAATCTTTTATATTGATCTCATATCCTCAAGACTACCGTCCCATTTCAATTTTTCACGAAGTTTCGCAAGCTCCCTCAATTTCAGTTTTCTTAAATACTCCCTCAGTGAAGTTTCTACTACCTCTTTTTTAGTCTTGATTGAGGTTTTTTCCAGAATCTCGCTTATCAGGTTCTCATCTATTTCAATATATATTCTCATGATTTTGAATCCAGATTATAAACAAAATTAGCTTTATTTTTACATACAAAAGTTTAATCCCCAAAAATCTGCATAATCGCTTTTTAACCGATAACTTTAACCTTTCAAAACAACTAAACTCCAATCACATTGAAAATCCTTATCATCAACGGTCCTAATCTCAATCTCTTGGGCAAACGAGAACCTGAGATTTATGGCAGCACTTCCTTTGAAGATTATTTTGAAACCTTGAAAACCAAGTTTTCTGATCTGGAATTATACTATTTTCAAAGCAATATTGAAGGCGAAATCATTGATAAGATTCATGAAGTTGGGTTTGATTTTGATGCAATACTTATTAATGCGGGAGGATATACCCATACCTCTGTTGCCATTTCGGATGCTATTGCAGGAGTGACCACTCCGGTATTGGAGGTACATATTTCCAATATTTACAAAAGAGAGGAATTCCGTCACAAAAGCATTATTACCAAGGAATGTGTTGGCATGATATCTGGTCTAGGTCTCAAAGGGTATGAACTGGGCATCCAGTTTTTTCTAAACCAGTAGGTTCCGAAATCCAATATCCTAATATCAAAATATCAACGAATATCCATTTATACAAAATTGAATGTCTATAACCATAGAGACTTTTCAAACTATTAATCAATCAAATTTAGAAATCATGATCACATTTGCACCGGGACCATCCAAGGTCTATGACAGCTTACCCCAATACATGCAGGACGCCTACGAAAAAGGAATTCTTAGCGCAAATCACCGTTCTGCTGTTTTCATGAATCTCTATCAGGAAACTGAAACGCTAATGCGTGAAAAGCTGCATGTGCCTGATGATTACAAATTACTTTTCACCTCCTCTGCAACGGAGAATTGGGAGATCATTTCCCAATCCATTGTGCAGTCGGCAGGATACCATATTTTTTCTGGTTCTTTTGGCAAGAAATGGTTTGATTATGCGAAATATATCGAACCAAAATGCTTTGCCCATAAATTAGAAGCTGATCAGACCATTGATGTGGAAGATTTGGAAATTGGAGAAGAATATGATGTGATTGCCATTACCCAAAATGAGACTTCAAACGCCACTCAGGTCACCAATCAGACAATCGCAGCCATTGCAAATAAGTATCCCGAAAAGATGATAGCGGTGGACACAACTTCTTCCATGGGAGGAATTGAGCTGGAATTTGGATTGGCAGATATTTGGTATGCTTCAGTTCAGAAATGTTTTGGATTGCCTGCAGGATTGGGTATTTTGATTATTTCCCCAAATGCTATTGCAAAGGCGAAAGATAAAGGCGAAAAAGGGAGGTATAATAGCCTGAACTTTATGCTTGAAAATGCAGAAAATTATCAGACGCACTACACCCCAAATGTTTTTGGCATCTATTTACTATATAGGGTTTTACAGGACATCCCTGAAATCCAGCATATCGACCAAAAAACCAAGGAAAGGATGAGGATGCTGGAAGATACAATAGCCAAGACAGGAAAATTAAGAATGCTAATTCCCAATCCTGAAGCAAGAAGCAGTACTGTTCTCGCTATTACCGGTAGGGATGAACTTATCTCTGAAGTAAAAAAATCAGCCGAAAAAGAAGGGATGCAGATGGGCGGTGGCTATGGTGCATTAAAGTCAAGCAGTTTTAGAATAGCGAATTTCCCTTCGATCTCCGATTCGGAATTTGAAAATCTGATCAATTTTCTCAAGAAATATTAGGCCTAAAATTTAGACAACCTTCAAAGTCTAATTCTAACTATCAACCTGTTGCTTCCACAGCACAAAAACACCATGTTCAATTTCAAAGAAATATTCTCGGTCACATTGATACTTTTTTCAGTGATTGACATTCTCGGTTCCATACCGATTGTGATCAATCTTAGGAAAAAAGTAGGTCATATCCAATCGGCTAAGGCAACCATTGCCGCTGGTGTTCTAATGATACTTTTCCTTATTGTTGGCAAGTCAATCTTGGGACTATTTGGTATTGGAGTTGAGGACTTTGCAATTGCAGGTGCATTGATCATTTTTGCTTTAGGTGCAGAAATGATTTTAGGTGTAGAGCTGTTTAAGCCTGACCCGGAAGCCTCCACCACAAGTGCATCAATAGTCCCTATTGCTTTTCCATTAATTGCTGGTGCAGGCACATTGACTACCATTCTGACTCTAAAGTCTGAATACACGCAGGCCAACATTGCGGTCGGAATAATTATCAACCTAGCTATAGTGTATGGAGTTTTAAAGAGTACCAATTGGCTGGAAAGCAAATTAGGCAAGACAGGATTGGATGTGTTAAGAAGGATTTTCGGTATCATTCTTTTATCTATCGCCATCAAGATTTTCAAAGGAGCATTATACACTGGTGAGATGATTTGATTTTGAAACAAACCATTCAAGTTTTTAAAACCTAAATGGATTTCCTAATTTTTATAGTTAATCAAAAATAAATCTACTTTTCTTTGCAGCATGATTACAATCTTTACAGACGGTGCCGCCAAAGGCAACCCTGGGCCAGGAGGTTATGGCGTTGTTATGAAATATAATAAGCACAGAAAAGAACTTTCGGGAGGTTTCAAACTTACCACCAATAACCGAATGGAACTCTTGGCTGTTATCCGTGCCCTTCAAGAACTGAAAGTAAGGGATATACCAGTTACCATTTACTCAGATAGTAAGTATGTGGTGGATGCCATAGAAAAGGGTTGGCTTTGGGGTTGGCAAAAAAAAGGTTTCAAGGACAAAAAGAACGTCGATCTCTGGAAGATCTATATTCCTTTGCATGTTAGGTACAAGCCAAAGTTCATGTGGGTAAAAGGTCATGCAGGACATCTAGAAAATGAACGCTGCGATCAATTGGCGGTAGCTGCTGCGGAAATGCCAAATTTACCTATTGATGAGGGCTATGAGAATCTTTAATCAATTATTCTATCATGGCATTGGCTAGCAGAATAAAAGACTCCTCTTTCCGGTTCAAACAATTTACTGTTCACCAGGACAGGTGCGGCATGAAAATCAGCACAGATGGGGTAGTCCTGGGTGCATTTGCAGGACGGGGAAATCCAAAAAATATTTTGGACATTGGCGCAGGTACAGGGGTTGTTTCTTTGATGCTTGCCCAAAGGTTTCCTAATGCAATGATTACAGGGATTGAAATTGATAAAGATGCTGCCAAACAGGCTTCTGAAAATATCCACCAAAGTCCATGGAGTAACCGGATCAAAATTTTAAATCAAAGCTTACAGGAATTTCAAAGGAAGCAGGATATCAAATTTGATTTGATTGTAAGCAACCCCCCATATTTTCCAAAACATTTAAAATCAATTGATCAAAAAAGAAATTTGGCGTTACACAATGACAGTCTTTCTTTTTTTGACCTTGCAAATGGTATTTATAGTTTGATGGAGAATAAAGGACATTGCTGGTTAATTCTACCTCCTGAACAAATGGATACAATCAATAAAATTTTTGAGTTTTTAGGACTTTTTATCACCGAGAAACTAGATTTAAGGGATAAACAGAATAAAAATATTATAAGGACTATTCAGGATTTTTCATATTCAAAAGGAGCAATAAAAAAGTCCATTATCAATATAAAGGATGAATCCGGAGAATACTCGAAAGATTATTCGGAATTGTTAAACGAGTTTCTTATCATATTCTAGTTTATATATTAACCTACGAAGACTAAAGTATTTTTTTAAACCCATTATTCCTGTATTTTTAGAGCCTATTTTAAGAACAAATTAAATGAATAAGAGTAAGATTGGTTTATTATCATTGCTGGCCATTCTATTTGGTATTTTTTCATCATGTGAGGAAGAAAATAATATATCTCCCTCACTGGTGACTGAGGAGGTTATTTATCTGAGTGGGGAGCGCGCCAGATTGTTGGGAAGGATCATTACTACCCAAAATATCAATGCTTCTGACCATGGTTTTTACATAGCAGAAAACGAGTCCTTTAATCAGCCAATGATCATTTCTTTGGGAGAAAGAATCACCCCGGGCAGATTTATAGGTGAAACTGATGCGTTGAACATTGAACGAAGCTATTTTGCCAAATCCTTTATAAATGTAGGTGGGGAAATCCAGTTCGGCAATGTTTTGCAACTCACAACACTATCACCTGAAGTCCAAAGTTTTTTACCAAACAACGGTCCTGTAGGTACTATCATCACGCTAACTGGAAAAAATTTCACTTCTGATACCAGAATACTGATCGGGAATAGACCTGCCGAGATTCAAAATATTGAATTTGAATCAAGGATTACAGCACGAATTCCCGCTGCTGGTTCTGTGGCAAAAGAAAATGTGACCGTTATTGTTCAGGGGAAGGAATTTGTGCTTTCTCAGCAATTTGAATACACCACTGGGTCATTTTTAAAATTGCAGAATCCTCCCGCCTCAGTCAGATTTATAGATAATATCTTTTTTCAGGACAATGAAAATTTCTATTTGGGATTAGGAACTGATGCCAATCAGGTGGTGAGTTCAAAAATGTGGAAATACAGTTTGGGTAACGAACAATGGACAGAAGTGCCATTTCAAGGCAATGCCCTATGGCTTGCATTTCATACTAATAACTATTTCGGAGGTGGGGGAATGCTAGCCTCTCGAGCGCCATATACAACTTCCAGAGATTTTTGGAGCATCCAAAATGGCGCCTTTGAAAAACTACCTGATTTACCATTCGAGTGTATAAATGCGATTTCTTTCGAAACCAATGAAAACCTTTATGTTTTCGGTGGGATATTAAACGATAATTCTTATAAATATTCCAAATCCCAAGGTAATTGGGAAAGTATTACTTCTACTCCGTTTTCCGTAGATAATTCCCTTCTTCATTTCCAACACGACAATAAATTCTATATCATAACCCCATTTGACAGAACCATTTTTTCTTTTGATCCGGGTACTGAAACCTGGAATGAATTCGGATTTTATCCCGGAGACATCGTTGGTGGATCAGGTTTTGGCGTCACCATAGGTGATAACGTCTACCTAGGAATGAATAATAGATCCGTACAGGTTTGGCAATTAAATATGGTTACAAAAAATTGGATTAAAAAAAATGATTTCAATGGAATCTCCGCAGCCCTAAATGTTGGGGTTTACTCTAATGATGGGTTTATTTATTTAGCGCGTAGAATTGAATCGAACAATCAAATGGAATTCTGGAGATTTGATCCAAATGGGCTTTAAAAAATTAATATGATGAGAAAAATTTTACCAATACTATTTTTTCTTTTCCTGATTGGTTTCGCGGCAAATGCGCAACAAAAAACTGTCGTAGGAAGAGATATCGGCCAGTTAAAAGACCTTAAGGTAGGTGGCCGAATCATTGATCAGATCACGGGTGAGCCCTTAGTCGGAGCTACAATTACGGTTAGGGAACTGACAAAAACAGAAATCACAAACACTAACGGGACCTTTAACCTGATTTTGGACCGAGCTGAGTATACGCTCGAGATCCGGTATATCGGTTATGAAACTGTTATTTATCCATTTGTGGCTGTTGGTGATGGAAGAATAAGTCTTACGATGATTCAAGAAGACTTCACTTTGGATGATGTGGTTATTTATGGTCGTGATCCTGAAAAAAACATCAGGAGTACAGATATGGGTGCGATCAGCATCAGCATGAATACATTAAAGGAATTGCCGCCCTTTTTGGGAGAAGTGGACATCATCAGGAGTATAGCCACCTTGCCGGGTGTTAGTCAGGTAGGGGAAGCTTCTTCTGGACTCAATGTGCGTGGGGGCGGTGCAGACCAAAACCTGATCATGTTTGCAGGAGCCCCCATTTATAATCCTTCTCACCTCTTTGGTTTGTTCACGGCTTTCAACCCTGATGTGGTCAATGATTTTACTTTGTACAAAGCGATAATTCCAACAAAATACGGAGGTAGAGGTTCTTCCATCTTGGATATCACTCCAAAATCGGGAAGTTTGACCAATTGGGGCGGTGACTTGATGGTTGGTACAGTTTCCGGTAAAATCGGATTTAACGGACCGATTATCAAAGACAAAGTTTCCGCTAAAATAGGAGTTAGGAGTTCTTACATAAACTGGCTGCTCAAATCATTAAACAATCCGGACCTGAGGACAAGTCAGGCCAATTTCAATGATGTAAACGGAATTCTATATGGTGAAATCAACGACAACCATAACGTCACTTACAGTTTCTACCGTAGTTATGATGATTTTGCCTTGGCTTCTGACACCACCATTTCATGGAAAAACACGAGCCATACCATCAATTATCAAGGCAAATTCTCGGAAAAACTCTCAGTTAATGCAATTGGATTTTATACACTGTATGATTTTACCATCTTCAATCAATCCGGTATCAATAATTTTGATTTGAAGTCCGGGATTATTGATAATGGATTGAGATTAAACTTTACTTATGCCCTTAGTGATAGGAACCGAATCACTTTTGGCGGAGACACCAAAAACCTTACCATCAACCCAGGAGAACTGATACCGGGTGTTGTCAATGGAGAGTCAACCATACTTCCTCAATTGGTACAAAGTGAATATGCAAGAGAATCTGGTCTTTATCTCCAACATGAACTTGAATTGGGGGAGAAATTCGGTTTTTCTTATGGAATGAGATATGACCTGTATCAATATTATGGCCCCAGAACAGTCCGGGAATATGCACCAAATCTTCCTCTGAACTCTGGAAATGTCGTTGGTGAAAGAACCTATGGAGATGGTGAACTTATCCAAACTTATGATGGATGGGGGCCTAGAGTGTCCATGCGCTATTCCATAGATTCAAAAACCTCTATCAAAGGTGGCTACAACAAAATGTACCAGTTTATTCATTTGATTTCGAATACTGCCACCATTGCGCCAACGGATATCTGGAAATTGAGTGACCAGTTTTTGAAACCACAGATTGTCGATCAATATTCTCTTGGTATCTATAAAAACTTCAAAGGAAATATTTTTGAGACCTCAGTGGAAGTTTATTATAAAGACATTCAAAATGTGGTGGAATATAAAGACGGTGCAAAGCTTTTGCTTCAGAACAATCTGGAAACAGAAATTATTCCGGGTGAAGGAAAGGCATATGGGGTTGAAGTTTATGCAAAGAAAAATCTTGGGAGAGTTACAGGATGGGTAAGTTATACCTATTCCAGGGCTTTCAGAAGAGTCATCACTCCTTTTGAAGAAGAGATAATCAATGACGGAGAATGGTTCCCGGCCAATTTTGATAAACCTCATGACCTTACTTTGATTGGAAATTACAAAATGGCTTCAAATGTTTCCCTTTCAGCAACATTCTCTTACAGCACAGGAAGGCCAGTTACTTTTCCTGAAGCCAAATTTGATTTTGCAGGCAATTCTCTTGCCTTTTTCAGAAATCGGAATCTTCAAAGAATTCCTGATTTTCACAGATTGGATCTTTCTTTGAATTTCCAATTGAAAGGGAAAGGGAAATTTTACGACGGTGACTGGACTTTTGCTGTCATGAATGTGTATGGTAGAAAAAACCCATTCTCGATATTTTTTGCTGATCAGCCAGGTTCTCCTCCGCAAGCCTATAGACTTGCAATACTTGGCGTACCGCTTCCTACATTAAGTTATTCGATGAAATTCTAATGAACATGTTAAAAAGATTGATTTATATAATATTGATTATCCCAATCTCATGTATTGATCCATACAAGATTGATATTCCCCAAGGGGCTCAACTGCTAACAGTAGATGGAATTATTACAACCGATCCTGGACCTCATTTGATCAGATTAACCAGAAGTGATACATATGGAAGCGTTTTTGAAGGCCTGATAAGACCTGTAATTAGGGCAAAAGTAGGTATCAGAGATAGTGAAGGCAATGTTGTCTTTCTAAATGAAATTGAAAATGACGGTATTTATGCCACTCCTGAAGGTTTTAGGGCAAGGGTTGGGATTTCATATTCTATCCAAATTGATTTACAGAACGGCAGATCCTATACTTCCCTTCCCGAAAGAGTGGAATCTGGACCACAAATTGATTCACTTTCTTACCAATCTGTGAAATTTAACACCAATGACAGATTGACTGATTTAATTGGAGTTCAGGTTTTTGCCCACTTCAGAGATCCGAGTGACCAGGCCAATTTCTATTATTGGAGAAGAGGGACCTCCACATTTGCATTAGTAGCCAATCCCGAACTTCACACTTTACCTCCAGATCATCCCACCAATCCAAGAGGTCCGGATCCAAAGGATTGCTGTTCGATTTGTTTTTTAGAGGACGACTCAAGAATCCAAAGATTTACACTTGCTTCAGATGAAAATTTCAATGGCCTGTCCCAGAGACTTCCAGTTTTGTTTATTGAGGATAATGGATTGAGGTTCAAACAAACTTACAGGGCTGAGATACTACAAATGTCCGTTTCAACCGGAGCGCATAGGTTTCTAAGGTTGATCGAGCAGCAAACAAACCTCACAGGAAGCGTATTTGACAATCCTCCAGCCAATATCAGGGGAAATATCATCAGTCTTGATGATCCTGATGAAGTGGTATTAGGTTATTTTATGGCGGGTTCGGTTGATAAAAAGCAGATCTATATTGAAAAAGAAAAACTGGAATTTCTTCAAACCCCTAGAACTATTCCTGATGATTGTCTTACTGTAAGTGGAGCCCGACTAAATCCTCCTTCCGATTGGAATCCTTAAGGGAATAATTATTTTTCCCCAGAAAAACCTAATCGTCTTCAATATTTAACATGTTTGTACTTAATAATGCCAATAAAATGCTAATTCAATATAATTCTCATAAGGAAGCTGAAATGTCCAGTACATCGGACTTCGGACTTCCGACCTGTTTGTAATAGAATATTGGGTTACGGGCAAAGAAGCAGATAACCCATATATTTAATAAAGATATAGTGTAAGTTCAAGAAAAGTTTCACACAACCTTTCTTGAACTTACCCATTTTTTTAAGTAACTATAAAGCAGCAAATACAAGGTCACAAGGGTTTTTGGAATAGCCCTATGGCTAGCTTCAATTAATTATAACGCCCTAACTTTTTCTTCAAATTCAACCCCTTCTTTTCTCAATGCGTCTAAAATAGGATTATAAATTTCGGGTAGAACAGGGACATGCAATCCCCTTACATTGATTTCACCTTCCAAAAACAGGTCCACAGCTATTGCCAGGGGAAGGCCAACTGTTTTGGCCATTGCTGTGTATTCATGATTTTCTCCTTTACATACCAAACTTGAAATCATCTCTTTTTTGCCATCAGTTGTCTCAATTTCAAATAAATGCTGCATGACTATCATATCTTTATCTTGAGGACCTAATTTCCACTTTTCTTTTAAAATTTCTTCCAAAATTGATGCAGGACTTCCGCTCGTTTTTGGTAATTCGATATTTGAAAACATTCCCAGCCACTCGATTTTTTCTACTATTTCGGTATTAACCCAAGGTAAAAGTTCCCGGAGTTTCTCGACGACCGATTTGGTTTCATGGTAAGGCAAAAAAGAATTGAAAAACATTTTGTGGGTAAATCCAGAAGGTAATTGCATTTTAAAAGAGTCGTCCGTGATTCCTAGTTGCACAAAGACATCCCAACTTTGACAAAAACCAGCTCTTCTCAATGTCCCTCTAAGCAACGTGCGGATATCATCAAGCCCATAAATCTTTCTATAGCTCAAAGAATCCCTGTTTGGATAGCCATCGAAATCACCCACTTTTTCAAAGCTGATTTTTTCCAATCTTCTGTAAAGCATGTGATAGGGTACATATTTATACGATCCATTTTGGATATACCTAGAGGTTCCTTGACCCGCTAAAACCACATTACGAGGGTTCCAAGTAAATTTATATTTCCAAGGATTATCCTCACTTTCTGGCGCCAATAATCCCCCCGTAAAGGACCTGAAAGCAGTTATCTTATTGCCATTTTCTTTTTCACAATGGATGATTTTCATAGCTGACATATGATCCAAACCAGGGTCTAATCCACATTCATTCAAGAAAAGAAGATTTTTTTCTTCAATTTCACTTTTCATTTCCCTCATTTCCTCCGATTCATAAGATGCGGAAAAAAAATGCTTTCCCAGTTCAAGACAGTCCTTTGCGATGATCGGATGTAAAAAAGCCGGAAGCATGGAAATCACCACATCAGAATTTTTAATTATGGCCTTTCTATTCTCTACGTCATCTAAATCTATCCATATTGCCTTACCTGACTTATGGTTTCTAAGCTTTTGAGTAGCAATTTCCAGAGAAAGATCTGCTAGAATGATCCTTCTTTTTTTTGCATCAGCAGTGTCCAAAAGATAGTTTATCAGATAAACGGATGATTTTCCGGAACCGAGGATTAATATTGTCTGCATGCTAAATAAATAAATTTGACAGCCCGAAGTTGTGAAAAAACAAGCAAGTCTAAAAATCCAACACTATAATTAAATGGAAAATAACAATTGCGGATTTTTTTTTGTTAATTCAATCTGATTTTTAAATCAAATAATGAACAGAAGAATAGAGTTGAAAGTAAGTTTGGAAGTGATCCAAAAAAAGGATTGGTCTGAGGAAGAAAGCATTTTGATCTCACGAGCAACCGAAATTTTAGAATTGGCCCATGCCCCATATTCAGGTTTTCTAGTTGGGGCTGCTTTGCTTTTGGAAGATGGTTCTATTTTTGTAGCAAATAACCAAGAGAACGTTTCCTTTCCTGTCGGGGTATGCGCGGAAAGAGCAGTCCTTAGCTATGCGATGGGGAATCACCCTAATTTAAGGCCTTTGAAATTGGCGATAGTTGCCAAAAGGAAAGATGAAAAAAAAATGGCGACGGTAACACCATGTGGGCTTTGCCGACAGACTATCAATGAGTATGAAGTTAAATTTGGGCAGCCCATAGATTTGTTAATGCTCAATCCTGAAGGGGAAATTTTAAAAGCATCTGGTATTGAGCAGTTATTGCCTTTTAGGTTTAACGATTTGAACAGTTAATGAAATATAATTTCAAGTATCAGCACACAGCCCATTACAGAACATCCCATGTGGTCAATAGAAACGAAAAAGAAATTCTTATTGCCCTTCATGGCTATGGTCAGTTGTCGGAATACTTTCTCAAAAAACTTGAGCCAATATTCCGCGATGATAGGTTGATTGTAGTACCAGAAGCAACTAACTATGCTTATTTAGAGGGTTTTTCGGGAAGAGTCGGGGCCAATTGGATGACCCGTCATGAAAGAGAATTTGCCATTGAAAACAACCATAATTATCTCAATGGACTTTTGGAAAATATTCTTTTAAAATACCGAAATAAACCTATCATCAAAGTCATGGGATTTTCCCAAGGAGCTGCTACGGCAACAAGATGGGTCAGTCAACTGTCCATATCAGTGGACTCGCTAATACTTTGGAGTGGTGGATTTGCCCATGATCTTAATTTCCAAAAAACTGGAGAAAAGCTAAAGAATACAGAAATTATGATTGTATTAGGTGAAAATGACAGCATGATAACCACTGATTCCATTGAAAAGCAAGATGAGTTTCTTTCACTTTTTCCTTTTGAAGTTAAAAAACTACAATTTGAAGGAGGACATGACTTAAATATACCTTTACTTCAAAAGATTTTTGAATAATCATGATTATACCCATGTTACCTGACCAAAAAGTTTGATATGAACTGCGAGTTATTTAATTTTCTTAAAATTTTATCTGAATTCCACAATGCTTACCCTATCTGAAAAAGAAGTTGAAAAAATAGCGGCTCAGCTGCTGAAGGGGATGATTTGTTTTTTCCAATTGGATAATAAAAAAATTCACCACTTACCTGATGACGAGGACTATTTCAATTATGATCTTACTCCCGAGGAGGAAGATATTCTGGATGAAATAGATGACAATCCGGACAATTTTGCAGAATTCACCAAGATGGAACCCAATCAGGAACATCAACTGATGGAGAATTTTGCTGATAGAATCGTAAAAGAGAGGAATTTTCAGGATGAACTCTTCAATGCCCTAAGTAAGCCGAAAGCTGCAACAGGTTTTAAATTTCTAATCGATAGTTCTGGAAAATATTCGGAAAAATGGCAGGAACACCGAATCCAAAAATATAGGGATTGGGTAAAGGAGCAAGTTGACAGCTTCAACTATGCCGAAGAATAGGAAAAATTAGGCTTAAGTGGTGACTTTTCTGTTATTGTTCAACTCCTAGTTAGTTTTGATCCATCTCCATAAGGTTTTGTAATTGACCTTAGTACCATGGATCAAAATTCCTATGCGGTAAACTTTTCCAGCCACCCATGTACTGAACAAAAAACCTGTGATCAGTAGTCCCATAGAAAGTGCCAAGTCCCAAAAAGGCACTCCGTAACTCACCCTGCCCATCATGGCAATTGGTGAAGTAAAGGGTATTATTGACAACCAAAATGATACATTACTATTTGGATCGTTCAACACAAAAACAAAAAGACCCATATAACCTATCAAAAGAGGAATGGTAATCGGAAGCATAAATTGTTGTGCTTCTGAAGGTGTATCAATAGCAGCACCCACAGCTGCAAAAAAAGCTCCATAGAGCAAATATCCTCCCAAAAAGTAAAACACAAAGGTCAACGTCAATTGGAAAAAGTTTATGCCTTGTATCGTCTGAATGATATTATATACATTTTCGTCTCCATTGATCATTTGGCTCATATCAGGATTAGTAAGCTCCATAACCTGTTGTTGGGGCATTTGCATCCCAAAGTAGCCAATTACAATAGATGAAATTCCACCTATCAAAATGACCCATATCAGAAATTGGGTAAGACCTACGGCGCCAATCCCGATTATCTTGCCCATCATCAACTGGAATGGTCTGATCGAGGATATAAGGATTTCAATGATACGGCTGGATTTTTCCTCGATCACTCCCTGCATGATCTGATTGCCGTAGATAAAGATGAAAATATAAATTAAAATGCCAGCCATGAAGCCTATTGCATAATTGACTGTTGCATCTGAAATTTTTTCGTCTCCTTTATTATCCAAAGTAATGGATTGGATATCCACTTTGGTTCGATAGGCATTGATGACCTCCGGGTCGATTCCCGATTCAAAAAGTCTTTGTTCCTCTATTCTTCTTTTCAGATTGGCTTCAAGAAAGGAAACCAATCCCATACTTGGATTCTTTTCAGCATAATATATTATCCCATTTGGCCTCGTTAGGTCTAATTTAGGTATATATAAAAAACCAAATCTTTCTCCGTTTTGGACCAAAGATTTTGCTTCCTCTATAGATGTATTGGAGAATGAAAAAGCATATTGCTCAGAACTTTCAAGAAAAAACAGGTTATTTTCATCTACTACTTCTATAATCCTCAAAGCAGAACTGGATGTTTCATCAACAGCTATCCAAAGAAATATGCCCATAATGGCCGGAAAAACCAGTGGGGTCAAAATGGTTGCCAAAAGAAAGGATTTCTTCTGTACCCTTGAAAGATATTCCCGCTTAATTACCAGCCAAACTTTATCCATTTGAATATTCTTTTACTTGTTGGATAAAAATCTCTTCCATACTGGGCAGAATTTCATGAAAGCTTACCACTTCACCAAAGTCCATCATTTTGACAAGCAATTGGTTCGGAGAATCTTGACCAAGCGGTACCGTGAAAGTGGCAAGACCATTTTTGATTTGGGCCCCAAAATCCAATGGCAGGTTATTGCTATCACAAATAAGACTTATTTTATATTTATTGGGTCTAAATTGTTGTTTGATATTTTCCAAACTGCCTTCCAGTATTTTATAGGACTTGTGTATCATGGCTATTTGATCGCACAATAGCTCCACTGATTCCATTCTATGAGTAGACAATACCAAAGTAATTCCCTTGTTCTTTAGCTCAAGTATTTCATCCTTAATTATTTCAGCATTGATAGGATCAAAACCAGAAAATGGTTCATCCAAAATTAACAATTCAGGTTCATGAATAATGGTAGAAATAAACTGTACCTTTTGGGCCATTCCTTTGGAAAGGTCATCAATCCTCTTGTCTTTCCAGGATATGATGTCCATTTTTTTTAACCAATAACTCACCTTTTCTTTGGCTGTGACAGCCGGCATCCCTTTTAGACGTGCAAAATATATTAATTGATCCCACACCTTCATTTTTTTGTACAATCCTCTTTCTTCTGGCAAATACCCAATTCTAGAAATGTGTTTGGGATGCAGTTTTTCTCCTTTAAACAAAACCTGTCCTTGGTCAGCTTCTATGATTTGATTGATGATTCGGATAAGCGTAGTTTTACCTGCCCCATTGGGACCCAGCAATCCGAAAATTCCTCCTTTAGGAATATTTAAAGAAACATCGGTTAGCGCCTTATTAGACCCATAGGATTTAAACAAGTGTTGGATTTCGAGGAGTTCCAAAGAATATTCTTTTTGGTAAAAATAATAAAATTTAGAACCTGAAATTACTTGAGCGTGACAGAACCCACAGAAACATCAATATTGAATGTCATCAGGTTCTCACTGTTTTCTTTATAGGTTCTACTTACATAGGTTTTGTTCCCAATATCCTTAAGATGTTTTGGGATATAAGTCCTGCACATGGGCGTGGATTTGATCTTAACTATAAATGGTTGACTGTCATCCGGTAGTTCAAGGTTTACTTTTCCTGCCCCTACCATCGCCTGAATATTACAGGACTCTGGCATTTTGTCTGAAAAAGAAAGATTAAGTGTGCCATAATTGGCCTCAAAAATCATTTCCTTGGCATTGGTGAAATTAAGATTGAAAGCTTCTAGGTTTCCCATATTTATGGTCACCATGATGGTATCCATTTTTACTGAGTTAGCAGTCTTTTTGCTATAATCAAGGGTAATATCAGCACTTGTCGACTGAATAATGCAATTTGATATTGGCAAATGAGAAAGATCAAGGTTGGCCGTACCTATCCCGAAATAAAAATGAAGGTCATACAGAAAATTGGAATTCAATCCAACTGACCAAGAATGATCAAAATCATCATTAGAACTCGAAAATAGTTTGTAGGAAAGACTTTTTCCCAGATTTTCTGATTCCACATTTCTATGGACCAAATTGGCATAAAGTACCTCATCCCTGATTTCATGAAAAAATGAAGGCAAAATATTTACTTTAGATAAATTTGATCTGATATATACAGACTCATCCCCTTGTTTTCTTTTGATCTCAGACACACCTTTGTATACATTGAAATCCAGATAAACAAGATTGTATCCCCGTCTTTCTTCAATTTGAAACTCTTTGGTGATCTGGGCCGTAAGCTGGAATATAACCCCCAAAACGAGTCCAATTATTAAGCTAAATCTGTTCAGCATACGGTAAGGTTACGGCAATCAATTTAAAAGGTTCTTCGAGGTATAAAAAAAGCCAGATTTTCGTCTGGCTCCAAATATTTAGAAAAATTCTTTCATTTTATCGAAAAAGCTCTTTTCAGATTTTCCGGGATCGGGCCTGAAATTTTCAGAATCTTTCAGATTTTCAAGAATTTGTTTTTCTTCTTTACTGAGTTGTTTGGGAGTCCAGACATTTACATGAATAAGTTGATCTCCCCTACTGTAACCATTGATATCCCTGATTCCTTTTCCTTTCAACCTTAGAATTTTTCCACTTTGCGTACCAGGATCAAGTTTAATTTTAACTTTACCATCTATAGTAGGGACTTCGATTTGAGATCCTAACGCTGCATCAATAAAACTCACATACAAGTCAAACACCACATTGTTACCATCCCTTTGCAATGTTTCATCCTCAACCTCCTCTATCACTATTAGCAAATCTCCAGGTACTCCTCCCGCGGTTTCATTGCCTTTTCCTGACATACTCAATTGCATGCCATCAGCTACACCTGCAGGGATATTGATAGGAATAACCTCCTCTTTTAAAATAAGGCCTCTTGGATCTGCTTCTGCTGGTTTTTTATCTACGATTTGACCATTGCCCCCACAGGTAGGACATGTACTGGCCGAAACCATCTGGCCCAACATGGTATTGACTACTTTTTTGATCTGACCAGAACCTTGGCAGGAAGAGCATGATTTGAAAGTAACCCCATCAGCAATAATTTGTCTCTTTACTTTAATTTTTTTCTCAACACCATTGGCTATTTCCTTCAGGTTGAGTTTAAGTTTCACACGAAGATTAGTTCCTTTTTTGGTTCTCCTGCCACCTCTTCCACCGCCAAAAAAGGATTCAAATCCCCCACCCCCGAAAATATCTCCAAATTGGGAAAAAATATCTTCCATATTCATCCCACCACCACTATATCCTCCATTTCCTCCAAGCCCTTGATGACCAAACTGATCATAACGCTGACGCTTATCAGGATTGCTCAAGACTTCATAGGCCTCCGCAGCTTCTTTGAATTTTTCTTCTGCTTCAGGATTATCTGGATTTTTATCCGGGTGATATTGAATTGCTAATTTCCTGTATGCTTTCTTTATTTCCTCTGGAGCAGCACTTTTACCTACCCCTAAAATTTCATAATAGTCTCTCTTTGCCATAATTTTTTTTTATGCTCCTATCACAACTTTGGCATACCTGATCACT
This sequence comes from Aquiflexum sp., assembly GCF_041751335.1. Lineage (GTDB taxonomy): Bacteria > Bacteroidota > Bacteroidia > Cytophagales > Cyclobacteriaceae > Aquiflexum. The sequence goes on from NZ_JBGSXS010000148.1 coordinate 48,269, forward strand.
TTGTCACCAAGGGTATATCCTCTTTCCACAACATCTATAACTTTTCCCTTCATTCCCTCTGTTGGAGAAGGTATTTGGGTAATTGCTTCTTGGGTATCCGGATCAAAGTTTTTTCCAATAAGATCAACCATGGGTCTCAAGCCCTTATTTTCAAGTATTTTAACGAATTTGTGGAAAACCAGGTGATTTCCATCTCTAACTTTAATCGGGTTATCCTCATTTTCACTGGCCTTAAAAGCTCTTTCAAAATCATCTATAACGGGGATAATCTCAATCATTAAATCCTGAGAAGCAGTTTTTATCAGATCCAAACGTTCTTTCGAGGTTCTTCTCCTATAATTTTCAAACTCAGAATATAGCCTTAAATATTTATCTTTCAGTTCAGACACTTCTCTTTGCAATTTTTCTTCCTGAGATAATTCACTTGTATCGGATTTTGAATCAGAAGTGATGTGCTCTTCATGGGACAATTCATCTTGATTTACTTCCTGATCTTCGGAAGTTAAATGCTCATCATCGAATAACTCTTTCTCAGCCATTTGTTTTAAAATTTTTAATCTTTTGTGAAACATCAATTTGTTTGCCATTGCCTGTTTTATGACAAACTGACATTTATTGACTGTGTATAGCCTGCCATAACATGTCTTTCAATTTGTCAAGATTAAATTGGGATACCGATGAAATAAAAATAGAGGGGATATCTTTAGGTAGATCGACCCCCATCTGATCCATTAACTCATCGTCCAACATATCTGATTTAGTAATGGCCAAAAGCCTCTTTTTGTCCAAGAGTTCAGGATTGAACTTCTCCAATTCTCCGAGAAGGATTCTGTATTGCTCGGAAATACTTTCGGCATCTGCTGGTATCATAAATAAAAGAATGGAGTTCCTTTCAATATGTCTCAAAAATCGAAGGCCTAATCCCCTTCCTTCAGAAGCTCCTTCTATAATACCAGGAATATCCGCCATAACAAAGGATTTATCATCTCTATAGCCAATCACTCCAAGATTAGGAACCAATGTGGTAAATGGGTAATCTCCTATTTCAGGCTTGGCGGCGGATATACTTGACAAGAGAGTTGATTTACCGGCATTGGGAAAGCCTACAAGACCAACATCAGCAAGTAATTTCAGTTCTAAAATAATCCATTCCTCTACCCCGGGCTCTCCTGGTTGAGCAAAATGGGGAGCTTGATTGGTGGCGGTTTTGAAATGATCATTGCCCAATCCTCCTCTACCTCCGGGAGTTAAAATCACCTCCTGCCCATCTTCAGTAACTTCGAACCTAGTTTCCATGGTTTCAGCATCCTTGGTAACGGTTCCCAATGGCACTTCCAAAATTACATCAATACCATCTCTTCCTTTTCTCCTACCTCCTTCTCCACCCTTACCATCTTCACCGATAACATGCTTTTTGTATTTTAAGTGGAGAAGGGTCCAAAGCTGAGCGCTTCCCTTAAGAATGATATGTCCGCCTCTGCCACCATCTCCACCATCAGGACCTCCTTTTGGCACATGCTTTTCTCTTCTGAAATGAACAGAACCCGCACCCCCTGCTCCAGATCTTGAGCAGAATTTCACATAATCTATAAAGTTAGTATCAGCCACTTTCTTCTTTTTTTCTAACAAAAACGGCTAAGCTCCATGCTTAGCCGAACAAATACATTATACAAAGGTACAAAATATTCTATATCAGAACTTGTCAATTACTTTTTCGATATCCCCGAAAATATCTTCAATGGTACCAACCCCGTTTATTTTTGTGAATTTACCCTGCTGCTCGTAATATGCCGCAACAGGCAAGGTCTCATCTAAATAAACCCTGATTCTGGTTTCAATTTTTGATTCATCTTGGTCATCAGTGCGTCCGGAAGTCTTTCCTCTTTCCCTAATTCTTTCTTTCAGAATTTTTTCTTCAACATCCAAAGCTATCATTCCGGAAATTTCCAACTTGTTATTTCGCATCAACTTGTCTAATGCTTCTGCCTGAGCGACAGTTCTGGGAAATCCATCGAAAATAAACCCATTTGCATCCTTGGAATTTGTGATTTTATCTTCGACCATCCCTATCACAACTTCATCAGGCACCAACCTGCCTTCATCCATGTATTTTTTGGCTAACCGACCAAGGTCTGTACCTTCACCTAAATGCTTCCTGAACAGATCCCCAGTTGAAAGGTGAGATAGGTGGTATTTAGCTATGATTTTTTCACTTTGGGTACCTTTACCTGCCCCTGGAGGGCCAAACAACACAATATTAAGCATGATTTATCTCTTTTGTTTTATTGAAATTATTTTAACTGATACAAAGCGGGCAGATTTCTGCCAAATCCATCATAATCCATTCCATACCCCACCACAAACCTATTTGGGATTTCAAATCCTACATAATCAATTTTGATGTCATGAACAAGAGCATCCGGCTTTAAAAGTAAAGAAGCAACTGCAATCTTATTCGGTTTTTTTTCTTTTACAAGTTCCAAAAGAAATTTCATACTCAAACCTGTGTCTACAATGTCTTCTACAAGAATAACAGATTTACCCTCTAAATCTAAATCCAATCCCATCAAACTCTTTACTGCACCACTAGACTCTGTTCCTATATAAGAAGCCACCTTTATAAAAGTTACTTCCATTGGAATCTTTATATTTCTGGTCAGATCTGATAAAAACATAAAGGCACCGTTCAATACACCTATTAGAACCGCAGGATTCCCTGAAAAATCATTGGATATCTCATTACCCATTTCTTCTATTCTCTTTTTCAGAGCATGGGCACTTATATAAGGTATAAATTCTTTATCTTTTATCGATACCATGTTATGAAACAAAAATGCCCTCTATTCAAGGGCCCTACAAATATAAAAAAAAAAGTTTGGCGTACATGGAATTAGTTGCTAATCCTTATAGATGTTTCATCAAATAGCGGTACAACGCCAACATTGAATCCAAATCAAGTAAAGAAACTTTTTCTGAAGGAGTATGCACATTATCTTCAGCAGCACCAATAAAACACCAATCAATCGCGTAAGGAGAATGCTGTATTTCCCTCCCATCACTCCCACCTGATCCTTCAACCTCTAATTGGAAAGGGATACCACTTTCCAATGCCAATTTGATAATTCTGTTCAAATAAATTTTTCTGGGAATAAATTGATCACGCATAGAAATAACCACTCCTTGATGATGTGAAATTCCTTCGGTAATCCATGTTATATCAGAAACTAACGCCTGTTTGATTGGGGAAGTCTCTTGGATAAACTTTAATAAAAACGGAACACTCCCTCCCCCATGCTCCTCATATGTTGAAAAAACGACCCATCCATTTTCAAGGGATTCACATAATTTAAGGCAATTATAAATCCCCAATCTATTGTCTAGATATGCTGCCTGAATAAAACCACCATTTATCCTGATGACCTGCGCAAAAGACAATAAAGTCCCCCTTACAATTGCTCTCGGAAAATCATGAAACAAATCCCCATCAATTTCCACCAATCTGCATTTAATAGGACCTAAGGCATCCTCCCCAACTAAATCAAATCCATTTTCTACCTCAGGACCTCCAATTGACACAAGCTGATCCTCATATCTTACGGTAAATCCAATAGTATCTATGTGCGAAAAGACAGCTGTCTTAGGAGTTCCAAATTTTAACAACAAACAATCATGAAATTCCCCTCCAAAATAAAACTCAGGCTGAACCTTCCACTGACTTTTCCGTTGGTTAACATATTCAATCAGAAAATCTGTCATTAAACGTTCATCACCTGAAACACTATGAATATTAAGTAACTTATTGAGCAGTTCCATATTATATAAAATTATATCAGTTTTGGCTAGTTTTACAAATATGAAAAATTGAAAAGATTTTTGATAAAGTTTAAAGTTTTAAAATATTAATATACATTTGTGAATAGTTAAAATATTATAAAGTTGAAAATAAATCAATTAAACACTCAAAATCTGAACGGTAAAAATTTTTTATTATGAAAAAAATACTACTATCTACAATCATGGCTGGGTGTATTGCCTTAACGGTAAACGCCCAAAGCGACTACAACAAGTGGTCCCTAGAATTAAACGGAGGCTTAAATCATGCTCAGGCTCCACTAACACCTAACTACTACTCACCCCTTGGGTTAGGTCATGTGGATTTTGGTGTACGTTACATGTTCAATGACAAGTTTGGAGCAAAACTTGACTATGGACTTGGATCATTCAATGAAAAAAGCGATACTCCTGAATTTTCTACCAACTATTATAGGTTGAATATTCAAGGTGTGGCCAATTTAGGAAGAATTATGAAATGGGAATCTTTCACAAGAACTTTCAACCTATTAGGTCACTTAGGAGCTGGTATTGGTCAAGTTAGACCAGATGCGAACCCCTTAGACGATAATGTTTATAACATTATGGGCGGTTTGACCGGTCAAATTAAGCTAGGCGAAAGAGTAGCTCTTACAGGAGATATTAGCACTATTGTGAACGGAAGACAAACTGTTTCTTTCGATGGCAATTCAAATATCGGTCCAACTGACCCTACTTTTCAAGGGCCTAAAGCAAATTGGTGGACAGGTACCATAGGATTGAATTTCTATCTTGGAAAAGCTTCCACTCATGCCGATTGGTATGTTGAAGCTGATAAGTATGCTACAAAAGCAGAATTAGCTCAACAAATCGGTGAAATTAAAGATATGTTGAAAGATTCTGATGGAGATGGAATCCCTGATTATTTGGACAAAGAGCCTAATACTCCTTCAGGAGCAAGAGTAGATAACATGGGCAGAACGCTCGATTCTGACGGTGACGGAATTCCTGATCATTTGGATAAGTGTCCATTTGCTCCCGGACCAGCTTCAAACAATGGCTGTCCAATTGAAGAAGAAGTTAAAGAAGTAGACTACTTTAAGAAAGCCATTAACGAAGGCTATGTAAATGTTTACTTCGCTTTTGATAGTGCTAAACCACTTGGATATTCAGCTTCTGCTACAAATTATGTTGCTAATTTCTTAAAAAGAAATCCTGGAGTTAAACTGGAAGTAAAAGGTTTCGCTGATGAAATAGGTCCTGAAGATTATAACATGAAATTATCAGAAAGAAGAGCCAAATCAGTTTATGATCTTTTGATCTCATCAGGTGTTGATGCATCCAGAATTACATATAAAGGATATGGTGAAGATACTAGTGTAGATAAGCGATCTGCAGATGCTAGACAATTAGCTAGAAGAGCAAGTTTTGAAGTTCAATAAACTTCTTTAAATATAATTAGAAGCCCGATCCAAAAGATCGGGCTTTTTTTGTGTATTTGAATTAGGGAAGTTTAAGTTTATGTTAAATTATCGATATTTGAATTTATGTTATTCACTGCATAATTGCCATGTTTATACTTGATAAAACAAATACCATAGCCAATCAATATCTCTACCAATTACGGGATAAAAACATACAAATTGACCGGCTTCGATTTAGAAAAAATCTTGAAAGGTTAGGGGAAATTATGGCATATGAAATTTCCAAGTCTCTTCAATTTACCACTAGGACGTTCGAAACTCCATTAGGAAATACAACGCTACCTCTGATCCGTGAGCAACCTATTCTAATTTCAGTGATGAGAGCGGCTATTCCTTTTTATCAAGGATTTTTAAATCTATTTGATGCTGCAGATAGTGGTTTCATAGGTGCATATCGAGTAACTGAACTACCAAATTCAAAAGAAGTGGAAATCAATTATTTATATCAAGCAGCCCCTAATATTGAAGGAAAGGAGGTGATTATTGTCGACCCTATGCTGGCCACTGGAAAATCATTTATTAATACAATAGAAAACCTACTTCAAACACATGGAAGTCCTTCCATGATCCATATTGCATCAGTTATAGCTGCTCCTGAAGGTATTGATTACTTAAAAAATCAATTGAGCATACCCTATAAAATTTGGATTTGTTCGTTGGACGATAAGTTAAATGACAAATCTTACATTATACCTGGTTTAGGAGATGCAGGGGATTTATGTTTCGGCCAAAAACTATAATTACACTATGGATTATCTGTTTTTAGTAATTGGACTAATCATATTATTGGCAGGAGGAAAATTTTTAGTAGATGGGGCCTCAGGGTTAGCTTTAAAGTTTGGCCTCAGTCAAGGTCTCATAGGACTTACGATAGTGGCCTTTGGCACCTCAGCTCCAGAATTGCTTGTGAGTATCAATGCAGCCATCAAGGGGAATAGCGATATTGCAATGGGCAATGTCATTGGCTCCAATATTTCAAATATTTCACTTGTGCTGGGAATAAGCGCAATTATATTTCCAATTGCAATATTAAAATCAGTGATCAAGTTGGATTATCTAGCTGCTCTCCTGAGTTCACTCCTTTTTTACGTAATGGCACTAAATGGTTCCATTTCCCGATGGGAAGGATTAATACTTTTTATTTTACTTATACTAATCAATTTATATTTTTTCAGGAAGCTTTCAGGAAAAGACCAACTAGATTCAGAGGAAATCTCTGTGGAGTTAAATCCACTTTGGAAAACAATATTATTGCTTTTCGCAGGGATTTTGGGTTTATTTTTTGGCTCGGACATGTTAGTGGATAGTGCAGTAAATATTTCAAAAAACTTAGGAATCAGTGAAAGGGTTATTGGAGTAACGATAATCGCAATTGGAACAAGTCTTCCTGAACTGGTTACTTCTGTTATTGCTGCCCTTAATAAAAAAACTGATATAGCCATAGGAAATATCCTCGGAAGTAATATCATGAATGTATTGGCGATCATAGGTATTACAGCCTTGGTTAGTCCGATTCAGGTATCGGATATATTTCTAAAACAAGATTTTATTTGGATGATAGGCTTTACATTAATTTTGTATCCTATTCTTCAATCCAAGTTGACAGTCTCCAAATTGGAAGGATTCATTTTATTAGCGTTGTATGGGCTTTATTTATATATGATAATATGATCCCATATCTGATTAAATTTCTTTCCATATTTTTTGTATGTCTTTTTAAATTCATTGCAGGACCAATATTGGGTGCGGCTGCCGGATACAACCTTTTGGAAATAGTCACTGTAACTGTGGGTGGGATGATGACATCAGTCGTTTTCATGACCTATTTGGGAGATTGGTTCAAATCACACTGGAACCTAAGACTTACAAAAAACCGGAAAAAATTTACCCCAAAAACCAGACGCATTGTCAAGGTTTGGAAAAAATTCGGCCCAATTGGAATCGCTGTATTGACCCCCGTTTTTCTTACCCCTATAGGTGGAACTATAATTTTGAATGCTTTTAATGTGGATAAGAAAAAAATATTTTTTTATATGTTGGCCAGTGCACTATCTTGGGCTTTGATTTTTGGTTATTCAATCCATTGGTTATTGAATATACCATTTTTCGACAATCTACTCCGCTAAATCTTCGTCGGGAAGAATCTCAATATCCTGAATCAATACCCGCTTAGATATTTCCTGACCTGTCAAGGTTGCGGCTAGTCCTCCCATTGCTGTTTCCTTATACCTGCTTTCCATACTGGATCCAATCTCACCCATTGCATCAATACATTCATCAACAGGAATTACTGAGTTGACTCCGGCCAAAGCAATTTGGGCAGAGCTATTGGCAATTGCGACTGCACTTGCATTTCTGACTACACATGGAATTTCGACCAATCCGGCAACAGGATCACATACTAGGCCTAACATACATTGGATAGTGATGGCTACAGCGCTGAATACTTGGTCAACCGAACCCCCAAGACAATATACAATAGCCCCGGAGGCCATTGCAGCGGCAGAACCTGTCTCTGCCTGACATCCGCCTACAGCCCCAGCGAGACTGGCTTTTTGCTCTATGATTAAGGCTATTCCAGCTCCAATAAGAAGACCCTCAAGGATCTTTCTATCATCCAAAGAATGGATTTCCTGTAAAGTATATAATACTCCCGGCAAAATTCCCGAAGCTCCTGCTGTAGGTGCTGCCACCACTCTACCCATACAAGAATTCACCTCTTTTGCTGCCAAAGCACGTGATATTAGTTTTTGAAATTCTATGGAAAGAACAGCAACGGGATAGTTATAAACTTTTTTCGCACCATTATTGATCATTCCTGACCTTGAAGTCATTTCTTCCGACAAACCTGTCTCAACTGCTTCCTTCATTACCTCAAATGCCTTTGAAAGACCTCGCCAAATTTCATCTTCAGTTACACCTTTCTGAGAAACCTCATATTGTAACACAGATTCGAAAAGATTCAGATGATTGGATTCGCAATATTCCTTCCATCCTTTAAAACTTTCAAAAAGAAAACTCATAATTATTTGGGTTTAAATAGAGAACAAATTTGGACATTCTACATCATAAAAAAAAGGCCTCCAATTTCAAGAATTAAAGGCCTTTCAAATATAAATTCAATTATCTTACTTCTACTATCTTTACCTTAAACCGAATCGGCTCTTTAGGCCTAGCTATTTGATTAATGAAGCCTTTTTCAAAAAGATCTTTCCTGATTATGAATGGGAAAACTTGTGTGGAATTTGTAAAACCTAAATCGGAAGGTATGAGCATTTCCAATTCCATATCTTTTTTGACCCCTTTCAAACCCAAATTCAAAAATTTTAAGTTTCCTTCATTACCTATTGTTGCCTGTACAATGTCATTTGTTGAATTTTCAGCTATAGCGTTAGCTTTATCTAGCTGAAATAACTGGAAAGAAAAACGGACAATGTCATTATTGGCAGAAACCTTTGAATCTTCTTCACCTTCCTGAAGTACTCGCACATACATACCATCTACAGTTTTTTCAAATCCCACTAACTCATTCTCTAAAATATAAGCCTCAATTAATTCCTCCTCCATAGCCTTGAGTTCGGCTTCAGAATATGTATCCACAAATTTCATTTTGATCACTAAATTGGAATTAGGCTGAATCAATTGCTGGTAACTGTAGGTTTGATAGCCTAAATAGGAAGGGACATACAGCATTAATGTTTCACCTGTTTTAGACAGTCCAGATGCAAAATTCATTGCCCTAGGAACTAATCCGCTATCATTGTGCACATATAATCTTGGCCTAACTGTTTGATCCATATAACTTTCAATCAATTGGTCATCAGTGGTTCTGATTTCATAGTAAACTCCAACTACTTCATTATTGACAATTTGATTACCTGTGGCATTGACCACTTCTTTACTGTAGAAGTAACCAACCGGACTTTCAATGGCATCGATAGCATTTCGGGAAAGATATTCTTTTAAAAGCCTGTCATCTTTATCCATAGACTTTTGAAGATCAGACTCCACTTCAGGAAAACAGGATGTCAACCCATACATTACTATTCCAATTATTATCGGAACAACTTTTCTTTTTGTCATTATTATTCTTTTTTATTTTTTAATTGGAAATTCATTCTAAGATTAATTCCGCCTATGGAGAACTGTTGATTGTTGAATGTTTGGTCACCCAAAGAAAATTTATAAAATGGTTCGATCGAAAGAAAAGTCCCATTTTTTAAATTCTGCTCATAACCAAATCCAAAATTAAGCATTTGACCAGAATCAACATTTCCGGACCCAGAATTTGGGCTTTCTGTCTGGGAATAGGTTTGAATTGCAGGTTGCAAACCTACAAAATTTCCTTGATTCAGATTTGCTGTGCTGAAGGTGGTAGTATTCTGCTGGTTTAAATACATCATATTGGAAAAGCCCGATATCAAATAAACATCGGAATTTTTATTCTCCAAGACTTTGTATTTGAGATTGATAGGGATTTCCAGTTGCCCAAAACTTAATTCCGTAGATGCATTAATGAAATTCCCTGAAAATGCAGCTCTCGCTGCCTCGGATAGTGCAGCTGATGACTGTGTGTTTGTAAATACAGCATCTGATGTCCTCAATGAATTTCTACTTGAAGTAGTGGGGGTAATCTGTTGCCTTGCATACGCCAATCCGACATCAAGTTTCAATCTTTTGGAAAAAGAAAATTCAGACATCATTCCTGCCCCTAAACTTAGGGTTTGGGTAGTATTGGAAATAGTTTGAGGGGCTACCAAAACACCTAGTTTGACAGGATCGTTCTTTTTTTCAATCATTGCCACCATCTGTTTTTCCTGAACCCCAAGGTCTTCACCTAACCAATTTTTAATATAATCAAGTGATTTTTGTTCAGTTTCAGAATCATCCTTAAAACTCAACGCTCTGGATGCATCAATAAAAGGTTCATTTGCATCAAACCCTTTGTCGGTTTTATTTATGGATTCTTTATTATCAGCTAAAATTGATTTAGATTTTAAAGATTCCTTACCAATAATTTTACCCAAATGAGGAGCGTCTTTATCGGCACCTGCTTTTTGAAACTCAACAGTGGTCCGCCTCAGATTTTCTTGTTCACCTCTGTTTGACTCGTTTTCTAACTTATTTCCAAAGCCCCTTTTCGGATCCTCTTTTTGATCTTGTGTAGAAAATTGTTCATCAATAATAGTTTGTTCTTTAGATGTCAGCAATTCAGGAGAATCTTCATTTTGGTTGGTTTTTGTGATCTGAAATTGGTTGAAAAGTAAAACTCCTAATACCAAACTGGCAGCAAAACTCATCCACCAAAAGGCACCGATCCTTTTGAAACCTTTATTTTTTTGTCCAAGATAAAGTTTCTTAAACTTTTCAAGTTCCTGAGGATCCAATGGTTCCTCATGCTGTTGAAAGGAGACTTTTATCTTATCAACAAGTCTTTTATCGAATTGCTCCTTCATTTTTTATTTCATTTAAATCCTGCACTTTTTCACGCAACTGTTTTTTTGCCCTTGCCAAGTAGGTTCTTGATGTACTGGAAGGGATGCCAAGTTCATCACCAATTTCATTATGGGAATACCCCTCTATTTCGTACATATTGAATACAATCCTCAATACTTCAGGTAAATCCCTCAGAATTCCAAGAATGTCCTGAGTAGATAAGCTATCAATGATATCGGGGTCGGATACTTCAGCATCAGCTTTTTCGATATTCATTACCGCAAAATATTTTACATTTCTCCTATAGTAATCTATCGAGGTATTGATGAGGATTCTTCTAAACCAACCTTTAAATGAATTTTCAGGGCTATACTGAGGCAACTTTTCAAATGCCTTCATAAAGCTGTCATTTACAATCTCACATGCTTCCTCTCTGGAATTAGAATACCTCAAAGCAATACTCATAGCATACCCATAGAAGTGCTTATAAAGCATTTCTATGGATTTGGAGTCTCCATCTTTTGCTTTTTGGATCAGGTGTTTTTCCAAAGATATAGGTTGGTTTTCAGGCCCTTTGATACTAGACGCAATTCATTGCTAAAACGCTACAAGATTTTGAAAAAAATATCATTCCACATTTTTTGTTAATTTTAACCCATATTACATATCCTTTAAGGAATATATTGAAGCAACTTTTTTAAGTTAGTATAAACCCTTATTTTTATTTTTGGTTAAGTAACATAGATACAAATTTACCGTTAAATTCATCACCATAAATATGATGAAAGCAATAAAATACATTCTACCCTTTCTTTTTCTAAGTCTTTATTTTTCAGCCAATGCCCAAAGGGAAGACGCAGGAGATTACGAATATGAAAGCGAAGTCCTTTTTGGAGTGAATAAAAATACCAATGGTGGATTGATTGGTGGATTTGCTTTGAAAATGGGTTTCAGGATTGACGAAACAAATTTTCAGTTTTTTGGACTTGATATGGTCAATGTTAAAGATCCCAAAGAGGTTCGTTACAATACTGTTTTAGGAAACTCATACATCTTTGGAAAATCAAACTATCTGTATTCTATAAGACCATATTATGGAAGAGAGTTGATTGTATTCAAGAAGGCTCCACAACAAGGGGTTCAGGTCTCAGTCTTAGGTGCAATAGGTCCCAGCATAGGTATTATTGCCCCCTATGTTATAGAATATGCTGTCAACAGATTAGAGACTGTAAGAGAGCAATTCAATCCGGCAGTACATCAAAGCCGTTTCAATATTATAGGACCAGGTAGGATATTTGAAGGTCTCGGTCAATCAGACATTGCATTTGGAGCGAATGCAAAAGCAGCAGTCAATTTTGAATTCGGGGTCTTCAAGTCAAATGTAACCGGCTTGGAACTAGGTTACCAATTAGAAGGTTTTACCAAAGAAATCCCCTTGATACCCACCGTTGAAAGTCGGCAAATATTCCAATCTGTTTATTTCACTTTCTTTTATGGATTTAGGAAATAATAAATCCGAAGATTTTAGTGGCACATTGAAAATATTTCTACCTCTTCATACTTTCCAATGACAAGTACCTAGTAGATTTATCATTATAAATCCTAAAATTGATAGAGATATTACCAAAAAAGCGCTATAAATTTTGTTTATATAATCAATCTTGACAAAGTAGGGTTAATTTTGGACTTCCATAAAAAATAGAAAATGATCGAACTTCCAGTAATCTCCGAAGAAGCAACCAAACGAAAAAAACCGGATTGGTTGAGAGTTAAATTGCCTATTGGAAAAGAATACGCCAAAGTTAGAAAATTGGTAGATGAACATAAATTGCATACTATCTGTGAAAGTGGCAATTGTCCCAATATGGGTGAATGCTGGGGTGCAGGCACCGCAACTTTTATGATTTTGGGTAATGTCTGTACGAGATCCTGTTCTTTCTGTGCAGTGGCAACTGGAAGACCACCTGAATATGATACAGATGAACCAAGACGGGTAGCCGAAGCTATTCAATTAATGGGCGTTAAGCATGCCGTTATCACTTCTGTCAATAGAGACGAACTTAAAGATAAAGGTGCTGAAATTTGGTATCAGACAGTAATTGAGACAAAAAAGCTTTCTCCACAAACGACGATTGAAACTTTAATTCCTGATGTCAAATCCAACTGGGATGCCCTTTACAAGATGATCAGTGGCGGTCAAGAAGTTGTGTCACATAATGTGGAAACAGTTGAGAGTCTTTACCGACGCGTCAGACCTCAAGCAAAATATACTCGATCTCTTGAGCAGATCAAACTTACCAAGGAATATGGTAAGAGAACCAAAACGGGAATCATGTTAGGTTTGGGAGAAAAAAAAGATGAAGTATTGAAGGCAATGGATGATCTTGTAATTCATGGCTGTGATATCCTTACTTTAGGACAATACCTTCAACCAACCAAAATGCATATTGAGGTTGCAGAATTTATCCATCCTGATTTATTTGCTGAATACAGAGAAGAGGGATTGAAACGAGGAATAAAATATGTAGAATCAGGTCCTTTGGTCAGGTCCTCATACCATGCAGAGAGGCATGTTAATGTATAAAAATATAGAGGATAGGTAGAAACCCATCCTCTTTTTTTTGAACAGACTTAAAACTTATTTCAAATAAGCTGAAAGCATCCAAACAGTTTTTTCTTTGGCTGTGATATAATCACTCATCAAAGTTACCGTACCTTCATCACCCTGTTCACCAGCAACTTCCAATACCGAACGCTCCAATTTCAACAAGGTATTTAGATTGTCTCTGATAATTTCTACCATTTTTTTGGAATCCTGAATCTTCATGGCTTCTTTTATTTCAGAATTTTCGATGAATTCACTGAATGAAGAAAAAGGTCTTTCTCCAAGCGTAAGGATTCTTTCAGCAGTTTCATCTATTGCCAAAGTGGCAGCATTATATAGCTCCTCAAATTTGGCATGAAGCTCAAAAAAGTTGGGCCCAGTAACATTCCAATGAAAATTTCTCAGGTTTTGGTAATAAATCTCATAATTGGCCAATAAGCTGTTCAATTTTTTAACCAATACCTTACTTTCTTTTATTTCTAATCCGATATCGTTTGTGCTCATAATTTTTATATTTATGGTTTGTAACAATATACCATGTACAAAAATAAAGCCATCGGGTTGGAAAAAGTAATTTTGTCAGATTGATAATATCTATTGACAAATTGAGTTTTCTATTAAATAGCTTCATCCATTCACATCCCAATGAAGAACAAACTTCAGGACATTGCCATCTTAGACTTCTACCAAAATAAGAACCGAATCAAATGGCTCATTTTTATCAGTTCAGTAATAATTAGTTTCGGATCAATATATTATACCAATCTTCTTGTAGAGGAACTGAAAGAGCGGGAAAGAAGGCAGATTCAATTATTTGCTATAGCCCTAGAATATGCTTCTGTCAATACAGATGCACTCAGCTTCATCAATGAAGAAATCATCAAGCAAAACAGCTCGATTCCTGTAATTATTGTTGATTTGGATGGAAACCCAATTGAAAATAGGAATATAAAATTCAAGAAAAATGCCGACGCTGATGAAATTGATAAAGTGATCGAAAAGGAACTTGAAATCATGAAGGCTGAATATGAACCCATCCTAATAGAGGATTCTTTTTTGGTTTATTATCGAAATTCTGAATTACTGACTTCTTTGAAATACTATCCCTATATACAATTGGCTGTAATCCTCGTCTTTGGAGCATTGGCTTATGCGGTTTTTAACCAATCCAAAATCGCAGAGCAAAACAGAGTTTGGGCCGGACTAACCAAGGAGACAGCCCATCAACTTGGTACTCCGATAGCATCTTTGATGGCGTGGATTGATTATCTCCGCAATTCTCCCGTCTGGGAGGAAAATAAGGAAGTGATCAAAGAGATGGACAAAGATGTTGTCAAACTCCGAATGGTGACTGAGCGATTCAGTTCCATAGGCAGCACCCCTTCCATTCAGCCTGAAAATGTCTTTTCTGTAGTGGATGAGGCAATCAACTACCTAAGACCACGGATTTCGACCAAAGTAGAAATGAAAGTAAGTGGATATGCAAATAACATTGATGCCATGCTGAACAAGCCCCTTTTTGAATGGGTGATAGAAAATCTCTGCAAAAATGCTGTTGACGCCATGAAGGGACAAGGAGAAATCTCCATTGATATCATCAAAGAAAGTGAGCGTTACGTATTTGTGGACATCACAGATACCGGAAAAGGAATGGAGAAAAATATGTATAAAAAGGTTTTTAATCCGGGATTTACAACGCGCCAAAGAGGCTGGGGTCTAGGCCTCACCTTGGCAAAGAGAATCATAGAAGGATATCATAATGGTAAAATTTTTGTGAAAAATTCTGAACCTGGCAAAGGCACAACTTTCAGAATTGTCCTCAATGGGACCAAAGAAGGGATTTCCGGATTCAAAAGGGAAGATTTTTTGAGTCAAAAAGCCTGATCAAAAGTAGATGAGCTTACCCTTCAACTTTTGCGATCGGATTAAAGTTTAAGAACCTTCCAACCTATAAATTAAAACCTTACCTTTGCAGGCTGAAAATTACAGAATCAGTAAATTGCATGAGCCTGAATAAAGAAATACAAAAGAGAAGAACTTTTGCCATCATCGCCCACCCCGATGCGGGAAAGACTACACTGACCGAAAAATTATTACTTTTTGGTGGTGCAATTCAGACCGCCGGGGCAGTCAAGTCCAATAAAATAGATACTGCCACCAAATCCGACTGGATGGAAATAGAAAAACAAAGAGGTATCTCTGTGGCTACTTCCGTAATGGGATTTGAATACAAAGGAATAAAAATCAATTTGTTGGATACACCTGGGCACCAAGACTTTGCAGAGGATACATACAGAACGCTTACAGCAGTGGATTCAGTCATTATGGTCATAGACTGTGTGAAAGGTGTTGAAATCCAGACCGAAAAACTCATGGAAGTCTGTAGGATGAGAAATACACCTGTCATTTGTTTTATCAATAAACTTGATCGGGAAGGTAGAGATCCTTATGAGTTATTGGATGAGGTGGAAGAAAAATTGAATATACAAGTAAGACCCTTATCGTGGCCGATCGGAATGGGAAAAGGCTTCAAAGGTGTGTATAATCTCTTTGACAAAAAACTGAACCTTTTTAGTCCTAGCCAGAGAAAATTAAGTGATGCAAGAGTGTCCTTTGACAACCTTGATGACGAAAAATTAGATAAACTGATCGGTACAAATAACGCCAATCAGCTTAGAGAAGATGTGGAATTAATTGAAGGAGTTTATCCGGATTTTGATCCAAAAGAATATTTAGAAGGGAAGATTGCTCCGGTATTTTTTGGCTCAGCAGTGAATAATTTCGGGGTAAATGAAATGCTGGATACTTTTATCCAAATTGCACCTACACCCAAAAGTAGATATACCGAAGAAAGAGAAGTATTACCGGATGAACCAAAATTCTCAGGGTTTGTATTCAAAATCCATGCAAACATGGACCCCAACCATAGAAACAGAATCGCCTTCTTGAGAATCTGTTCTGGAAAATTTGAAAGGAACAAACCATACAACCATGTCCGAGGACCTAAACCATTAAGGTTTTCCAATGTGACACAATTTATGGCCCAGGACAGGGAAATTGTGGATGAAGCTTTCCCGGGGGATATTGTAGGCCTTTTTGATACAGGAAACCTGAAAATTGGAGATACCCTTACAGAAGGTGAAAACATGACTTTCAAAGGAATCCCGAGTTTTTCTCCAGAGATTTTCAAAGAAGTCATCAACAAAGACGCCATGAAAACAAAGCAATTGGAGAAAGGTCTGAAACAGTTGATGGAAGAAGGAGTTGCACAGTATTTCACCTATGAAATGGGAAATAGAAAAGTTGTAGGTACGGTTGGGCAATTGCAGTTTGAGGTCATTCAATTCAGGTTGAAAAATGAATACAATGCTTCTGTGGAATTTGCCCCAATGAACCTATATAAGGCCTGCTGGATCAGCAGCAAGGACAAAAAGCAGTTGGATGAATTTGTGAGGTCAAAAAACAGACATATTGCCTATGATAAAGATGGGAAACTGGTCTTTATGGCAGAATCCAAATCCTGGCTTCAAATGGTCCAAGAAAACTACCCTGAAATTGAGTTCCATTTCACTTCGGAATTTTGACCTGTGCAATTTTCTGATTTATCCAATCAATCATTTTCTTCATGCAAAGTGACTGAATAGCGCACTGCTATTGGTTTAGGCTGAATTTTGTGCCCACGTTGAATGGCGTAGGCTTTTGTGATTTCACCGCAGAGAAATAGGATCAATGAACTGTAGAAAATCCAAAGCAAGAGAACAACCAAAGAACCGGCTGCAGAATAATAATTGTTGAGGTCAATGTTGGAAATAATAAGCTTAATAAGTCTAGTTCCAATCAAAAACAGAAATGTCGTAATGATGCCTCCTGCAAATGCATCTTTCCACTGGATAATGGCGTCAGGTAATGTTTTGTGGACTATGGTAAAGAAAAGCATCACCACTGAAAAATTGAAAATCAAATTTGTAAAGCCAATCAATATGGATTCAATACTCTCCGGCAGTATCCCTTTGGCAACATTAGCAACGTAGGTTTGAAGTATATCGACAAATAATGTCAACACCAGTAAAAACCCCAAGCCGAATACAAATAATAAGGGTATGAACCGGTATTTTGCAACTTGCCAAAAACTGATCCCTTTCTTGAGTTTTACTTTCCATATAGAGTTAAGCGCTTTTTGAAGAATACCGAAAATCATCGAGGCGCTTTTAAAAATGACCAAAACAGCAATAATGATAAAAAGAACTGAGTCGGGTAGGTTCATTACCTTATTCAATACTTCATTCACCTGTTCAGCCGTTTCTGGATCAACGTTAAGTTCTATTTGGCTAATGATTTCACTTTTGATTTCTGATCTTTCAAAAAAGACAGTTCCAATAGAAACAATGATGACCAAGATGGCCGGTAACGAAAATAAGGTGAAAAATGCAATTGCCGCGCTGTAAACTATCGGTTGGTCCTGCCTTACGTATTCAAATGTCTTCTTGAGAATTTCTATGGTATCACTAAATGTCTTTTTCGGATTCATCTATTAAGTCTATTAAGACAGTTATTACATTTCAAGTGACTTAGCTGTCAAAATTTACAACTTGAGCTTAATTTAACATAAAATTCAAAAAAGACCCCGATGTCTGTAATTAATAAAATATCTTTGTAGAAAAATCCACGAACTTGAAATGAGAAAAAAACCATTTTCCGTAGTCTATGAGGACAATCACCTCTTGATAGTTAATAAAGCTGCGGGAATTTTAGTCCAAGGAGACAAAACCAAAGACAAAACCCTCACAGACTATTGTAGGGATTATATCAAAAAAAAATACAACAAGCCAGGCGATGTATTTCTTCATCCTGTCCACAGACTTGACAGACCTGTTAGCGGACTTGTTGTATTTGCGAGGACTTCTAAAGGCCTTGAAAGGATGATGGAGCTTTTCCGCAAACGAGAAATTCACAAAGTCTATTGGGCAGTTGTCAAAAGCAAACCTAAGGAAGAGATTGGCAAATTGACACATTACCTTATCAAAGATGAACAACGCAACGTGGTGACTGCTTATGAAAAAGAGGTAGAAGGTTCCCAGAAAGCCGAATTGAATTATAAAAGAATGGGCAAACTCAATGACCATTGGCTAGTAGAGGTAAGACCAGTATCAGGCCGTCCGCACCAAATCAGGGTTCAATTGGCCAGCATGGGATGTCCTATCCGTGGTGATTTGAAATATGGTTTTTCCAAAGCCAATCCGGATGCCAGCATCAATTTGCACGCTTTCCACCTAGTATTTGTCCATCCTATTAAAAAGGAAAAACTTTACCTTAGAGCCGCATTACCGGAAGAACCATTTTGGGAGCAGTATCTGGAATTTGAGCCTCATAAGGGAAAAGATCAACATATAGACAATACTTATAGTGGCTAACTGTTGAAATAAAGCCATATTTTATATAATTTAGGATATGGTAACAATGAAGATGATATTGAAAGGTATTATGGTTTTATTTTTTTCTGTTTCGATATGCTTGGCTCAAACTAACTCTAAACAACAATCAGATTTTCCTTTTGAAACAGGAAAAGCTCTGAGAAATCAAGGCCCTGCTATTGGAAACGAATTCCCATTAGTAGATTACCTTTCTCTGGATTGGCAATTGATACCGGTTGAAACACTTAAGGACAAAACCCTTGTCATCAATATCTGGTATGTAGGATGCAAAGGCTGTAAACAAGAAGAACCTTTTTTGTCCAAATTGACAGAATTGTTTAAGAAAAATGATGAAATTTTATTTTTAAGTTATTCTATGAGTCATGAGGACAAAACCAGAAAACACTTTGATAAAACTGGGGATTTTGGTTATAAAACCATGCTCATGAATAGAAATGAAGTAGAAAACAAATTCAATGTGGTCTCCTCCCCTACACATTTTATAATTAAAAATGGAATTCTTTTGGAAAAATTCACCCACCCCATTGCCTACGAATCCATATTTAATTGGTATCAAAATAGAATACTTGAAATCAGTAAGTTGTAAAGTCTTCTGGCCAATTTATTTTTAATTTCTTCTATCCAATATACTTTTTTGATACTTTAGATTCCGAAACCATTTCTGATTTTAATCAGTCAATAATAACTACTTCATTTAATACCAAAACATGAAAAGATACTTGATCATTATTCTTTTAATAATCACTGTGCTTTCCTGTAGTCCCAACCAAGAGCCGAAAACAATCTACATCGTCAGGCATGCAGAAAAAATATTGGTAGGAGATGATCCTCAATTGAATGTGGCAGGGACCGTCAGATCAAAAAAGCTGGCGCAGATACTTGAAGAAAAGGACATCCAGCATATTTACAGCACCAATACTATCAGAACAAAAGCTACAGTTCAGCCTTTGGCCGATAAACTTGGCATATTAATAGAAACCTATGACGTCAAAAATCATGATAACCTTGAAAAAGATTTGAGAACTAGGAAAGGGGATGCAGTTGTTGTAGGACATGGTAATTCCATTCACCATGTGGTTAATTATTTTGTGGGGTCAGGTGAAAAGTACCCCGAACTTGAAGACATTGCATATAACTATATTTTTGTGGTGACCTTATTCGAAAATGGAAGTTCTTCAGCCGAAAGGAAGTTGTATAAAGACTTTTAAAAATTGGAAGATTTCATATTTCCTAATGTTTCAATTTTTTTTCGGGGATTTTTTGATATCTTGAAAAGAAAAAATTTTTCGTTATGAATAGGTCATTAAGCCTTAAGAGGCTGAAAGAAAGTCAAGATAAAATTTGGGATATTGCTGTAATCGGAGGAGGTGCTTCAGGCTTTGGAGTGGCTTTAGATGCATTATCCCGGGGACTCTCAGTAGTTTTATTGGACAAGTCAGATTTTGCAAAAGGTACATCTAGCAGGAGTACAAAATTGCTGCATGGAGGTGTCCGTTACCTTGCGCAAGGAGATGTAGGGCTAGTATTGGAAGCTCTTAAAGAAAGAGGAAGGCTTCTTGCCAATGCGCCACACCTTACTTATAACCAACCTTTCATCATACCAATTTATACTTGGTTTGATAAACTACAATACAGTGTAGGGCTCAAGATTTATGATTGGATGGCAGGTAAATGGAGATTAGGTAAATCCAAGTTTATCAATAAAAAAGAAACTATTAACAGACTTCCCCAAATCAAACAATCTGGATTAAAAGGAGGCGTGGTGTATCATGATGGCCAGTTTGACGATGCTAGAATGATCATAGCTATTGCCCAGACCTGTGATGAATTGGGCGGCTGCGTGCTCAATTATGCCAAAGTATCCGAGCTGACCAAAGACGAAAATGGAAAAGTCAATGGTTTGATGTTTGTTGATCAAATCGGTGATAATCATATCAAAATCAAAGCAAAAATGGTTGTCAATGCGACTGGTGTTTTTGCTGACAAAATCCTGCAAATGGATCAACCAGGTGTTCGGAAGAGCATTCAACCAAGTCAAGGAATTCATCTTGTTTTCGACCAATCATTTCTGGGAGGCAATGATGCATTGATGATACCTAAAACCTCAGATGGAAGGGTGCTTTTTGCTGTTCCATGGCATGGAAAATTAGTCGTTGGAACAACAGATACCCTAGTGGACAAAGCCAAACTCGAACCAGAGGCATTAGAAAAAGAGATAAATTTTGTATTGGAAACTGCTCAGGCATACCTGACCAAAAAACCATTGCGATCTGATGTGTTATCTGTATTTGCAGGATTGAGGCCCTTGGCTGCCCCTAAAGAAAAAGGTGCCAAAACCAAAGAGATTTCCAGAAGCCATAAAGTAATTGTCTCAGATTCAAAACTGGTCACCATAACTGGAGGAAAATGGACCACTTTCAGAAAAATGGGAGAGGATACTGTGGACTATTTTTCCGAAGTCACCGGAGAATCCATGAAAGCCAGCAAGTCAGCAAACCAGAAACTTCATGGATATACAAAAAATCCCGAGGAAGGGCACATGTCTGTATATGGATCCGATGCATCCCAGATCAAATCCATGATCAAAGACCATCCTAAATGGGCAGAAAAACTACATTCAAATCACCCCTTTACAGTGGCAGAACTGATATGGATGTTGAGAAACGAAATGGCTGTGAAGCTTGAAGACATCATGTCACGAAGATTCAGAATTATGCTCTTGGATGCCAAAGCTGCCAAAGAGATGGGGCCAAAAGCAGCAAAAATTATGGCCGAAGAAATGGGTCAGGACGATGCCTGGATAGCAGATGAATTGGAAGAATTTGAAAAAACTGTTAATAAATATATTATAACCCAATAACCATGAGCCAAAAAGAACAATACATCATGGCGCTGGATCAAGGTACAACCAGCTCTAGATCTATTATTTTTAACAAGAAGGGTCAGATAGTTTCTGTAGCTCAGAAAGATTTCAAGCAACACTTTCCCAAATCAGGTTGGGTAGAACATGACCCGCAAGAAATCTGGACAAGTCAATCTGCTGTATTGATCGAATCTCTGGCAAAAGAGGATATTAAAGCCAGTGAAATCGAAGGAATTGGCATTACCAATCAAAGGGAAACGACAATCCTTTGGGATAGAAAAAATGGGAAACCAATATACAACGCCATTGTTTGGCAGGATAGAAGAACATCGGCTTATTGTGACCAATTAAAAGCAGAGGGGAAAGCAGAAATGATCGCCTCAAAAACGGGTTTGATTTTAGATGCCTATTTTTCAGCAACTAAAATTAAATGGATACTGGATAATGTGGAAGGCGCAAGAGATAAGGCTGCTAAAGGAGAATTGGCTTTTGGAACAGTGGATACTTGGCTGGTATGGAAACTTACAGATGGGAAACATCACCTCACAGACATCACCAACGCCAGCCGGACAATGGTTTTTAATATCCATAATAGGAAATGGGACAAAGAATTGTTGGAATTATTTGAGATTCCAGAATCTATCCTCCCTGAGGTCAAATCAAGCTCAGAAGTGTATGGAGAAACTTCAGGAGACATTTTATCCGACAAAATTCCAATAGCCGGAATTGCGGGAGATCAGCAGGCAGCATTGTTCGGACAGCTTTGTACACAATCAGGGATGGCAAAAACGACGTATGGTACAGGTTGCTTTTTGGTAATGAACACAGGTGAGAGACCTGTAAAATCCAACAATAGATTACTTACAACCATAGCCTGGGAGGTAAATGGGAAGGTAAATTATGCATTGGAAGGTTCGGTGTTTATTGGAGGGGCTGCCATCCAGTGGTTGAGAGATGGCATAGAATTTTTTGGACACGCCAAAGAAAGTGAAAAATTGGCTGAAAGCCTGGAAGACAATGATGGAGTATATTTTGTACCTGCTTTGTCAGGACTTGGTGCGCCTCATTGGGATCAGGATGCCAGAGGAGCATTTTTTGGTATTACGCGAGGAACGACAATCGCACATATGACCAGAGCCGCATTGGAAGCCATCGCCTATCAGGTCTATGATGTACTCAAAGCCATGGAGAAAGATAGTGGTGAACTTACTGTGGAACTCCGGGTAGATGGTGGTGCCACAGCGAATAATTTTCTGATGCAATTCCAATCAGATATTTTGGATTGTAAAATTACCAGACCAAAAATCATCGAAACAACAGCTATTGGCGCAGCATTTTTGGCCGGGTTGGCAGTTGGATTCTGGAAGGATGAAGAGGAACTCAAATCCCTATGGGAGGCCGACAAAAGTTTCGAACCAAAGATGGACAAAGAAAAAATAGAAAAATATTTACATTTTTGGCACAAGGCAGTAGAAAGGTCTAAAAACTGGGTAGAATAATATGGATGCATTTGTAGCAGAGTTTATAGGCACCTCTCTTCTAATTACCATGGGTTCGGGTGTTGTAGCAAATGTTGTTTTGAAAGGTACAAAGGGAAACAACAGCGGCTGGATAGTAATTACCACAGCTTGGGCATTGGGTGTATTTATTGGTGTAGTGGTGGCTGGTCCTCACAGTGGCGCGCATCTCAATCCTGCTGTCAGTATCGGTTTGGCCATTGTTGGATTTTTTGATTGGGCAATGGTTCCAAGTTATGTTTTAGCCCAAATCTTAGGTGCCATGTTTGGTGCCACTATATCTTATTTGATCTACAAAGATCATTTTGATGCCACAGAGGATGCAGGTCTCAAATTCGCTCCCTTCGGAACTGTGCCGGCAATCAGAAATCTCCCTTCCAATCTCTTTTCGGAAATTATCGGCACTTCAGTCTTGATCATAGTGATTCTGTATTCAACAGACCCTGTGATTACAGACTTTAACGGTCAGCAGGTTCCAATAGGATTAGGAGCATTGGGTGCTTTGCCTGTAGCTTTTTTGGTTTGGGTAATCGGTTTATCACTGGGTGGCACAACAGGATATGCCATCAATCCAGCCCGAGATTTTGGCCCTAGACTGATGCACCAATTACTCCCGATCAAAGGAAAAGGAACAAGTGATTGGTCATATAGCTGGGTACCAATCCTGGGACCAATCATTGGAGCATCAATAGCAGCTGGGATTTATTTGTTACTGGGAGCTGGCGGGATGGTTTGAATGGAAATTTGATGAGGCCTTACAGGCTGATTTTAATCAGTGCCATTCTACTTAATCTGCTTTATCTCCGTTCCATGATATTTCGTATAGCTACTATTGATCAATTTTGAAATACCAGTAACCCAACTA